>NZ_JAPMLG010000001.1:0-329989 GCF_035726925.1 Enterococcus sp. E5-37
TATTTATGTTACTGTAAGCCATCATATAAAAGTAAATGAGCAGATCATAGAAATATAAAAAAGAACTAAAATTGATCTAAATTATGTGCAGCTTGACTACGTACCAATCTATATTACTTACTAGATTGGTCGTTAATCTATTCGGATCGAATGAGCAAAATATTTTTGTGAATGTCCATCCTTGATTATGATTCCAAAAAGAATCATTGGGAGGCTGTGGCGTAAATATTATACTATAAGCCAGAAATACCTATCATTCTGAACTTTTTTATTTAGGAACTTTCATCTCAAAGCTTTTTCAATTAATTTGTACCCCTGTTTTTTTTTGATAAGATCATGTGCATTGATTTTTTCTATCTCTACGTTCATCTCCTACTTAATGCCTATCTGGCTCCTGAGGGCTTCTTTTTAAGGCATCGTCATAGTCTTTGCTGAGAATTTCTTGGTAATCTGGGGGAATGGCTTCCCAAGAGAGCAGGCGAACGTTCATGACGTGTTTTCCTTTGTGTTTGATTACAGCATGATTCTTACCTTTTTCTACCTCTCCAGCGTGAAAAGACAGCCATGTACCATGGCCAAAGATATCATTACATACCCAATGTTCGATGGAATTGTCCACGTATCCTACATGGAGTGTGGTATAGCCGATTTGTGGTTTCAAAAAAGGATTGAATCGATCAATCGTTTCATTTTTGTATTGATAATTGATAAGAAAAAGATAGACCAAACAAAAGACGAGCAGAAAGAAAGATAGTGTCTTTTTGAGTGAGAAGGGTTGTTTTGATGAATAAGATTTCTTGATAACAAGAGGTTCGTCTGGCAATGTTGGTTCTATTGATTCGGTAGCTGATTCAATAGAAGGAAAATCAATCGGCAGACCTAAAGTCTGATGTAAAAGTGACAGCATTTCAAGGTCTGGCATTGTACGAGAATTTTCCCAACTAGAAATCGTTTTATCGGAAACACCGATTTTTTCGCCTAATTCTTTTTGCGTAAGCTTACAATTTCTGCGGTAAGTTCGTATTTTTTCTCCGATGTTCATCTTCTTCTCCTTTCGATTCTACAGTATATAGATTTATTCTACATGACCTATACACTTGATAGATACGTTTTTTTGATGAAAAACGGTATGATTTTATCGAAGAATCATTTAAGTAAGGGAGAGTGGTGATAATCAAAAAAAAGTTCACAGTTTTACTCACAATCATAGTAATCGGTATCATGAGTGGTTTTGCCTTGGTTAGTGTAAATAAACAGGTACTCTATCGGACAAATGAATTTTTCCATCAAACAGATACTTATACTCCGATTCGATTGCCACAACATTTTATTGGGCAAGAAGAATATGAGCAGCTAATCATGGTATTTGAAAATGTCTCATCAGAAACTGAGCTTTCTTATATGAAAAAAACAGTAAATGAATCCAATGAAGTAGATACATCTTGGAACTTCAAGATACAGCCAAAGCTTGAAATGACATTGTATTATCAAGGGGATGTCAAATCTTCTCACGAGAAGGTACCCTATTCTAATACCTCCTTTCGCGTAACGTCCATTGAAGAATCGATCAAAATAAAAGATTTTGAAGGTGAATTTTTCTTGATGACGAGAGAAAAAGAAGACTATGAACGGTTCATTTCACTATTCACTGATCGATTCAATCAAGCATTTCACACTGATTATGCGACTAATATTTTTGAAGACTTTGAAAATAGCTATTCGTATTCGGTTATTTCAAGTACAGACGTATATAATTATCGAGTGTATTTAACTATTGGATTGATTCTTTTATTCCTTTTGTTATCATCCTTTTTCTTATTGATGAATAAAGAAATCAGTTTATTATTGAATAATGGCTTTTCATTACATCAAGTATTGTGGTGTTTATTGGGGAAAAAGAAAATCATTATTACATTCATAATTGCAGGAATCATTGGTGGTTTTATTTTTATGTATTATAAGGAGCAATTTCTTTATTTGTTCCAGATGTACGTTTTCTTGTTCAGCGGAATATATGGTATCTCTTTGATTTCTCTTTTATTAGTTGAAAAAATCGCTTCGTTAAGAGAAGCGTTCAACTATATCCAATACATTCTTTTTACATTTGGTTTGTTGTTTTCTCTTCTTTTGACCGTTGCCAATGTCGAATTAGCAACTATCGTTTTTTCTTCTTCACAGTTAGCTGTTTCCCATGAACCTCCAAAAGAAATCGCTGATGAAGACTATTATGTGTTTTATCCAGTAACCATCGGGAAAAACCACGTGGATTTTATTTATTCCAATCGTTTTGCATCAGCAACAGATCAGGAATTATATGAAACTTTGAATAAAAACGGAAGTATATTAGTCAATGTATCAGATTACTTGAATGAAGAAAACGAACAGTTTGGCAGAGGGATAAAAATAAATCTGAATTATCTTAAGAAATTTCCTTTAATTGATGTCTCTGGAAGGTTGATCCAAATAACCGAAGAAGAAACGCACCCTGTTATATTGATCCCTGAACGATATAGACATACAGATTTAAAAAATGACCTGGCGCAAATAACAGAATATTATCAAGAAATCAGTGAAAAAGAACCGGAATTTCTATTTATAAAAAACAATCAGCCCATTTATACATTTATTCCTTCTATCCCCTGGATCGAACATTATCCGGTTGTTGAAATACTGACATTGAAAAACAGTACGTATTGGGAAAGAAATATTCTCAGCGGAGAAATCTATCCACCGTTAAAGATCAAGATAGGCTCTTTGTCGAAAGAAAGGTTATTTGAGCTGATTGAAGAAAGTTAGTTACGTGATAACTTGCAGTTATCATTTCCGTATACTCAGACTGAAGAGATAGCTGTCAAAGTGTTAAGCAGATCATTTCATTACTTGATACAGATATTTTTACTCACTTTCTTTTCTTTCTTCTTGTTGAGCTATGTCATGTTATGCATATATTTTGTCTACAATTGTCGGAAAATCGCTATCTTTCGTTCAAGTGGTTATTCGCTCTTTGAAACGTATAAAGATTTCTTCATGATGAACCTCATCAAATGGGGGACGACAAGTGTAATCTTCCTTTTTCTTATAGAAAGAGAGCCTAAATATCTTTTTAATATTTTTTTCTTTAGTTTCATTGATTTTATTCTTTCAGTTGTTTTTATTTTGTCTACAGAAAAGAAAAGTCAGTTATTGCTGATGAATGGAGGTTAACAAGTGGAGCCGTTGATAGTGATAAAAGGTGCGAAAAAAATCATTCGAAACAAAACGATTCTTCATTTGGATCGTTTCACTGCGGATGCTGGGGATCTTGTGACTGTTGTTGGAGAAAGTGGAGCAGGTAAAAGTACGTTATTGAATATATTAGGATTGAATGATCAATTCAGTTCAGGGCAATTTTATTTAATCAAGAAACAAAACATTTAACTGGAAGAGAGAAGCGCTTGATAAAAAGAAATACCATATCTATTCTTTTTCAAGATTTTGGGTTGATTGAATATGAAACAATCGATTTTAATTTAGATATTGGATTGAAGTTTTCGAATTTAAATGTTTCAGATAAGCGAACAGCAAAGTATGAGGCATTGAAAAAAGTAAATATAAACAAGAAACTAAGTACGCCTATCTACACATTATCTGGTGGTGAGAAGCAAAGAATCGCCTGTGCGAGAGTCTTATTGAAGAATAGCAAAATCATTTTAGCCGATGAACCAACTGGATCATTAGATAAACGAAATAAGGAGCAAGTCGTTGAAATCTTATCGCAACAGGCTTCCCAAGGTACGTTAGTTATCGTGGTCACGCATGATCCATATCTGACCAAAATAGGAAACAAGAAGATCATGCTTTAGAAAACAAATGAAAAATCAAATTTTTTTCAATAAAAACAACAAAAAAATGTCTGGAAAATCGAACATAAAAGTGTCTGATTTGAATATCCCAGCAGCGGAAGAAGAAAAACAAAATCGATAACATTTGTTCTAAGAATTAGTTACGTTAAATACGGAACGCAAGATAGACTTGAAAAACGGTAACAAAAGAAGTAGTATATTAAGGTGTGATGTGCTACTTGACATTTATTCTGCTGAGCGAACTTTCTGGATTGTGTAGCCTTATATCTATTCAGGACGTATCGAGCAGATTAGTAAAGGTGTTCTTGATGATTTTCATCTTGAACACCTTTGTTTTTAGCAATTCGCAAAAAACGAAAAGTAGGAGAATTGATAAATGAAAAAAAGATTTTTAGCACTTGCCATCGTACTAGGCACTGGCTTATTGTCAGGCTGTACGAATGCCGGTGAAAAAACAGCCGTTAGTTATAAAGGCGGTACAATCAGCGAACAAGAAGTAATGGATAGCTTGAAAAAAATGCAAGGAGCAGATTCCGCTGTGCAACAGTTGATCGTTTATCAAGTATTTGAAGATAAATATGGAGATGACGTATCAACCAAAGAAATAGATTCCCAATATGATCAAACAAAGAAACAATTGGGTGATTCATTTGATTCACAATTGAAATCTGCAGGTTACACAGAACAAACATTCAAAGACAGTATCAAACAAAGTCTAGCCTTTCAAGAAGGTCTAAAGAAACATATCAAATTGACCGATGAAGATTTAAAAACGGCTTGGGAATCTTTCCATCCAGAAGTGGAAGCTCAAATTATCCAAGTAGCAAGTGAAGATGATGCAAAAGATGTGAAGAAAGCTGCTGATAAGGGAGACGATTTCTCTAAATTAGCCAAAGATAAGTCAACTGATACTACGACAAAAGAAGATGGCGGAAAAGTGAAATTTGATTCCACTACTACAACGGTTCCGGCAGAAGTCAAAGAAGCAGCCTTTAAGTTGAAAGATGGTCAAGTTTCTGATGTGATCACTTCTACCAATGCTTCAACTTATACTACGGAATATTATGTGGTTAAAATGGTGAAAAACCAAAACAAAGGCAACGACATGGATAAATACAAAAAAGAATTGAAAGAAATTGCAACAGACACAAAATTAAGTGACAGTACCTTCCAGAATAAAGTAATTGGCGAAGTATTGAAAGACGCTAATGTAAAAATCAAAGACAAAGACTTTGAAAATGTTTTGAGTACATTCACTTCAGATTCTAGTACAGCAAGTAGTAAATAAGCGGTATAAATAAAAAATATGAACTATTTAAATCAATAAAACTGTTCATCTAAATCTTTTTATTAGAACTAACTCAACAGTAGTTTAATTACTACTTGATTTAGTTCTTTTTATTTTAAAAATTTTTTTTACTTAGAATCCAGCGACCCTAGATATTTTTCTGTATAATCTTAAATAAAGAAAACAATATCAAAAAATGCACGTAGAAGTAGATAAATGGAGTGGTTTTGCAAATTTCTTTTATTTCTAGAAGTTATTCACGTATACGGATTTGTTTTTCTCACAAATAAAAAGGCAGGAAGTACAATGGATCATTTGTATATAAAATATATTCATCAATTTTCCGTTTTGGTGTTAGGCACACTAATTATAGCGGGGATTGTCGCATTTATTATTCAAGGTCGTGACATATTAACAGTACATCAAGAGTTTTTCAGTTATGCATTTGGTATTCCTCTGATCGCTATAAGGTCTGATAACAAAAAGTGGAAGAAACGCTATTACATTCTCTTGCTATTTTTGTGTTTTTATCTGCCACCTAAGATTTTTACTTTATTAGGTATACAATGCCTATCATTTTCTTTTATTTCCTATATCATTGTTTTAATTTTCCTCAGTTTCATAGTATGGGTGTTTTATCTTGTCAAAAAATAAATGAATGTTTCATGAACAGTACTTCATCACAGCCTAATTTTTTTCTTTATGCTATCGTTATATTAAAGAAATCAATCAGAAGGGAAAGAAAGTGATGAAAAAAGTTTTATTAGTGGTAAACCCCAGTTCAGGCGGTGAACAAGCAAAGGAATTTGAGCAATTAGCGATAGCAAAATTGGAATCGGTGTTTGATGAAGTGGTCGTCTTGCATACAAAAAAAGCAGGGGATGCAAAAAACTTTACTCGCGAAGCGGTTACGGAAGGGTATCATAGTGTGTTTGTCATGGGCGGAGATGGAACAGTCAACGAAGGAATCAGTGGAATCGCTGAACAAGAACATCGGCCAAATTTCGGATTTTTCCCATTGGGTACGGTGAATGACTTGGCTCGAGCATTAGGGATACCGCTAGAACCTGAGGAAGCGATCAATCATTTTTCGATTGAATCAGTCAAGCCATTGGATATTGGAAAAATAAATGACGACTATTTTATGAATGTCGTCGCAATTGGCTCTATCCCTGAAGCAATCAATGATGTAGATGCGGAGAAGAAGACGAAATTTGGAAAACTAGCTTATTTCATGTCAGGAATCAAACAGTTAGCTTCCACACAATCCTACTCGTTTCACGTAGAAGTTGATGGAAAGAAGGAAGAAATTGAGAGCAGTACCTTGCTGATAGGACTAACTAACTCAGTCGGCGGTTTTGAAACATTACTTCCAAATGCAAAAGTGGATGATGGTAAGCTCCATTTGGTTTATTTAAAAGATTCTTCTTTGATCGATACGCTTAAAACATTGCCAGACCTATTAAAAGGAGTAGATGAATCTACGAAAAATCTAGCCTATCTTACTTGTGAGCAATTAGTTGTGTCATTAGCTGATGAGGAAGAATTGACGACGAATGTTGATGGAGATGAAGGGGATAAATTACCTGTGACAATCAAAGTGTTACCCTCACATTTACAGGTTTATTGTTAAAATGGATGTTGTGACCGAAGAGTTGTCAGGAGGACATCGGTTGTTCGGAATAAGGGACTGTGACAAGACTTTTGTCACAGCCTTTTTTTGTACAAAAAAGAAATTTTCACCTAACAGAAAAATTTGCCATAAAAATACATATTTTAAATATGAAAGTACAATTACAAATAAATTAAAACGTTAAAATAAAATTGTCAAAACGTCAGAGAGGATGGTGGAGAATGAATCAATATGTAAAAAAGCTGATTGCGTCGATTTTGTTTGTCTTCCCTCTCTTGATGGTGACATCCGTTTTTGCCGATGTAGAGAAAACAAGCGAATCAACGCAATCAGAGAATCAAAGTTTTGACAAGACTACTTTTTCAGAAGAATTAATTACTTCTGAAACTACAGAATCCCAAAGTGAGGCGCCTACTTCTAATACAAGGCAAGAAGAAAATAAGACAAGTGAGACCTCAGAAGTAGCTGAACAAACGTCTGATAGCAGTGAAGAGGTACAGGTTAGAGTTGTTTCAGCGGATGGGTACAGCGAAGCTGCCACAACAGAAGAACTGACGCAGCTTCTCGCAGACGAATCAGTAGCTAAGATTCGTTTAACTCAGCCTTTGACTTTAGACAGGGAATTGGAGATCAAGCGAGATATCGTTATCGATTTTGGCGGACTTGCTCATAATTTCGGCACACATCACATCTATATCAATGAGACACCTCAGTCGATCGAGTTTCAGAATTTTAAAGGAACGGCAGCTCATCCAGGTGGGTTGATACCAAATATCGATGGAAATGCCATTATCATTGCTTATATGTCCGATTTTTGGGGAAACAGATATCATTTTACGGGAGAAATAAAATTTACCGGGAAACTTGACTTATATGATGGTTCTAAATTAGGCCTGATTTACGCCCCTCGTGCAACTGTCACATTAGATGGTGTTTCCGGTGTATTGGATGTCCAACCAGTGAAAGAAGGGATGAATGCCGCTCCGGGTAAAGCTTATTTTTGTAGAAGCTATCAGCTAAATGTAATCAATGGTAGTCAGCTTTATGGACCATATCTAGGAAAATTCTATGGTTTTCTAGATTCAGGTGATGAGACGGGCAGTGGAAAAACAGCACCAGGACTCCATATCTTGAGTGGTTCAAAGGTCTCTCTTGACTATGATCGGGCAGATGGCGTCAGCGATGAAGGAGAGGCTGTCGATACGCTACCCGGGAATGTCACATTTGAAGTCAGTGGCTCAGGAAGTGAATTTTCGGTAAATACAAAGATCAATATTACCAACGACAACAATCGCGGAATTATCCAAATGAGAGGCTCAGGATCAAGAGTCGCTGTGTCGAATGATGGGAAAATCACAATCAATACAGCGACTACTGGCGGATTTCGCCTGCAAGGAGATTCTAGTCAAATCCATGTATCAAGTGGTGGACAAATCTCGGTTAAAATGGCTGGAGATGGCGACCAACCTGGAAACAATGGGATGCGTTTTGTAGGGAAAGGACTTTCTTTGATCGTAGAAGGAGCCGGATCAGTCATCGATATTGATAAGCAAAGTGGTCGTTCTAGCGCAGTTCGTTTTGAGAACGGTACGCAAAAACTAACAGTAACTAATGGAGGCTCACTGAAGGTAAGAAATGCAGGGGATGGCAAATCTTATGTGAACAGACTCAATCAAGGAAACCAAGCGATCCAATTTTATGACGCTTCTGGTTTTCTAGAAAGTCCAGGGTCAGCTGATTTTACGGTTACTGGAGAAAAATCAAATATCGATATACGCGCAGATTCCGGAGCTACCGTAGATACAACTGGAGATATTGATTTGAACTTTATGGCTGGCGAAAAAACTTATTTAGTCATGGTCGGGAAAACTGGGGAAGATAAGACTGGCATCATCAGTGGGGATGTGTTGAATGTAGACTTAGAATCTCCTACCTATTTCGATTTCCAAAACAAACGGATCGGAAGCGAGACTAATGGCATAGGTGGCTGGGTATTTCAAGGAAATGGCGATTCTTCATTGAAGATCGCTCATTCAGAAATTGCTTTATGGCGAAAGGCAGGAGCAACGTTCGATAACTTTGAAAAAGATCCGGATTATTTTTCTGATATGACAGACTTATCGATCAATGGAACCGACTTAGGTAATTTTGTATCAAGCCCTAGTGCAGGTTTAACAAATGAATTTGCTCAGACAGGTGCCGGAATGAAAAATTATAATCGAATCAGTGCCAATAACCAGCTTCCGATGATTGAATCCTTAAGAGTACCAACGAATGCAGATAAAAAAATCTATGGGCATGTCGTTGTTCCCGAAGGTGTCGAGGCAAAGCCAAGAGATGCTTGGACAGGCGAAGTAGAAGTGACTTTACGTATTACTTATGCAGATACGACGAAATCACCTGTAGAAATTACTGCTCTCACACAAGGACAAACAGATGAAAATGAAGGGGCAGGATATAATCCGTGGGGAGAAGGCGAACAAGGCGGTTTGTTTGAAGTTCAAGTACCCAACGAAGAAAGACTAACAACGGGGGATCAAGTGCAAGTAGTTGCTGCTAAAAAAGTAAGAGGCGGCCAAGAAGTGACAGAACTGGACTCTGCCAAAACGACAGTCGATGTGATTCCCCCTGAACCTGCTAATTTAAGTACCACATTGATCAATGCAGCTTCTCGCTCAATCACAGGTACAGGTGAAGCAGGAGCTTTGGTTTCATTGAAAAAAAATCAAGCTGTTTTGTCCGAAACAACTATTGATGATACAGGGAAATTTGTTCTTTCTATCCCAGAAAATCAACTTTTTGCAGGAGATGTATTAGAAATTGTATTAAACGACCAAGCAGGAGAAGCTGCTGCTAAGGGTGTGCAGAACAAGCCAAGTACCAACGATGAAATTGGGAATCACAATCCAAGTGATACGCCAGTTGTTTATCATGATGCCCCGCCTTTTGCACCTGCTACGAAGATCGTAGTAGAAGGTGGTCTCTCATTTCTTGCCCCTTCCAAACTCGATTTTGGTCAGATCAAAGCAACTGGTTTGATACAAGAAGCATTTGGCCAAATGGATGGGCAGGAAAAATTATGGATTTATGATCAGCGAGAAACAAAAAGTCCATGGATCTTAACGATAAAATTATCTCAGCCTTTCACAAATGATGCAGGATTTTCTATGCAGGATGTCCTATATTTCAAGAAAGCTGAGGAGTATCAATTAGTGAATGAAGAAGAACTGGAAATTGTCAGAGGACAAAATTCAACGAATGTGCAAGCAGATTATTCAGAATATTTAAATAACGGTCGGGCGTTTAAACTTGTCTTAACCAAAGAAAATCAGATAGCTGGTAATTACTCAGCAGAGATAACATGGACATTAGCAGATGCGCCGACAGAATAAAGATCAAGGAGGATGATTGATGAATCGAATATGGAATAAAAGTCATCGAAACAACTGCTCTTTACTTCTGATCCTTCTCCTTGGATTCATCCTTTGGCAGACACCTGTCCATGCCTCCGAATTCAATTTTGCGGTAGATTTTGAATTACCGGCTAATCAGATTGATAAGAACAAAACATATATAAATGTAAGGATGGAGCCTGGGAAAACACAGGAAATCCCCTACACGGTCTTTAACCGAACAGATAAATCAGTAACAGTTGAGACATTGATCCACTCCGCTACGACGAATTCAAACGGTGTGATCGAATATGGAGAATCAAAAAGTAAATTTGATGAAACATTAAGTTATGATATGAAAAACTTAGCAAAAACAGTGGGAGAAATAACTGTTCCTCCTCAAAGTGCGGTCACTGAGACACTTTCACTGAAAGCGCCAGAAAAAGAGCTGGCTGGTGTGGTCGCAGGAGGGATCACGTTTCAAGAAAAAAAAGAGAACGTTTCTAACAAAAGTACAGTTGGTGTCGTCAATCAGTTTTCTCAAGTGAAAGCAATCTTGATTCGAAATAGCGAAAAAGAGTCTTCCCCAGATTTGAAATTAAAAAAAGCTTATGCGGATCAAAGCGATGGAAGAAATGTGATTAAGGCGAATCTTCAAAATCCAAATGCTTCTTATATGTTCGGCTTGACTACATCGGTTGAAATCTACAAAAAAGAAACAAAAGAGCCTTACCTTTCAATAAAAAAAGAAAAAATAGATGTAGCACCCAATACAAATTTTGATTTACTTGTCCCATTAGAAGGAAAAAAATTAGCTCCGGGACATTATCAAGCGGTTGTGAAGGGTGCTTGGAAAGAAAAACGCTGGAATCTCCATACCGATTTTGAAATAACTGATGATGCAGCGGACCAATTGAATGAAAAGGATATTGATTTAAAAAATCAGCCAGAAACATTTGACTGGCGATGGCTGATATTTGTTGGAGTCATTCTTATTGGCTTATTTGCTGGATTATTTATTTTAAAAGAAAGAAGGAAAAAGAAATGAAAAAAACAATTGCATTAAGTACCGTTCTAGCTGGAAGTCTATTATTATGTACACAAAGTGTTTTTGCTGAGAATAAGAGCTCAGCCACTACAGAAGGAACGATTTCTGTAACAAAACCAGATGCCGCAAATCCTGAAGACGTTGTTCCAGTTCCTCCTGTTGATCCAAATGATCCCGATACGCCGTTTACACCTGACGAACCAAATCAGGGAACATCCGGATTACTGACGATTGACCAAGCTCCAGATCTTGATTTTGGAACAATCAAGTTAGGTACAGCAAAAACAGTATATGCTGCATTACAAAACGGAACGGACAGTACAGGGACAGCAACACAAGTACAGAATTTCGTACAAGTAACGGATAAAAGCGGAAATTATGCCGGTTGGAAACTATCAGTCAAACGAACAGAATTTATTGGTACAACATCTGATACGAATAAACTAACTGGTTCAAAGGTGAAATTCAAAAACGCCGTGATTCGAAATAGCGCAACTAATAGCAGTGGAACGCCATCTACTATTTCTGGTACTGGCGCTGAAGGAATTGAGATCCCAGCAGATCAGGCAGTAGATCTAGTAACTGCAGGAGCAAATGAAGGGATTGGCACATGGATTTATTCATTAGGAGAGAATGTGGAACAAGGGAGACAATCAGTGGAATTATTTGTTCCTGTATCCAATTATGCCGTAGACAACTACGTTTCAACATTCACATGGTCGTTAACAGATGCTCCTACAGAAGGGAAAGCGTAAAATCAAATCAATGACTTCAGGGAGTGGAGCCGATTCAAGGCCTACTCCCTGAAATCTGCTATGCTTACGTCTCAGCTCTTATTCATCAACTCGAAGCAGTTTTTTGGAAGTCATGGAAACGTTCCTTTGTCTTTTCAAAGATCTTTCGACCAACGAGTAAGGAGTCACCATTGAAAAATTCTAACACATAATGAGCAGAATCAATTTTCTGCAATTGCGATAAGTTGATACAGTAAGATTTTAATAGTAAAAAGTAAGCATACTTTTCTAACTCTGTCTTCAATTGTTTTAAAGAAGTATTCACTAATTTATCTTCTGTAGTTGTTTTGACCATAACTTGGTTTTTCAAACCTTTGATACTTTCAATATATAAAATTTCCCGAGGATACAGGACGAGACTTCCACCTTTTTGATCAATAAAGATTTTATCGACATTTACGATCTGCTGTTCTTTCCAATTGATCTGTTCTAGCACTTGACGAATTTGTTCAGATAAATTCCTGTCTTTTCTGATATATCCAATCGGAAGGATTTTCCGATTGATGATCTCTACTGCAAAATTCGTATAAGCGGTGAAAAAAACAATATTACTATGTGCATTTTTTTTACGTATTTGTTCGGCGACATCAATACCTGTGAGTGATTGCTTCAAGTCGATATCGATAAAGAAAACACCGTGATTATCAATAGTGCCCAACTGGATCAACTGATTGATTTGAGAGACAGAAGTGAGCTGCACGATATTCTCGATATGATGATTGACCAATTCTTTGATGATCCATTCGCTGTGAAACTGGTTATCTTCTATGATAAAATACTTTTTCATATGCAGGCTCCTATTAAAAAAATATGTGTACATTTTGAAACAAAACAATGGAGGAATAAGATGGTCGCAACAGTGACACTTTATTTGACCTTTACTTTGATTTTAGATTTAGGTATCTATTTATTCTTTTCGAAACAACTGCTAGTAAAAAACAGCTTTGGTTGTATAGCTTTGATGGTGGTGACACTTTTACTTCCTATCCCTAAAGTGAGCTTTCCTTACCTAGTTGGCTTATTATTGATGTTTCTTTTTTATTTTACTACGAAAAACCTGTTTATCAGCTGTTTGATCAGTAATCTTTTTTTTGCTATCACTGGACTCAGCTTTTTTCTGGTTTTTGATCTGATGGATTATTTAGGAAAGAGACATCTTGGAACAGCAAGTTTTTTTGCACTACTTATCGCATTTATTTTCTATCTATTAGTAAAAAGTATAGACAAACAGACGAGATTTCTCAACTTGCTTTTTACTTATCCAACTGAACACTATTTTGGAGGTATTTGTATTTTATTAAGCTGGGGCGTGATTTACTTGGTATTGGGAAGTGTTCACTTCCGCTCATCTAATTATCTGCTTCTATCTCTTTTGTCGATAGTCATCAGTTTTTTTTCTTTGTTTTTTTCCATTATGTTGATCAGTTTCCAAGTAAAAGAAAGACAACATCAGGAATCGCTTCAACTGTATCAAATAAATGAAGAATATTACCATCATCTAGAGGAATTCAAACATGATTATAAAAGTCTACTGTTTTCATTAAAAATTATTCTTCAGGAAAATAAAAAAGAAACGTTGGAATTTTTAGAAATCTTAGAAGATCATTCTGCAGCTATTTTTGAAAAACCGCAAATACAACAGCTAACAAATATTGTATCCCCAGCTGTCAGGGGTGTCTTTTTAAAATTTCTAGAAAAAGCAGAATCGGAGAAAATCCCGATCCAAGTAGTTATTCCTGTCGAAGTGAAAACAATCCCGATTGATCTGGTTGTTTTTATTCGCTGTTTATCTATTTTTATTTCTAACGCATTCGATCATCGTGTAGCCGATCAGAGTCCGATTACGATCAATCTGCTGGAAGAAAAAGAGGGATTACGTTTTAGTATAGCGAACAAGGCAAATCCAACGAATTTGACGCTATCGGAGATGGTCAAAAGAGGAAAAACCTCTAAAAAAAATGGCGGGTTAGGTCTATACAGTGCGAAAAAAATGCTGGATGTTTACGAAAATGCAGAACTAAAAATCGATTTTTCAAAGCAGAATCACTGTTTCTTTGTAGAAATGTATCTGGCATCTAGAAAGAGCAAATCAGCCTACTGACTTACTGTTAAAGGATAAGCTTGAGGAAAGTCTACACGGAGATAGAGACAACAACACAGCATATTCAAAAGAAACAGAAGCGTGATGACCGTTGTCACCCTTCTGTTTCTTTTGCTATGTAGTTAAACAAAGTAGTTGACACTTTCGCTACTTAGTATTAGTACGAAAGTATACTTCATGATACTAAGTAGATAAGAAGTGAAAAGCGGAACCCACGATCGTCAAAATGCTAACTGCTTTGCTTACACCAGATAAAGGGAAGAGCAATATCGCTTATTTTAGGCGTGGAGAAGCAAGAAAATCCCTACGATCACACAAAAAATGCTGACCCAGCAGTTAAGAGAGTTAGAACAAGATGGCATTGTCCATCGAAAAGTCTATAACCAAGTCCCGCCTAAAGTAGAGTACTCGCTCACCGAAGAAGGAAAATCATTAAGAGAGATTCTAGTAGCGATGTCTGTTTGGGGAGAAGAACGTATCGAAAAACAAAAAGCCTCAGGGGAAGAAGTCATATTACTGCATACACATGGTGGCTACCTAAATTACTGATTTTCTATGACATTTATTTTAAATAAAAGAAAACAGGAGTTTTTTTAAAAGCATCATCTATTTTTTATGTAAAAAAATGGTATGATTAATCAAGTAAGAAATGATTGGAAGAAGGCAAGCAAATGAATAGCATGGAAAAAGTCAACCAGTTTAGAGATGAACGTAATTGGCGACAATTTCATAACGAAAAAGATTTGGCTATCTCTATTTCATTGGAAGCATCTGAATTGTTAGAACTTTTTCAATGGAAAACGCCGGAAGAAGTAAAAGAAACACAATTAGAACGAATCAAAGAAGAACTGGCAGATGTATTGATCTATTCATACATGATGGCAGACAACCTTCAGCTGGATCTAGATGAGATCATTGAAGAAAAATTGATCAAAAATAATTTGAAATATCCTGTAGAAAAAAGCGCAGGTGTACGAAAAAAATACACAGAGTTGTAGAAATGTGTCATTCGGCTGTTGGAAAGAGCAAAAGAAAAACAGTAAAATGAGTCTGGAGGGAGAGAAAATGAAAAAAAAAGGAAAAGCAAAAAGATGGCTAGTCAATATCCTCTTGTTCCTCTTGTTATTAGTAGGACTAGCTTTGATTTTCAATGAACAGATCAAGGATTATCTTGTCAGAGAGACAGGAGATAAATATGCTATAGCGAATGTAACAAAAGAAGAACTGAAAAAGAATAACGATAAAGATGTCAGTTTTGACTTTGATGCGGTAGAACCAATGACGACAGAAGGGGTCATGAGGTCGCAGATGAGAGGAACAGATCTACCAGTGATTGCTAGTATCGCAGTCCCTTCAGTTTCAATCAATTTACCGATTTTCAAAGGCTTGGATAATACGTCACTACTTTACGGAGCAGGAACATTATCTCCAGATCAAGAAATGGGAAAAGGAAATTATGCCTTAGCAAGCCATCGTGCAACGAACCCTGAATTGTTGTTTACACCGCTGGAAAATTTAGAGATGGGTGCCAAGATCTATTTGACAGATTTAGAAAATGTGTATACATACAAAACATTTTTTAAAGAAAAAGTTGCTCCTACAGATACCCAATTACTGAATGAAGTCGAGGGAAAAGAAATTGTCACACTAATTACTTGTGGCGACATGGATGCCGTCACGCGACTAGTTGTACAAGGAGAACTGGAAAGTGTTACACCGATAAAAGATGCGACAGATGATATGAGATCTGCTTTCAATCTAGAGACAAAAACATTTTAGGATACTGGGACATAAGTCGTTACAGATTAAAAACAGCCAAAGGATATGAATCGATAAGGAAAAACCAATTTGCTGAAAAAAAGAGGAACGCAAAGAGGTGCATCTCTGATTTGGTTGTTCTCTAGATAGACTTGTGTTCCAGTTTTTTTATTTTTTATATGAAAAGGCTTGCATAAATAAAAATTCGATGGTATGATGATTTTGAATAAGAAATGGATTGTTACTGTACGGCAGGCAAAACCAGAATTCAGCTAAGAAACAGTAGGCGAATTCTAGGTTTTTTTATTTTTCTTGAGAGGGCGAAGCAAAATGAAAATTGATAAAATTTTGAATAACAACGTCGTCATTTCGAAAAATGGATTCGGGGAAGAAGTCGTTTGTATGGGAAAAGGACTAGCCTTTCAAAAAAAGATTGGGGACGAGATTTCGCCAGAAGCTGTCCAAAAAGAATTTGTTTTAAGAGATTCTTTTGCTAAAAACCAATTCCAGCAGCTGATGGCTGATATTCCGGCAGAGGAGATCGAATGGGTCAAGCAAGTAGTCGAACTGGCTGAAGATAAACTAAAAGTTGAATTTTCGCCTAATATTTATCTGACATTGACCGATCATCTTCATTATGCGATCACACGAGCAAAAGAAAATATTCAACTGCCTAATCCATTATTATTTGAAACAAAAAAATTTTATCCGAAAGAATATCAAGCAGCGAAAGAGGCTCTTTTGTTCGTGAAACAAAAGACGGGTGTGGAACTTTCTGAGGATGAAGCCGGTTTTATTGCCTTTCATTTTGTGAATAGCCAACAAGGAAACGAAGACATGCAAGTGACGATGACCGCTACCACAATGGTAAGAGATATACTGAGTATCATCAGTAAATTCTTCGGCATCGTGTTCGATGAAGAATCTTTGAATTATCAGCGTATCATTACTCATCTGCAGTTTTTTGCCCAGCGTTATCTCAAAGGGGAAGGATCTGACGAACAAGATGAATTTCTCTACGCATTAGTTCAAGGAAAGTATCCAAAAGCGTTTCACTGTGTCGAACGGATCAATGAGTATCTTCGACAAACGCAAAAACAGGAAATGGGGATCGCAGAGCAGATTTATTTAACGATTCATATTCAAAGAGTAGTAAGTGAGAAAAAAAGCATCCAATCATAAGGATTGTTACTGTATGGCAGGCAAAACCTGGATTGAAAAAATAGGTTCACGAATGTTTGTGACTGTTTTTTTCAATCTGGGTTTTTATTTTTTAAATAAAAAAGAAAGAAGGAAAAAACAATGGATAATCAAGCAGTTGGTCGTCGTGTATGGGAAGCGGTAGGAGGACAAAAGAATGTCAAAAGTTTAGTACATTGTGCTACGCGGTTGCGATTCAGATTAAAAGATGAATCTTTAGCAGATACGCAAAAGTTAAAAGAAGACCCGGACGTGATCCAAGTCGTCCAAAGTGGCGGTCAGTATCAAGTAGTGATTGGCAGTAATGTAGCAGATGTTTATCAATCGATCGTGGATGAGGAAGGTCTTGCAGTTTCGGAGGATGGAAAAGAAGAGTCCAAAAATATTTTGAATCGTCTAATTGATATCATTTCTAGTATATTTACACCTTTTCTAGGGGCGATGGCAGCCGCCGGGGTATTGAAAGGATTCTTGTCATTGGCAACGGTGATGGGCTGGCTGACAGCTGATAGCGGTACTTATCAAATATTGTTTGCTGCAGCAGATGGTGTCTTTACCTTCTTACCTGTCATGCTTGCTTTTACAGCAGCTAAAAAGTTCAAAGCCAACCAGTTTTTAGCAGTAGCAATTGCTATGGCACTTGTGTACCCAGCTATCACAGCAGTTGCTGGTGCGGGAGAAGCTATCAGTTTCTTTGGGATCCCAGTGATTCTTTCACCATCTGGTTATACTTCTTCTGTCATACCAATCATTCTAGCGGTATGGGTTCAAAGTAAATTAGAGCCATTCGTAAAAAAAGTGATTCCGCAATTTCTGCAAATGATTTTAGTTCCGCTTGTCGTTTTAGTAGTGATGGTTCCATTAACATTTCTTGCTTTAGGACCAATCGGGACGGTTGCCGGTAATGCTTTAGGCGGTCTCTTCAACTCGATTTATGGATTTAGTCCAATCGTAGCAGGTCTAATCATGGGAAGTTTATGGCAAGTATTCGTGATGTTCGGCATGCATTGGGGATTCGTACCAATCATGTTCTTGAATATCGAACAATATGGGTTTGATGTATTGATGCCAATGCTTCTTCCAGCCATCTTGGCACAAGGTGGGGCTGCTTTAGCTGTAGCATTGCGAACAAAAGATACGAAACTTCGAGCATTAGGGATTTCTTCTACAGTGACTTCGTTATTTGGAATCACTGAACCAACTGTGTATGGTGTGACATTACCTTTGAAGAAACCATTCATTGCCGCTTGTATTTCTGGAGGTATTGGTGGAGCTATTATCGGATTTTCCGGAGTAAAAGCTTTCTCCAGCAGTTTGGTCAGCTTATTGACAATTCCGACTTTCATTAGTACGGTGGATGGTGTAGAGTCAAATGTGACAGTAGCAGTAATAGCTACAGGAATTGCTTTTGTTCTTGCATTCGTAGGTACATTGATTTTAGGATTTGACGAACAAACACAAGACAATCAATTAGAAAACAAACATGCGAATGCAGGAGAACCGATTACTTCAGCACGGCATACCTTAAAAAGTCCTTTAACGGGTAAAGTACTGCCATTGAGTGAAGTACCAGACCAAGTTTTTTCTTCTGGCGTGATGGGAAAAGGTATCGCTATTGATCCAGAATTAGGAGAACTAGTTGCACCTGCAGACGGAGAGATAACGACTATTTTCCCAACTGGACATGCTGTAGGGATCACAACGACTGACGGAGCGGAGATTTTGATTCATATCGGGATGGATACAGTAGAATTAAATGGGAATGGCTTTGAGATCTTAGTCAAACAAGGGGATCTCGTCAAAGCAGGAGATTTATTGATTCGTTTTGACATCGAAGCAATTAGAGCAGCTGGCTATAGCGTAATCACTCCAGTTGTCATTACGAATACTGATGCATTTGCCGATATACTTGAATTAGACCAAAAAGAGATTATTGCAAACGAAGATGTTCTAGCAATTGTAAAATAAGGAGGAAATCAGGATGCAATCACGCTTTTCAGAAAAATTTTTATGGGGTGGCGCAACCGCTGCCAATCAATTAGAAGGAGCTTATGATCGAGACGGAAAAGGGTTATCCGTTGCAGATGCTATGCCTGGAGGTAAGCAGCGCTTTGCGATTATCGGCAGTGAAGAATTTGACTGGACGATTGATCAAGAAAAATATATTTACCCGAATCATCGCGGAATCGATCATTACGATCGTTTCAAAGAAGATCTTGCCTTGTTTGCGGAAATGGGATTCAAATGTTATCGTTTTTCGATTGCCTGGACACGGATTTTTCCAAATGGAGACGAAGGTACTCCTAACGAAGCGGGATTAGAATTTTATGATCAGCTGATTGATGAGTGCTTAAAATATGATATTGAACCTGTGATCACGATTTCTCATTACGAAATGCCTCTTCATTTGGCAAAAGAATACGGTGGCTGGAAAAATCGAAAACTGATCGACTTCTATGAACGATTTGCTCAGACAGTATTAGAGAGATACAGCAGTAAAGTCAAATATTGGATGACTTTCAATGAAATCAATTCGGCCTTTCACTTTCCAGCTTTAAGTCAAGGATTAGTAAAAAGCAATGGAGCAGGAGAGTACCAAAATATTTTCCAAGCATGGCATAATCAATTCGTTGCAAGTAGCAAAGCCGTAAAAATCGGCCACGAATTGCGTTCGGATATCCAAATCGGCTGCATGATTATCTATGCAACAACTTACAGCATCGATGCCAATCCAGTCAATCAGGCAGCAACAATGATCCAAAACCAAGAATTCAATTTTTTCTGCACGGATGTCCAAGTACGTGGAGAATACCCTGCATACACAGCGCGTACCCATAAAAAATATGGAGTCGATCCGGAAAAATTAGAGCAAACGGAAGAAGACTTCCAGTTGCTAAAAGAATATCCAGTGGACTACATCGGATTTAGTTATTATATGTCTACGGCAATCAATGAGACTGATCCTCAAGCAGCAACTTCAGAAGGGAACTTGCTGGGAGGAGTAAAAAATCCGTTTCTTGAGGCAAGTGAATGGGGCTGGCAGATCGATCCAGAAGGGCTGAGAATCGCATTGAATGAATTATACAATCGTTACCAGAAACCATTATTCATTGTTGAAAACGGTCTTGGAGCCATTGATCATATGGAAGAGGATGGCACGATTATTGATGATTATCGGATCGATTATTTACGTCGTCATATCGAAGCGATGGCTAATGCAGTAGCAGACGGTGTAGATTTGATGGGCTATACGCCTTGGGGATGTATCGATCTTGTCAGTGCATCAACAGGAGAAATGAGTAAACGTTACGGCTTTATCTATGTGGATCTAGACGATGAAGGAAATGGGACACTGAATCGATCAAAGAAAAAATCTTTTGATTGGTATAAAGAAGTAATTGCCTCAAATGGCGTAAACTTGTAATTAAAGCAGCTGAATGAAAAAGAACACACTTCTCACATGTGATTTGTGTTCTTTTTTTATTTTTTATGTGCTATTCTTTTAGTAATAGTAAAGCAAAGGGTGACGTTATGAAAAGGACACGTGTACTATACTTGGAAGTCGCAGATAAAATTAAAGAAGATATTTTCTCAGGAAAATATCCAGTCGGTTCGATGTTGCCGACAGAAAGTGAATTAGAAGAACTGTTTCAAGTCAGCAAAATCACTGTCCGAAAGGCAATCGAACTGCTGGCATCAGATGAATATGTCGAAAAGAAAAGTGGTCGTGGGACGACGGTTCTAAGCAATCGTCCTTACAATCGATTATCCAAAGCGGCAAGCTTTACGCAAATCTTGGAGAACTCCCGATATGAAGTCCGGAAAGAAACGCTGGATTTGCAATTGGTCAATATAAAGAAGGAAGATCCTTTGTTTTCCTTTTTCGGTGAGCAAGCTGTTTGTTTTAAGCGCTTATATTATTTGAACAATCAGCCTTATATTTATTTTGTCCATTATCTTCCACAAGAAATGATGCAATTCAGCAGAGAAGAATTTGGCAAAGAATCTTTGTATCGTTTGCTGACGAAAAAAGGATATACTATTGACTCATTTTCTGATGATTTCTCTGCAGTATTTTTAACAGAAGAAGAACAAGGAATTCTGAAAACAAACGCACAGATCGGCATCAAACGGATACGGAAATCGTCTACGCAAATTGGGGAAATGATTGAATATTCGGAGGCGGTCTACCATACGGATCTGCATCCTTACCATATTGATTATGAAACATAAATAAAAAAAGAGGTTGTGAAAAAGCTGCCCTGCATCAAGTACTAAGAACAACCAAACAAAAATAGCTTCTCATATTTTTCGTTTGGTTAGGCTTATTACCGCAGATACACGGCTGTTTCTGGATTACCACTTATTCTGGATAAGGGAGTGTGGCACGACTTTTGTCATATCTCCTTTTCTTTCTAAAAAGAAAACAGCAAAAGAAGGAGAGATTGTTAGAAAAGCGTTTACAATTAACAGAGAAGTGTGTTACTATTCACTTGTAAACATTATAATGTTATAAAAGGAGAAAGAAGATGGATAAATTTATAGGAATTATCGAACAAAAAATCATGCCCGTAGCCAATCGTATTGGTACTCAGCGACATATGACTGCCATTAGAAAAGGAATCATTGCCACTATGCCACTGACAATCGTAGGATCATTTTTTACAATTTTACTGAACATCCCAATTGAATCAGTTGCAGCAGTCATTGAGCCATACCGTGAGATATTAGATATTCCTTTTCGCTATACTGTTGGTATCCTTGCTCTTTATGCGACATTTGGGATAGCTTCTTCTTTGGCGAAAAGCTATCGACTCGATTCCCTAACAGCAGGTATCTTGGCATTAATGTCTTTTCTGATCGTAGCAGCTCCTCCTACACGTATTTTAGAAGATATGGGGGAAGTCACAGCCGGACGTTACATTAACATTGCTAATCTAGGATCGGGCTCATTATTTGGAGCTATCGTGACAGCAATTATTTCAGTAGAAATTTACCGGTTTTTTATTGAGAAAAAAATAACCATCAGAATGCCAGATGGTGTACCGCCGGAAGTAACAAATTCTTTTGTGGCATTGATACCAGGAGCAGTTATCTTGATTTTCTTTTGGATCATCCGCCATATGCTTGGGTTCGATTTAAATGGATTCTTGAGTCAACTACTTATGCCTTTAAAAGGTGTATTAGCGGGTAACAGCTTGTTTGGCGGTCTTTTGACTGTCTTCCTGATTTGTTTCTTCTGGGTATTAGGAATCCATGGCCCAGCGATTATGGGTCCGGTTATTCGTCCGTTTTGGGATATTTCGATTGCTGAAAATATTGATGCGTTTAATGCAGGGACAAGTGCTAACGCCATGCCGAATATTTTCACTGAACAATTTCTACAATGGTTCGTTTGGATTGGCGGAGCAGGAACCACTCTTGCGTTAGTCGTCTTATTCATGTTTTCTAAATCCAAGTATTTAAAAAGCTTAGGACGTTTGTCCATTCTGCCGGGATTGTTCAATATTAATGAACCAATGATTTTTGGTGCACCAGTAGTGATGAACCCAGTTTTAGGAATTCCATTTATTCTTGCACCTCTTGTGACGACGACTCTGTCTTATATTCTCACTGTCAGTGGTGTCGTGCCAATGATGGTTGCGCGTCTGCCATTTGCGATGCCTGCGCCGATTGCTGCTTGGATGAGCACGAACTGGAGTATTGCAGCAGGATTATTGGTTATTGGTAATTTCTTGATTACTTTGGCTATTTATTATCCATTCTTCAAAGTGTTTGAAAAACAGCAATTAGCCAGAGAAGCAGAGGAGCAAGCGAAAGAGCAAGCAGATCTCACTCTGACAGATGGCGTCACCGAAGAACGACTATAATTGAAAAGAAAGAAGAGAACAAATCATGAAACGTTCATTAGGCATTTCCCTTTACCCAGACCACAGTGATCCTCAAAAAGATCGTGAGTATATCGAAACAGCCCATCAATACGGATTCAGCAGGATTTTTATGAGTATGCTTGAAATCTCGGAAGATCCGGAAGTTGTTCAGAAAAAATTCCAGCAATTGATCTTTTTTGCAAAAGAGAGAGGATTTGAAACGATATTAGATGTTTCGCCCGCTATTTTTGAACAACTGAATATTTCTTATGACGATTTAGGATTCTTCCATAAATTAGGAGCAGATGGTATTCGTTTAGACTTAGGATTTGATGGAAAAAAAGAAGCACTTTTGACTTTTAATCCTTATCAATTGGCCATCGAGTTGAATATGAGTAACGATGTCGCTTATCTAGAAAATATCTTGACACATCAGGCGAATACATCTTTTCTATATGGCTGTCACAATTTTTATCCGCAAGAAGGAACCGGTTTACCGTATCATTTTTTCCAATCTAGTAGTGAACGATTCAAAAAAAACGGTATTCGAACGGCAGCCTTCATTACCTCACAATCAGGTAGAATCGGACCATGGGATATCAATGATGGACTGCCTACTTTAGAAATGCATCGCCATTTCTCTGTAGAAACAGCAGCTAAGCATTTGTTTGCCACAAATCTAATTGATGATATAATTATTGGAAACGCATACGCAAGTGAAGAAGAATTGAAGTCATTAGGGCATTTGGATCGTTACCAGACTGTTTTTAGGGTCGAGTTTGTTGCAAATATAAATGAGGTGGAACGGCAAATCGTATTGGAAGAGCAGCATGTTCGTCGAGGGGACATCACAGATCAAGTGATACGATCAACGGAAGTTCGAAAAAAATATCAAAAATATGAAAACAAAGCACATGATACCGAGTTTGAATTTGTCGTAGGAGATGTTGTCGTTGGAAATGACCGTTTTGGCAAATATAAAAACGAGCTGCAAATCGTTTTAGAGCCCCACAGTGATCCGCGAAAGAATAAAGTAGGGCATATTATTCAAGAAGAATTGATCTTGCTGCCATTCATTCATCCATGGTCTAAATTCAAATTTATAGAAAAGTAGGAATGATTATGTATGATTTAGTCATTAAAAATGCAAGAAAGTTTAACGGGATGACCTTCGATATCGGGATAACCAAAGGAAAGATCTGCGAAATTGCACCTCTCATCACAAAAAAAGCTCGTCAGAAAATCAGCTTGACCCCTCAGCAATATTTGTCGGCTGGTTGGATCGACGATCATGTTCATTGTTTTGAAGAAATGACCCTGTATTATGATTATCCAGATCAAATCGGCGTGAATAAAGGTGTGACAACAGTCATCGATGCGGGGACGACTGGGGCAGAAAACATTGCTGATTTTTATGAACATGCTAAACAGGCAAAAACAAATGTCTATGCGCTTTTGAATATCTCAAAATGGGGAATCATTGCACAAGATGAACTAGCAGACCTAAACAAGATCCAAGCTGATATGGTAAAGCAAAAAATCGAGGAACTGCCGGATTTCATTATTGGTCTCAAAGCACGGATGAGCAAGAGCGTAGTGGGTCAAAACGGCATCACTCCGCTACAGCTAGCAAAAAGGATACAAAAAGAAAACCATCAGCTTCCTTTGATGGTTCATATCGGTTCTGCTCCGCCAAATTTGTTGGATATTTTAGCTTTACTGGAATCAGGAGATATTATGACTCATTGTTTCAATGGAAAAACAAACGGGATCTTGGAACAGAAAACGAAAAAAATCAAACAAATAGCTGTAGAAGCAAAAAATCGAGGAATCATCTTCGATATTGGACACGGGACGGATAGTTTTAATTTCCAAGTTGCAGAAACCGCCTATCACCAAGGGATAAAAGCAGATACGATCAGCACAGACATCTATATTCGTAATCGTAAAAACGGTCCAGTCTACGATTTGGCCACAACAATGGAAAAATTGCGGCTTGTCGGATATACGTGGGAAGAAATCATCGAAAAGGTGACGGAAGTTCCAGCACAGAATTTTCACTTGAAGACGAAGGGACAAATCAAAGAAGGCTTTGACGCTGATTTTACTGTTTTTGAATTGATCAATCAACCTAAGGAACTAATCGATTCCAATGGAGAGAAAAGACAGTCAAATCAGCAAATTAAACCAGTACAAACGATTATCGGAGGAAAAAGTTATGCATGCGAATCATGAGAAATTTCAGCTGAAAAAAGTAATCAATGCTTCAGGAAGAATGACGATTCTAGGAGTCTCGACCCTCTCAGAGACAGTTCTTGACGCGCAACGTTTTGGTGGCCAGCATTTTTTTGAGATGGAAGAATTAAGCATTCAAACAGGAAAATATTTAGCCGATTTGTTAGAAGTAGAAGATGTCCAGATCGTTTCATCCGCATCTGCAGGAATCGCTCAATCGGTAGCTGCTGTTATAGGTAAAGGAGAACTGTATCCCCTTTATCATCCTTATGCAGAATCCATCAAAAAACGACAAATCATTTTGCCAAAAGGACACAATGTAGATTACGGCACGGCTGTGGAAATCATGGTACAGCAAGGAGGCGGTCAGGTAGTCGAAGCAGGTTACGCTAATATGTGTACGCCGGAACAGATCGAAATGATGATCACAGAAGAAACAGCAGGGATTCTCTATATAAAAAGCCATCACACGGTACAAAAAAGTATGCTTGACGTGTCAGAGGCAGCACAGATTGCCAAAAAGCACCAGCTTCCGTTAATCGTTGATGCTGCGGCAGAAGAAGATCTGAAAAAATATGTGCAGTTGGGCGCTGATCTAGTTATTTATTCAGGGGCAAAAGCGATCGAAGGACCAAGCGCCGGAATGGTGATTGGAAAAAAAACTTATGTTTCATGGGTTCGGATGCAATCAAAAGGAATCGGACGTTCTATGAAAATCGGAAAGGAAAATATCCTCGGTTTTGTCCAAGCAGTGGAAGACTATTTGAATAAAGGCAGTGAGTCTGGCCTTGCAATGAAAGAAAGACTACAACCGTTCATCGAACAACTCAATCAGATCGATCGTTTGGAAGCTAAAATCGTTCAAGATAGCGCAGGTCGAGAAATCTATCGAGCAAGTGTGAAAGTTTCAGGAGATCAATCAGCTAAACAAGTGATTAAAGCATTGAAAGAAAAAAATCCTGCCATCTATACAAGAGAATACCAGGCAAACAACGGCATCATTGAATTTGATATCCGTTCCGTCAATCAACAGGAGATGGAGAAAATCATCGATCGCTTAAAAGAAATCTTGAAGAACTAGGAGAGAAAAAGGAATGAGATTAAGTCCCAATTATTTAAAAGATAAGATATGTCTAAATGTGTTAGCAAATTCTGTAGAAAACGCAAAAGAATGCTATGAGGCCGCGGAAGGCCATATTGTTTTAGGGGTTCTTTCAAAGAACTTTTCTGACGACGAAACAGCTATTGCAGAAATGAAAAAATACCAGCAAGCAACAAATAATGCCTTATCTATCGGTCTAGGCGCGGGAGACCCAAACCAGAGCCAGATGGTCACTCGTTTAGCCGAAGTATTGCAGCCTCAGCATGTCAATCAAGTCTTTACAGGAGTAGGAGCTTCCCGAGCTGTATTGAAACAGACAGAAACAGTCATCAACGGTTTGGTTTCTCCCACGGGAAAAGAAGGATATGTCAACATCGCAACTGGTCCTTTAAGTTCACAAGGACCTGCAGGAGTCGTGACACTTGAAACAGCTATTCGATTGTTGAAAGATATGGGCGGCAGCTCAATCAAATATTTTCCTATGAAGGGACTTGTTCATATCAAAGAATATAAAGCCTTAGCAGAAGCTTGTGCTGCCAATGATTTTTATTTAGAGCCAACTGGTGGGATCGACCTTGATAATGTGGAAGAAATCGTACGGATCGCAATAGACGCAGGAGTGAAAAAGGTCATCCCTCATGTATATAGTGCAATTATCGACAAGGATACAGGTAATACACGCCCAGAAGAGGTACGCCAACTGTTGCAATTGATGAAAAAAATCGTGGAATAAGGTGAGAAGAATGAAAATTGGTGCATTTGGGGAAGTCATGCTGCGACTCACGCCTCCAGAACATTTGATGCTGGAACAAACCCATACCTTACGCATGGCTTACACAGGGACTGGCGTAAATCTAGTAGGGAACCTTGCCCATTTTGGTGTTGAAAGTTATTTACTGACGGCTCTGCCAGACAATCGTCTAGGAAAAGCAGCACTCACTAATTTGAACGGACTAGGTATCCAAACGAAGTATGTGATCCATCAATATCAACACATCGGGACTTATTTTGCAGAAATGGGGTATGGTGTCCGTCCGACAGAAGTCACTTATCAAAACCGAAAACATAGCTCATTTGGTTTATCTGTAATAGAGGATTATGACTGTGCAGCATTTATTGATGAGATCGATTTGATCCATATCTGCGGGATCAGTTTAAGCTTATCTGATGAGACGGCTGAAACAGCTATCCAGTTAGCAGAACAAGCACATAAAGCAGGGAAAAAAGTTTGTTTTGATTTCAATTATCGTCCTAGTTTGAATCAAGAAGATGGAAAAAAAGAACAGATGAAGAAGCGTTATCATTCAATGTTACCTTATTGCGACATCTTGTTTGGCTCAGTTAGAGATCTGACAGAACTGGTGCAGTGGGAGGAAACAGACAATGTAGAAAACGAACATGATCCTATTTCTTATATCCAGTCCTTTATGAATCACTACGATATCCAGTGGTTTGCTGGGACGAGGCGAGAAAGTGTGGATGGAAGAAAACAGTTAAGTGGTTACTTGATCACACAACAAGAAGCAGAGAAAACAACAGTTTATCCCTTGGATGTACTTGATCGAATCGGGGCAGGAGATGCATTTGCTGCTGGAATCTTACTCGGTTTCTCTGAGAAGTGGTCCTTACAGAAGACCGTTTATTTTGCCTTAGGAAATGCTCGATTAGCTCATTCGATCCAAGGAGATGTTCCGTTAACGACAAGAGTACAAGTCGAGCGTCTGCTGAATGATCCTGAAACAGACTTGATCCGTTAAGTATACCAATCAGACAAGGTGAAAAACTATCTTACATCGAGTATCAAAAAAGCTCATGACGAATTTTGGTCATGGGTTTTTTCTTTTATTTGAGTCTTTGCAAATAAAAAATCATATAACGAAGAGTACAGAAAAAGAGACATGACACATGAGGTCCGTAACCATAAAATTTTACACTAGGTATGCTGGAAGATTCTAAGAAAACACTCGAGAAGGTTTGATACTATCTTACTAAAATAGGAAAAAGTCAAATTTCCCCCTGTTAGATTTTTGATATACACCGATACAGATAACAAACCAACTTATTTGTAAACTTAAACAAAATTCATGGGTAATTAATGTTTGATAGTTACAATGAGGACTATAAAAATTATCGAGGTGGATAAATGGAATGATTTAAAGTATCGTAAGCTTAGAATATACTTATCAACACACATATCTTACGGGGAGATTTAAGTCTGCCATCAAATAAACACAGAGAACTATGATGAAATCATTGAAAGTGTTAAAATTCCCTTTTTGAATAGAAAACCATTTGAAACAATCCATGTAAGATATAAAATTCTTAATTAAAAGAGGAGAAAAAATGAAAAATAAAAAAAAGAAACTCAAAGGAATGAAAGCAAATGATCTTTTAGTAGGTATTTTGGTTGTTATTGTATTCATTATGCTAGTTCTAAGACATACAATATTCAAAAACAGCCAATTTGATTTTCTTCCGCTGATTTCATTTATTGTTGTATTAGGGATTCTTATTGTTAGTTTCATAAACGTAGAACCTACGAAAAAACATGAGGTATTCGTTGAAAAGGGCCTGGGATTTGGGTATACTATCAATCCTAGAAATCTGTTTGGACTGTTTCTCTATATTATTTTGCTAGTAGCAACTATATTGCCTTACTTTATATAAAGTAAGCTTTTAAGTCTCCAAAAATTGTAAATCATTTATTAATAAGAGCATACAAAACTCAACCATGTAGATATATAGCGTATGTAATCTAAAGAAATCAATTTAAAGATAAACGTAAAGTATGACGCTAAGAGGGAACTGTGACAAAAGTCTTGTCGCAGTTCCTTTTTCCGAATAAACGGAGTTCAAAAGCTTGCATCTGCGGTAATAAGCTCAACCAAACGTAAAATATGAGGAACTATTTTTGTTTGGCTGTTCTTATTACTTGATGCAGGGCAGCTTTTTCACAACCTCTGATACACGGTGTTCCAGAAGTAACTTCTTCGAAAAATAAGCCGAAATTTCACAAAAATTTGAAAAGCAATTTTCGTAAATTCCTTCTTATTTCTTGAAGCTACCCACTTCTGTCACAACCTCCATCCATTATGAAAGGAGAACACTGCAAGCAGAACTACGGTCTTCTGTATGATTCAAAGAGATGTCGATTTTCAAAGTTTGAAACATAATCTAAAAAATAAATATCTCTATTATCTAAATGTTCCTGTTCGATTCCTTGTTGGATTCTAAAGTCAATAGCTAATAAACTGCAATTTGTTTCCATGATCCCCAGTGACGCTTCGAATATAATATAAATTGTTCCTTTCTTTAACCTAGGGAGTGTGATTGGATTTTTTGCATATGACTGACAATATATTTTACTTTTTGAGTTGTCTTCTACATAAAATAGGTGAAATTCTATTGTTTTTTCTTTTCGAACATAAATCGAGTTAACAACATTGGTTTTTAACATTTCAAGATGATCTTTATAGATTTTGGAAATAGGGACCTCATTTACATCTACCATTTCTTTTAATGTAGTTAATGGTTTTTTTCTTTTTTTCACGCAGTGTATTTTTTCTTTATATTTTTCAAAAAGAAAATCCGTATCTAACAATATTCCTTTTCAAATAAGTATATGGATCTGGTCAATATAACTTACATAAGGATTGTTAAATAGTAGTTTGGTAATAATCGTTTTTTAGTAACGTAGCAAATATTCCCTAAAAATTAATAGCTGTTTGCTATGGTGGTAATAAACTCAAAGATCTATAACACAGGATCATTCAATTTGTAATGATTATATTTCGAAAAGGCTTCTATCTTATCGAAAATGCTATCTACGTCAGCTGTTGCTAAATCCTGATAAAGGATGGAAAGCCCATTTTTTTTGATCTCATCATTCATATAAGCTTGATCCATTTCATTGTACATAATCAAATCAGCTTGGGGAATATCAGTAGTAATATCGTAGCTAATGATTGAAAGGTCCCATTCGGGTTCAACTTTTATACGTAATTGTTCCTGAAGCTTCTTTGATCTACTCCAGATCATACCGGCTCCGCTACTCTTAAGAATTCCCCCTCTTGTGTTTACCGAATAAATCCATACCAGCTTTTTCATACCTTTCACTCCTTAATACTTTTATTGTGTCTATATAATATAAGTAATGTAGTATATACTTTAATACTCTTGAACTTGATAGTTATCTTCAGTTAGCAGAGAAGATCATTATCTGTTCATTTAACCTAATCATAGACCACTCTTGGAAATAATCAAGTTGTTCGTATACCAGTATACTTTTTCAACATACTGAGTTGAGTACTGACTAGCTATAAATCACTAATTCTATAATTTCATTAACAATAGTAGCTTTAGGGAGCTTAAGACGTATCTCTTGAAGTTTCTTGCGAATAAATTTTTTATAAACTGTGAGGGGAGCTAACAAAATGGCTAAACACACGACACTTTTCCTTGTTTACGGTGTTTGCATAAGATTTGCATAAGAGGAGAAAAATTGTTATGTAGCAAAAAAAGCAGGTCCTTATCAGTAGCGCTTTGACTTAAGGTGTAGCCAAGAATCAGGAAAAGGATTGGCTAAAAAAGTATGATCACCAGAAGTTTTGGATGAATGAAATGCCGTACCTCTCATCTTGAGACTGTTAGAAGAAAGAAAAAAAAGAAGGGGCACTAGAAACAAGTGTATTTCGTGAATGGATCGTAAAAGAATAAGAAATATTGTTTTTACAAAAACCTGACCGAAAAACAGTACACATTTTCGTATTTTTTCGTTTTTTCTTGACTACTGATGGCGCTATCAGTATCATAAATGGCAGATAGACACAGCCAAATAAAAAAAGGCACCTCTGCTTCTAGTGGCAGCTAGAAGCAGAGACCTTGAAAAGTCATCACACGTGACCGTCCAAGTTTGCCATAGTCAATGTAAATACATCAACCTTGTTTATTGTATCGAATCTAAAAGGAGAAATCTACCCTTTAGAGGAGAAATTTCAACAAAATGTATGCGTTTTATTTGCTGAGCAAAAGGTATTGGACGTTTGTGTTCAATACCTTTTTTGTCTGAACATACACCTGAAGATAAAACTGCTCTGTTCGAAGATCTCTTGTGCTTTTAATAGAGCTATAGCCAGCAGAATCGGTCAGTGTAAAAAGATGTTTTTTCGTCAAAGGAACTAGCCTTTGCGTATCTTATTATGGAAGCAGATTTTATTTGGCTGTTTTCTATCGCTGAAAGGAGAGGAGCAACCGATGCAAGTGATCGCTATTTTGAATCACAATGCTATCATTGCGAAATCAGAGGAAGGGGAGTGGGTGTTGATCAAAAAAGGAATAGGCTTTGGACGCAAGATCGGGGATCCAATCAATGAAAGAGATGTGGAAAGTGTCTATCAAAAAATTTAAAAATCGGGGAGTCACTGTTCAACAGGCTTGACCCATTTCGCTTCAGCGGAATGCGTCAAGCCTGTTTTTTTGAAGGGAGGAAATACCGCTGGAATTGACTCAAGTCATTTATGAAGAGTTGCTGATCATTCAGTCAAAAGCACAAACGAAACGCCAAATCTTAAAAGAATTAACAAAACTCATGACAGATAAAGGCGTAATAACTGATACAGAAAGTTTCTTGGATGATGTCTATCAAAGAGAAGCAGAAGGAGCAACAGGAATCGGACAAGGAATTGCTATCCCTCATGGTAAATCACCAAGTGTCCGGCAGACAGTGATCGCAGCTGCTACTTTAGCTGATCCGATTCCATGGGAAACATTAGATGATCGTCCTGTAGAAATCGTGATTTTATTTGCTGTACAAGAAGGTGACAAAAATAAAGGGCATCTTCAGCTTTTGCAAAAGATTGCCGTACTTTTGGCAAGAGAGAGGTTTATCAAAGAACTGAAAAAAGCTGCTTCAATCGAGGAATTATATATATTATTGACACAAAATGACTAGGAGGAATAATGACTTATGTTAGTAACAGGAAAAGAAATACTAGCCGTAGCGAAAGAGAGAAGCTTTACCGTTCCTGCCTTTAATGCAGGTTCTGGGCAATTATTGAACGCAGTGATAGAAGCTTGTGAAGAAGCAGAATCTCCTGTTATGATTGCAATCCATCCAGAAGAACTGAAATTTTTGGCAGACAGTTTCATCGCTCAAGTGAAATATGCAGCTGAGCAGACAGATATTCCCGTATGTATCCATTTAGACCATGGTGATGAATTCAAACAAATTATTCATGCCATCCGCTTAGGTTTTACTTCTGTTATGATCGATGCATCCCATCAATCGTATGAAACAAATGTCATGTTATCTAAAAAAATAGTAGAAGCAGCTCACGCTGTTGGTATTTCTGTAGAGGCCGAACTGGGGACGATCGGAGACACAGGTAATACTGTAGAAGGCGGTGTCAGCGAGATTATTTATACGGATCCGTTAACAGCACAAGCATTCATTGAGGAGACCGGAATCGACAGTTTAGCGATCGCTATTGGAACAGCCCACGGGATCTATCCTAAAGAACTCAAACCCAAGCTTCGCTTCGATATTTTAGAATCGATTCGATCATTGACTACTATTCCTTTAGTCCTTCATGGAGGATCAAGCAACCCAGATGAGGAGATTCGTCAGGCAGTAGAATTAGGAATAAATAAAATCAATATTTCCAGTGATATCAAAATGGCATTCGCAGAAAAACTCCGAGATATCTTGAACTCAGGAGATTTAGAGATACGTGAACCGAATATACTGTTTCCACCTTGTATGGAAGCTGCAAAACAGGTTGCTTTAGATAAAATTTATTTATTCCAATCAGATGGCAAAGCAAAATACTATATGTGAGGGGGCAACAAAATGAAGATCGTAGGAATCGCAGCTTGTACCGCGGGGATTGCACACACGTATATCGCAAAGGAAAAACTGCTTCAAGCAGCAGAGAGCCTTGGACATGAAATCTGGATTGAGACACAAGGTCTTGCTGGAACACAAGAGCCACTAGAGCAAAAGTGCATTGCTGCTGCAGATGTCGTGCTTATTGCAGCAGATATCAAGGTAAACGGAAAAGAGCGTTTTCGTGGAAAAAAAGTAGTCGAAGTACCAACTAGTTTAGTTGTCAAATCTCCGAGAAAGCTGATCGAAAAATTAGAAGAGATGCTGAATGAAAGAATGGAAGGGGAATAAGATGGAGATACTGAAATCAATAGGCTTCAAAAAACATTTAATGACGGCGATCTCTTTCTTTTTACCTATCGTCGTCGCTTCCGGATTCTTGCTAGCTATTGGGAATATGATGGATGGAGTCACTATTGAATCATTCACAGATGGGTTTTCTTTTGCAGATACGATGACAACGATGGGAGGATATGGTTTAGGTTTATTACCAATGATTGTTTCCTGTGCCATTTCTTATTCAATAGCAGATAAGCCTGGTATTGCCCCTGGTTTGATTACTGGGATGACCGCTAGTGGGATTGGAGCGGGATTTTTAGGTGGAATGGTTGGCGGATATTTATCTGGATTAGTTGTTATTGGACTAACGGCAGGAATCAAAGTACCTAAATGGATGGATGGTCTAATGCCGACTCTGGTTTTACCATTTCTCAGTTCTTTCATTGGAGGATTGGTCATGTATTACGTGATAGGGACACCTATTAATTGGATTACAGAGATGGTTACAGGTTATCTAAGTAATTTAGATACTTCTTCGTTATTTTTATATGGTGCAGTAATTGGAGTATTATCATCAATCGATTACGGTGGAGCAATCAACAAAGTAGTATTTGCTTTTGTGTTTGCTTTGTTTTCAGAAGGAATCTATGAACCAATCACTGTATTGATTTTAGCTTCGATGGTAACCCCTTTCGGCTTGTCGATCGCTTATTTCTTAGGGAAAATCATTCGTAAAAATATATTCAATCGTCAAGAAATCGATACATTGAAGACCGCTTTTCCTATGGGGATCTGTCAGATCACAGAGGGATGTTTCCCTATCGTATTGAACGACTTGGCACGCAATGTCATAGCAACGGGAGTCGGTGGGGCAGTAGGTGGCGGATTAAGCATGCTTTGGGGCGCAGATAGCCGTATTCCGGCATCGGGAATGTTTGCAGTCGCTACGATGACCAGACCATGGGCATTCATTGGTGCATTGTTAGCTGGTTCTTTTGTCACAGGAATAACCATTTTATTATTGAAAAAACCAGTAGATCCGAATGCAGAAATCATCCAAGAAGAAAAAGAGGAAGAAGACATATCTTGGGATGATTTGACAATTAGTTAGGAGAGGCAGAATGGATTACAAGAAAAAAGTACAATAGATGTACCTTGAGGCAGGAATGGTATGAAAGAATCAGAGTTAGAAAGAATCGAATATACAGATTTTGGTTTAGGAGCGATCGAAACTGTCCAGAGCATCGGCACCCTCCTTGAAATGACGATGAAGGAAAAATGAGAACCTTTCGTTGTCGAAAAGGTCTGGTATACCTTATGTCGAAGGAAAGGAAACAAAAAAACTTTCCTGTACTATTCCAAAAAGGAAAGAAAGTTATTATACAGTAAAAAAAGAAATTATTCTTCATGCTAGAGATCAGTACACGATCGAGCCCAATATCAAACACTAGTTCCAGGCAGGCGCAACAGGTGCGGTTATCACTGAATTTTCTTCCAGCAGTGACGATTCAAGTGATATTTTTACAAATCCAGCTATTTATCGTTAACAAAAAGATTTTTAGGAGAAGCTGATGAACAAAAATGATCAAATTTTGATCGTTTAGTTCGTCGGCTTTTTTATTTAGAGAAACATCATTTATCAGTGAAACATAACACGAGAACAAAATGATTTTTTCGTTAATAAAAGAAACAAGTATTTGTTGTTTAAAATAATACACGTTATTGGCATATAGGACGAAATCCCAGTATCTTCTATAAGTAAGTCATTTCATATCGATGAAAACACGTTATTTATTTTTGCTTTATCTATAAAATAGCTGAAAAATGATTTTTTCCAAAATACTATATATAGTGGTGTCTATCCTATATACCACTAAAAAACTACAAAATCTAGTCTTTTATTTTAAAAAAACACGTGTAGAATGAAGATAGACTTTTGAGTTAGGGAGTGTTTTTTTATGAAACTTACTGTTTTTTGCGGTTCCCGTTTTGGTAATAAAGAAAGTTACAAATTTATTGCGCAAACGTTAGGAAAATACATGGCACAAGAAGAAATCGAACTGGTTTACGGTGGTTCATACTCCGGGATTATGGGAGTGATTAGTAAAACAGTACTGGAAAATAACGGAAAAGTCACAGGTATCTATCCGAATGGGCTTTTTGAAACTGAATTGCCTGGAAAAGATGTTACTACATTTATTCCTACAGAAACGATCGATGAAAGAAAGGTATTATTATTTGAAAAGGGAGATGCTGTCCTCGTTTTCCCTGGAGGTCTAGGTACATTGGAGGAATTCTCACAACTTCTTTCTTGGATAGCAATCGGTCTGACGCCTGACAAGCCAATCGGAATATTGAATATTGGCGGTTATTACAGCGGCTTGCAACAATTATTAGAAACTTTTGCAAAAGAGGATTTTATGGATAAAAAATGGTTGGATCAAGTAATCTTTTCCAACAATCCATTGGAACTGGTCAATGAATTACGAGCAGTATCTATTAAAAATCAGTTATTATTGAAGGAGGCAAAATAATGAGTCAAATATATTTAGCAGGACCATTTTTTTCAGAGGAGCAAATCGATCGAGTAAGTCGTATCGAAAAAGCGTTGGAGGAAAACAAAACAGTCACAAGTTTCTACTCTCCACGTCATCACCAAGAAAGCAATTATGAACTATTCAGCGCTGGATGGGCGCAGGAAGTATACGAAAAAGATATGGAAGAACTGACAAATGCAGAATTTGTTGTTGCTATCCTTGACTTTGAGCATCAAACAATCGATCCAGGAACGGCTTACGAATTAGGTGTGGCAACTATGTTGAAAAAACCGATGATCATTGTACAAGAAGAGACGGTACCTACAAACTTGATGATTACACAAAGTCTCCATACGTATTTAAAATCAGACCAAGCTGTACGTGAATATGATTTTGAAACATTGCCTGTTGAAACTTACGTAGGCGAGTACTTATAGAAGAGGAAGGGTTGTATGTCAGTGATTTTGATTTCAGGAACGATTGGTGCAGGTAAGAGCAGTTTGACGGATATGCTTGCAAAAGAGATTGATTCTAAACCATTTTATGAAAATGTCGAAGATAACGAAGTATTGCCGCTCTTTTATTCAAATCCTGAGCAGTACGCATTTTTATTGCAAATCTTCTTTTTGAACAAGCGATTTTTAGCAATGAAAAATGCTTTAGTGAACGATGACAATGTGCTAGACCGATCCATCTATGAAGATAGCCTGTTGTTCCATCTAAACGCTGATTTAGGTCGGGTAACGGATATCGAAGTACAGCAGTACGATAGCTTATTAGATACGATGCTAAACGAGTTAGATGATGTTGCTCCAAAAAAACGGCCTGATTTGATGGTCCATATCAAAGTTTCTTTGGACACGATGCTAGAACGTATCAAAAAACGTGGGCGTGATTATGAACAGCTAGAAAGCGATGAAACGTTATATACCTATTACGAAACGTTGAACACCCGCTATAATCAATGGTATGAAGATTTTGATGTATGTCCTAAAATACAAGTGGATGGGGATACATTCGATTTTGTAGAAAATCCAGAAGATGCAAAAAAGGTGATCCGTCAGATCCAAGAAAAATTAGCTGAATTGGAAGGAAAGCCTGCTGGAAAATATTTTACGGATAACCAGCATGCAAAAGGTCAAGAATTAGGCTAAAAATAAAAAACCAAACGACGGGAAAGAAAAATTACTACGTGATGTAGAATAAGCCTTTCTGTCGTTTGGTTATTTTATATTCAAATATTTGAAATAAATAAATCTTTACTCTTTGATTTGTAAACTGAAATGATCCACTGTTTGTTTTACTGATGAAGCTTGATCAAAGGAAGAAGCTGAGTTTGAAGTTCATAAAAATCAGCCATAGTGAGTTTTGCTTGATTTTGTTTATCTTCTTCTACTTTTTACATAATTTTGAACAGGATAAGATTCAAATGTTTTAAATGAATCTTTGACTAGTTTGTGACAGTTGTCGCATATGCTCAAGCTTCCTTGGTCATTAAATTCTGTATGGATATTTTTGTTGTTATTACATGTACAATAATCAGGACTATCGATCATCCATTTCGTCTCCTTTACAATCATCTTGCTTCTTTACTATAGCAGAAAAGAAGGGGAGAAACAAAAGAAGATCCAACAGACGGCACTATAGACTGTAGATGTTGCCATCCTCATCCTTCAAACGGTAATTACCGATTTTTGTAAATATGACTGTTGTTTCTTTTTTATTTTCTTTTCCTGAAATAATATATTCGTCATCTTTGGTAGTGATCTTGATATCTGTCAGCACTGTTTTTTCTTCAGATGATTCAGAAGAATCAGTTCCTTGTGTCTGATACGTGCGTGTCCATTCCATTTTTTTATCTGTAAATGTCAACTGTCCCGCGGATAAATCCATATCTTTACGTACTTTTAGCGTATATACACTGTTAGTGATATCTGCTTTTTCCGCTTTTAAGACAGAAGAATCGGTTGTTTCATCCGAGGATTGGTCAGAGCCGCCAAACAAATTACAGCCAGTCAATGTCAAAAGTCCCGCAGACAAAATAAATAGTACGATTAATTTCTTCAAAATACTTCCCCCATTTGATAGGATAAAGAAATTATACCATTGGAAAGTAAAACTTCAAACGGATGGAAGAGAAAAACGCACAAAACACCCACAAATAGAGTAAATTTTAGAATAAAATTTTAAAAAGGCAAAAAATCCGCCACTTTCAGAGAGCGTTTTAAAAAAGTGTTGCAATCTTTTAAAAAAATGCTATATTAAAAATGAACCGGTTCAAATACTTGTTTAAGTATAATTAATAGTGAGAGGAAGTTGCTCTACTGAAGACTTTAGTTATATGGATATTGATGACAAGCAACACTATGCAAAGAAAGCGGTCATCATAATCGAACAACAAGAAAGAGAAATCAAATGTAACTGGCAGGAGTGAGAATGTATGGCATCGATCCGTGACGTGGCTAAGATGGCTGGTGTTTCAGTGGGAACAGTTTCCCGTTACTTGAATGGTCAGCAACTGAAGGAAAAGAACATGAAAAAAATAGCAGAAGCGATTTCAGCGTTGGACTATAAAGAAAACATCATTGCTAAAGGGTTGAAGAATAATCGAAGCTTCTCTATTGGACTTTTGATAAACGGGATTTCCAGCCGTTTTGGGTCGGAAGTTGTCTCAGGGATCGAAAGAGTAGCTGAAGAAAATGGGTATAGCTTATTATTAAGCGGGTTTGCCGATCAGCCAGAAAAAATTGAACAAAAAATTGAATACCTGATGAAGCATGTGATCGATGGGCTGATTGTCTTCTTATCCGAAGAAGAGTGGTCTGGATTTGAAATGCTCACAAAAATGAGTATTCCAGTTATCGCATTGAATTGTCCAGAAGGGCCAGCAGGTATTGATACAATATTAGTGAATGATCGAGAAAGTGTAGCAAAAGTGATCGCTCATCATGGTGAACAAGGACATAAAAAAATCGGATTTATTGCTGCCACTCAAACAGACTACGTAGCAAGAGAACGTTTAGCAGGAGCCAAAGAAGCGGTACAAAATGATCCATCGATCCAATTAGAGGTCTTTACAGGAGACTATTCTAGAAAAAGTGGCTATTATGGGGCAAAAGAATTATTAGAAAAAGGAGTAACAGCGATTTTTGTCAGCAATTATAATATGTCGATCGGTGCTATCGAATGTTTCAATCAAGAAGGTATCAGAATCGGGAAGGACATTGCGTTTAGTCATTATGATTATTTGGATAAAAACGAATTGAGCATCCTTCCGAAAATCACGATTACACCACCAACAGATAAAATTGGGGAACAAGCCGCAGAACAGCTGTTGAAACGAATCAAAAAAGAAGAGGAAGAAAATGAAAAAGTGATTGTGATGGAAAATATCATACATGGAATCAACTAAAACGAACTAAAAAAGAAAAAGAGGTGCTTTGATGAAAAAATATCAATTTCCAGCAAATTTTTGGTGGGGTTCTGCAGCAAGTGGCCCACAAACAGAAGGAAGGATTTCAGGTGATGGAAAAGGAGAGAACATTTTTGATTATTGGTACAAAAAAGAACCGCAAAAGTTCTTTGACCAAGTAGGACCTGAAAAAACTTCACAAGTTTATACGAAGTATCAAGAGGATGTACAGTTGATGAAACAGACTGGGCATAATTCATTTCGAACATCTATCCAATGGAGCCGTTTGATACCTGATGAATCTGGAACAATCAACGAAGAAGCCGTTCGTTTCTATCATCGTTATTTTGATGAGTTGATTGAAAACGGTATCGAACCCTTTGTGAATCTGTATCATTTCGATATGCCGGTGTATCTGCAAGAAAAAGGCGGATGGTTGAACCGAGAAACGGTTGAAGCCTATGAAAAATATGCCAAAAGTTGTTTTGAATTGTTTGGTTCGAAAGTAAAAAAATGGTTTACTCATAATGAACCAATCGTTCCAGTCGAAGCAGGTTATTTATATCGATGGCATTATCCAGAAGAGTCAGATATGAAAAAAGCGATCCAAGTTGGCTATCATGAAGCGTTGGCTTCAGCGTTAGCCATCAAATCTTACCATGAAATGGAGCAAGGTGGTGTTATTGGTATCATCTTGAATCTGACACCAAGCTATCCAAGAGACGAATCAAACCCTGAAGATGTTAAAGCAGCGCAAATAGCAGATGCGTTCTTCAATCGTTCATTCCTTGATCCAGCTGTAAAAGGCGAGTTTCCAAGTGAATTGATTGAGATAGTAAAAGAACTTGATCTCATGCCTGTGATCCATGCAGAGGATTTGACGGTTATCAAAGAAAATACAGTAGATCTTTTAGGTATCAATTATTACCAGCCACGCCGGGTAAAAGCAAAAGAAACACCAATCGATACTAAAAACGGTCCAATGCCTGAGGATTATTTCGACAATTATGAAATGCCTGGTCGTAAAATGAATCCTTATCGCGGATGGGAGATCTATGAACAAGGAATCTATGATATTTTGATCAATGTACGAGATCATTATGGAAATATCGACTGCTTTATTTCTGAAAACGGTATGGGTGTAGAAAACGAAGCACGATTTATCAAAGAAGATGGCATGATCCACGATGATTATCGGATCGAATTTGTCCAATCTCATCTGAAATATGTCCATCAAGCCATTCAAGAAGGTGCCAATTGTTTAGGCTATCATATGTGGACATGTATGGATAACTGGTCGTGGACCAATGCATATAAGAATCGATATGGCTTTATTTCAGTAGACTTAGCACAAGATGGAAAAAGAACAATCAAAAAATCGGGTCATTGGTTCAAAGACGTATCAGATAAAAACGGATTTGAGGCTTAAGAAAGAATAGTTGAGAGCAAATGCGTGAAATTCTCCATTCTTACCATTTTGTGAAAAAGAAGTTCAATTATTTACGATCTTTTTCAACTTTTTTGTCTTTCTATTTCATTTTTTGTATATAATAGAATAGTCAAAATTAAATAGGAGTGGAGGAAAGCATGAGGAAAAAAAGACCGTTTCTTCTCTTTTGGTTATTCGGTTTTTTCTTACTGCTTATTTTATCCGCAGCATTTTCAGGAAAAATGACAGCAGATCTTGCTCAGAAAGAAACAGAAAAAATCGTAGCAAGCAAAGAATCAGTAGATAATTTCAAAAAAGAATTCTCAACTTATTGGTGGGCGGAGTATAAAATAACTGCCAATTACGAAAAAGGCGAATTGGACATTTATTTGCCAAAAGGAAAAGAAGAAAATCAATTTATTAATATCGATGACGTACTTAGTGCGATTTCTCTCAGACAATATCAATTCAAAGACAAACATTTGACCGTTTTGCTTTTGACTCATGATGGCGACAAAGTAGCCCGTTTGAAAAATGGAAAAGTGATCACCGCTTATTCTGAAAAAGTAGACAAAAAAGTGGTCGCCGATCGTTTAGCGGAATGGAAAAAGACAAATGAACAAGTCAAGAAAACAACTATCTCTTCTCAAAAAAACGAATCGACAGGAACAAGCCCTTCAGATTCTGGCAGTGGGCAAACGATAACGGGAAATGAAGAAAATCAAGCCTCAATCATTACGAATGAGTCATCAGAAGGACAATATCAAACTTATGGGCAATGAAAAACAGAGGTTGTGAAATCAGCGTTTTGACCTGAGTATTAGAGAAACAAACGGCAAAATAGTTCCTCATATTTTGCCGTTTTTTGAGCTAATACCGAAGGTCAGCTGATTGAACACCGTTTAAGAAAGAGGTTGTGAACCTGCCGTTTCAGTCTGAGTCACAAGGAGCAATTTCAAAAAATAGCTCCTTATATTTTTCGTTTGGTTGGGCTTATTACCGCAGATGCAAGCTTTTGAACACCGTTTAAAGAAGAAGTTGTGAAAAAGCTGTCCTGCATCAAGAAATAAGGAGCTGCGACAAGAATTTTGTCACAGCCTCTTTTTTTGTACGAATACCGAGAAACTGGCTTTTGAATACCGTGGAGTGAAGCGGTCACCACAAGACTTTTATCTCTTCATTAGTTTAATCGCTTACATCGCAGCGGTTTTATGCTGTGAAAAGTGGACGGAATAATCTTTAGAAAGAATAAAAAAATCTTAAGATAACAACTTTTTTAGGAAATTTTCATTTTTCAGGAGCAAAATAAGAAAAAATGTGAATAGAGAGAAGTGATATACGTGACACAACTTAAAAAATTGTGCCAAAATCGTTTAGCAATCGTTTTGACAGCTGTTTTCTTTTTCTGGCTGAAGACGATCATTGCCTACTATGCAGATTTTTCATTAGGTGTGGAAGGTACGATCCAGTACTTTATCTTGTGGATCAACCCAATTGCGACTACCTTATTGTTTTTTGGCCTTTCTTTGTATATTAAAAAGCCAAAGCCAGCGTTAGCTATTCTTTTGATCATTGATATTTTAAATACGCTTTTGTTGTACTTGAATATTATTTTTTATCGGGAATTCACAGATTTCATTACAGTCAAATCTGTATTAGGCTTTTCGAAAGTGTCGCAAGGATTGTCAGGAAGCTCCTTTTCTTTGATGAAGCCCCATGATGTCATCTACTGGCTGGATATCGCTGTGTTCATTGGGCTACTGGTTTGGTTGAAGGTCAAGAAAATACCTATCAAAAGTCAACCTGTCGGCAAACCGATGGCTATCGCTGTTACCTGTCTTTCAGGGCTTATTTTTTCAGGAAATCTAGCGCTGAGCGAAGCCAACCGTCCACAATTGCTGCAGCGAACATTTGACCGTTCATATATTGTCAAATATCTAGGAATCGATGCGTATACTATTTATGACGGAATCAAAACAGGAATGACTAGCAGTGTTCGCGCGCATGCAAGCAGTAATGGGATTGATGAAGTTTTAGATTATACAAAGAAACATTATGCAGAGCCAAATCCCGAAACATTTGGGATCGCTAAAGGGAAAAATGTGATCGTTCTCCATTTAGAAAGTTTCCAGCAGTTTTTGATTAATATGAAGGTAGACGGACAAGAAGTCACACCGTTTTTAAATAGTATTTTCCAGAATCAAGCAACGATCAGCTTTGACAATTTCTTTCATGAAGTAGGACAGGGAAAGACAAGTGATGCTGAAAATATGTTGGAAACTGGCACATTTGGTTTACCTCAAGGCTCATTATTCACAGAGCTTGGGTCAGACAATGTCTTTCAAGCCGCACCAGCGATCCTTGGACAAAAGCAAGGCTATACAAGCGCTGTTTTCCATGGGAATGTAGCTAGTTTTTGGAATAGAGATCATGTATATAAAAACTTAGGTTATGACAATTTCTTTGATCGATCTTATTTTGATGAATCCGACGAAACGTTAGGTTATGGGATATTAGATAAAGATTTATTCAGAGAATCTGCCCAATATCTTGAGCATCTACAACAGCCGTTTTACACGAAATTTCTTTCCGTAACCAACCACACGCCTTATTATACGGATGACAAGAATTTCGACTTTCCATCTTTGAATACTGGCAATAGCACAGTAGATAATTATGTTCGAACGGCACATTATCTGGATCAATCATTGGAACAATTTTTTACGTATTTGAAAAAATCCGGTATTTACCAAAATTCGATCTTTGTGATTTATGGGGATCATTTTGGCATCTCAAATACAGATAATAAAGACTTAGCAAGTGCTCTTGGAAAAGACCCAGATACATGGAATGAATTTGACAACGCACAAATGCAGCGTGTGCCATTAATGATTCATATGCCTGGTTATACTAAAGGGTCAGTCAATCACGAATACGGTGGAGAAATCGATGTTTTGCCGACATTACTTCATCTCTTGGGAATCGATGATAAAGATTATCTTCATTTTGGTACAGACTTATTATCTTCTCAGCATGATCAAGTAGTTGCTTTTCGAAATGGGAACTTTGTGACACCCAAATACACCGTCCTAGGAGGAAAAGCTTACAATAATCAGACAGGAGAAATCATCGATACGAAAGCAGCAGGAATCGATGAGGAAATCTCCAAAGATCAGGAAAAAGTCAAGACTGCGTTAAGTCTTTCAGATAAGCTGAATCAGGAAAATCTCTTGCGGTTTTATGTGCCAAACGGATTTGAGACGATTGATCCGAAAAAATATGACTATAAAAATGAAGCGGAACGTAATGAAGCAATCGAAAAGCAAAAAGGCGAACATTCGACAAGTGTCTTTTCAAAAAATGGCAATAAAACAACAACCAACTTATATCCAGTAACAAGAACAGACGTTGAACAGCAAAAAGATAATCAATAAACAATCAAACCAACCTTCAGTAGTTAGACAACATTCTAATGCTTGAAGGTTGGTATTTTTTATGAAAAAAACATTTTTTTATTTTTTTCGTGTATTTTTCCTTTTTAACGTATCTATTTATTGAATGCGGAAAAATTTAAATTAAAAAGGAGAACTATTATGTATGATGGTGAATTGATCAAGAAACTTCGAGTCAACAAGAAGTTGACACAGTCCCAATTAGCGGAAGGAATCTGTTCTAAGACTTCTCTAGTCGGGATTGAGACAAATTCAGTGAAAAAAATGTCATTTGTAACATTGAGATCATTTTTAGAGCGAATGAACATGACACTTGCAGAATATGAATGGATGCGAAACCAGCTGGATGAACCAATAAAGTTAAAGAAAAAAAGACGAATGCTAGATCGGGTACAAGAAGACAGCTTTGATCCTTATAAAGAGATCAGCAATAACCGTAGGCATTTTAAGAAAACAGAAGATCTGTATTATTTGGTTTTGAATCTTCACATGGTCGAAAAAACAGAAGTATCTGAGACAGAATTTGAATTTTTACGTTATGAATGCCGAATCATTGAAGAATACTTGATGCAGATACCAGACTATGGTCAATTTGAACTATCTATTCTAGCTGATTTTCCTTGGATATTCAGTGATCGGTTCATTGAGAACAATTATTTGAAAATCAAAAAAAGAATGCGACGATTAGCACAGTTGAACAATCATGAGCAGTATCTCTTTACTTTTTTAATGAACCTGACTTCGTTTTATATAGAAAATGGTCGGTTGAAAAAGGCACGTAGTGTGAATGAAGATATGAAACGGAGCTTAGCACATAAAGAAAGAAGTACAGTGATCTATGAAACATTGATGGCAGATTATTATCAAAGATTGATTTCTGCTGCTTTAGGGGAAGAAAAGACGAAAGACTACCAAGAATTCTTCACAGTGCTCGAATATATGTTAGGAAAGAATCAACGGAGGTCCTTAGAGAAAAAACTGCTGGCCATTGCTGAACCCAGCAACTAGACCAGCAGTTTAGAATTTGTATCACTTCGCCGCTTTTTCAGACGGTTTGTTTATATCGAATGGCGGGAAAAAGCGGGCGATCTCTTTTACCGCAGCATCACGGGAATCAGAAGCGTGAATAATGTTTTCAGTCCCCGGCAGCGCGTAGTCTCCTCGGATCGTACCTGGAACAGCATCGGCAGCTTTTGTTGCTCCAACCATCTTACGGACGATATCGATCACTTCCTCGCCGACCAGGACAAGATAAACGACAGGACCGGAAGTCATGTAATCGATCAGTTCATCAAAAAAACTGCGCTCAGTCAAGTGCTGATAATGTTCTTTTGCTAATTCAGGAGTCATAGTTTCAAACTTCATTTCAGCAATGGCCAGTCCCTTTGCTTCAAAACGTTGGATGATGCTTCCGACTAAATGGCGTCTCACGCCGTCTGGCTTGATAATAACAAGTGTTCTTTCCATAACAGCACCTCGTTTCCTACTATATTTCTATTATAGCGGGAGGTGGAAAATGAGACAAATAAAACCGCGTGAGACAGGAATATAACGCGTGTATTTTAAAAAAAGTATGAAAAACATGGAAAATTGATTTGACATCCTCTTTTTTAGTTGTTATATTAACGAAGGAAAACCGAATAAGATTTGTTAGGTGAGGCTCCTATACAAACATAGGCTACTGCCCAAAAACGTCGAGAGACGCCAATGGGTAGAACAGGAATTGTCGAGATAAGGCTTTTCATAAGGTAGCTAAAAGCAGGTATCTGCTTTTTACGTTGTACAGTGTCAAAACTCAACGATGAGATCTGAGAAGCTTTTTTTAATATGCTTTTTCAAACCTTTCGCTGAGTATTTGGCGAGAGGTTTTTTTGTTGCCGCAAATCCCCATCGGTGAAAAATAAAAAGGAGGTGGTCTAATTGGGAAAATAACTATTCGAAAAATGATTGGAAGTCATGAATTAAAATTACTTAGTAAAGGAGATGAGAACAAATGGATGACAGTCATTCGAAAAACAAGGATCTAGAGGAAAGGCCAGGGCTATTATCTATCTGTTCTCAGCCCCTTTCAGTTTTTTCTCTATCGATCCGATGAATAGCTAAAGACCAAAAGCAGCGAGAACAGCTGTCTTTTGGACACAAAGGAGAGATTGAGATGGAAAAAAAGAAAGATACACAAAAAATCTATGCAGCTTTTGCTGGAAAAACGAAACAAGAATTATTTGAACTATTCCATGCATCAGCAAATGGATTGACAGAAGAACAAATCGAACGTTCAAGAGAAAATTACGGTGAAAATGCGATTTCATATGGCAAAAAAACACCATTCATCGTAGAAATATTGAAAGCATACATCACGCCATTTACATTAGTGTTGATCGCATTAGGAATTATTTCATTCATCACGGAATATGTATTAGCAGCTCCTGGGGATAAAGATCTTTTCGGTGTAGCCATTATCTTCACTATGGTTATCGTCAGCGGGACAATGACGTTGATTCAGTCCGTACGTTCCAATCAAGCGGCTGAAAAACTGAAATCACTTGTGAAAGTAACGGCAGCTGTAAAACGTAATGGAAAGTACACAGAGATTCCTATGGAAGAAATCGTCTGTGGAGATCTTGTTCGGCTTTCAGCAGGGGATATGATACCAGCGGATATGCGTTTATTGTCCGCAAAGGATTTATTCATTTCCCAAGCAGCATTGACAGGGGAAAGCTATCCAGTAGAAAAGCATGCGAAAGTATGTGAAGACGATCAGCAAAGCGAAACAAGTTACGAAAATCTTGTCTTTATGGGAAGTAATGTCATCAGTGGAAGTGCGGAAGGAATCATTGTTTCTGTTGGAAATGAAACACTATTTGGTCATGTAGCAGAAACGCTATCTGAAAAACCAATTCAATCAAGCTTTGAATTAGGCATCCATAAAACATCCATGCTACTGATCAAATTTATGTCATTGATGGCTCCAGCAGTTATCGTCATCAATGGGCTTACAAAAGGGGATTGGCTAGAAGCTTTTCTTTTTGGACTATCTGTAGCAGTTGGTCTAACACCTGAAATGCTTCCAATGATCGTTACGACGAATTTGGTCAAAGGAGCAAGTGTGATGGCCAAAAAAGGAACAGTGATCAAAAATTTGAATGCCATCCAGAACTTTGGTGCAATCGATGTGTTATGTACGGATAAAACGGGGACATTGACACAAGATAAAATCATTCTTGAATATCATATGGATTGTGAAGGAAATGAAGATGATCGTGTTTTGCGCCATGCGTATCTAAATAGCTACTATCAAACAGGGCTGAAAAATTTGTTAGATGTGGCTATCATTGATGAAGCAACAGAAACTTTAGATACAGATAAGATCAATTATCAAAAAGTGGATGAAATTCCTTTTGATTTTGAACGTCGCCGTATGAGTGTTGTGGTTGCTGATCCAGCTGGTAAAACACAAATGATCACAAAAGGCGCGATTGAAGAAATGCTGAACATTTCTAAATTTATTGATCTTGGCGGTACTGTTACACCATTAACAAAAGAACGAAAAGAAGCCGTACTTGCAAAAGTACAGTCACTTAATGAAGATGGCTTACGAGTGATTGGTGTCGCACAAAAGACCAATCCAAGCGTCGTTGGAGAATTTTCAGTCAAAGATGAGTCAGACATGGTTTTGATTGGTTATCTTGCTTTCCTTGATCCACCAAAAGAAACAACGAAACAAGCGTTGAAAGCTCTGAAAGAACATGGTGTAGCTGTAAAAGTTCTGACTGGGGACAACGAATTAGTTACACGTTCAGTGTGCCGTCAAGTAGGTCTAGAGATCAATGAATTGGTTACCGGTGAGAAAATCTCGGAAATGAGTGATCATGAATTAGCACAAGTAGCTGAAGACCATGAAGTATTCGTAAAATTGAATCCTCAGCAAAAAGCACGTTTGACGACAGCTTTACGTAAAAATGGTCATACTGTCGGATTTTTAGGAGATGGTATCAATGACGCTCCTGCAATGAAAGTGGCTGATATCGGTATTTCTGTAGATACAGCTGTGGATATTGCGAAAGAATCTGCAGACGTGATCCTTTTAGAAAAAGATTTGACGATTTTGGAAAGAGGCCTTCTTTCTGGACGAGAAACTTTTGGGAATATCATGAAATATATCAAGGCTACAGCAAGTTCTAATTTTGGCAATATGTTTTCCGTGCTGATTGCAAGTACGTTCCTGCCATTTTTACCAATGCTGCCTTTACAACTTCTGTTTTTGAATCTGATCTATGATGTTTCCTGCATTTCCTTGCCATGGGATCGGATGGATAAAGAATATTTGGACGAGCCAAAAAAATGGAATGCATCTAGTATTGGGAAATTCATGGTTTACTTTGGCCCAACAAGTTCGATATTTGATATTACTACTTACTTGTTGATGTATTTTGTTATTTGTCCTGCTGTAGTGGGCGGAAGTTTCCATACATTGGATAGTTCACAGCAAGTGATTTTCATCGCATTATTCCATGCAGGATGGTTTGTCGAATCACTATGGACACAAACCTTAGTGCTCCATGCACTGCGTACACCGAAAGTACCATTTATCCAAAGCAATGCAACATTTGCCATGTTTGTTATCACTACATTAGGAATTATTGTCGGTTCTGTCCTTCCTTTTACAAGTTTTGGTACTGAATTAGGCTTGATGCCACTTCCTGGCAATTACTGGTTATGGTTATTTGCTACAGTCATCGCTTATCTGGCGCTTGTGACAGCTGTGAAGAAAATCTATATCCGTCGATTCCAAGAACTCTTATAAACGAGAAGGATGGTTCTTTGCTTCTGTTCTTTTTGGACCAGTCGTGCTAAACTATGTGTATTGTTTTGGAAAGGATTAATGTATAGATGAAAGGTGCAATATTTGATTTAGATGGTTTGTTAGTTGACACAGAAAAAACGTATCGTGATGGCTGGCTTTGGGGATTTCAGCAATTTGATATCCATATCCCAAAAGAAATCGTTGACGCTTGGGGCGGAAAAAACTGGAAACAAAGTTTTGATATTTTAGTGAAAGCAGCAGGTAGCCCTGAAAAAGTACAGGAAGTCCGAGCGAAGCGTGAAGAATATTTTTATCAACAGCTGACAAGCGGAGCCATCCACTTAAAACCATATGCAAAAGAAATATTGGCAGACTTAAAAGAACGTCATATGAAACTAGGCATTGCTACGACCACTGTTACGAAAAGAGCAACAGATATCTTGGATCACTTTAAATTAGCTGATTACTTTGACACGTTTACATTCGGAGACGAAGTGTCGGAGAACAAGCCTTCACCGATTCCTTATCTGACAGCTTTGGAACGAACAGGATTAGAAGCTAGTTCAGCCTTTGCAGTGGAAGATTCTTTAGTAGGAGCAACAGCTGCTTCACGAGCAGGATTAGGCGTTGTTTTGATACCTGATTCCAGTTTTGTCCGAAATTATACCGTCGAAGAAAAGGAAAAATTGAAACTTCTTGCGGAAGGAAAAGATCTTCGAACTGTTATTGAAATGTTAAATAAAAAAACAGAAAAATAAATATAGAAAAAATAATTTGAATTTCGTACTTGACTTTTCAGTTTTCCTCATGTAGATTAATCCCAACAACAAAATATCGATTTCGTTGAAAAGGAAAGTAAGTTTGGAAACTTTGCAGAGAGGCTCTGGCTGGTGAGAAGAGTCAAGTAAGAAAAGCTGAAAATGGCCTTGGAGAATAATTTGTCGATAAGTAGGCAAATTCGGAACTGTTCGACCGTTAAAACGAACGCCAATCTCTCTTTTTGAGATGTTGGGCTTGAGGGAAGGAAACTTCCGAAAAAAGGTGGTACCGCGATACGTCGTCCTTTTACTGACATAGTTTATGTTAGTAAAAGGATTTTTTTTTTTGAATATTATTTGCATTGAAATGGTAAGTACGATAGAAGAACCTTTGACAGAGAGCTTCGGTAGCTGAGAAGAAGCAAGGAACGACTATTGGAAAATGGCCATCGAGCAATTCATCCCGAGCATAGATGTAAGGCGATGACGGCTGCGACCGATATCTTGCTAGAGTATGATCGTACTTGAAGAGGAGTTGTGTGTGAACACAGCTTGAACATGAGGTGGTAACACGCAAAAAAGCGTCCTCAAGAAAATGACATTTTCATTTTCTTGAGGACGCTTTTTTTAGATAAGGAGGAATTTTAATGATTGAATTGCGAGATGTTTCTGTATGTTTCAAACAAAAAGAAAAAGAGATACAGGCAGTAGATTCTGTAGATTTAACGATTGAAAAAGGCGATGTTTATGGAATCGTCGGTTACTCAGGTGCAGGGAAAAGTACGTTAGTTCGTGTGATGAATTTGCTGCAGAAACCAACAGCAGGAGAAGTCATTGTCAATCAGACGAATTTGAGTCAGCTCTCTCCCAAAGAATTGCGAAAAGAAAGAAAGGCCATCGGTATGATCTTTCAGCATTTCAATCTAATGGAAAGCCGAACTATTTTTGACAACGTTGATTTTTCTTTAAAGTATTCTGGAAAATCGAAACAGGAACGTCGTCAAAAAGTGAATGAACTACTGGAACTTGTCGGTTTGGAAGAAAAAGCATCTGCTTATCCTAAACAACTGTCGGGGGGACAAAAACAACGAGTAGCAATCGCACGAGCTTTGGCGAATGAACCTAAGGTATTATTATGTGATGAAGCAACCAGTGCACTTGATCCGAAAACGACCCTTCAGATCCTTGCATTGTTAAAAAAATTGAATCGCCAGTTAGGTTTAACAATCGTCCTGATCACTCATGAGATGCAAGTTGTCAAAGAAATCTGCAACAAGGTAGCGGTTATGGAAGATGGAAGAATCATTGAAAAAGGTAGCAGCATCCAGATCTTCAGCAATCCTGAAGAAGAATTGACCAAAGATTTTATTCGAACAGCTACTCATCTTGACCAAGCATTAGAAACGATCATTGCCCATTCTGCTTTTGCCGATCAGATCGCCAATAAATGGCTGTTGGAATTAAGTTATATTGGAAATCAGACGAACGAACCTCTAATCGCTCATCTGTACAGCAAATATCAAGTAACAGCGAATATTTTATATGGCAATGTAGAGTTATTACAAGAAACGCCGTTAGGGAGTTTGATCGTTACTTTAGCTGGAGAAACCAAACAGCGGCAAAAAGCATTGGATTATTTGATCAAATCTGGTGTAAAAATAAATATTTTACAAAAAAACGAATTAGATAGTCGTATCAAAGTGATCGAAGGAGGAAGATAAAATGACTGATTTCTTTAAAACATATTTGCCCAATGTTTATTTGATTCCGGATGAATTTGTCGAAGCGACGAAGCAAACACTATATATGTCTTTTTGGACAGCATTCATTGGCGGGATGATCGGAATCATCTTAGGTGTGACGTTAGTAGTGACACGCCCTAATGGATTACTAGCTAACCGTCTGCTATTTGAAATACTTGATAAGCTGATCAATATCATTCGTTCCATCCCTTTCATTATCTTGCTTTCTCTTTTAGCATTGACTACTCGTTTCTTAGTTGGAACGACGATTGGTGCGAAAGCAGCTTTAGTGCCATTGATTTTTGGAGTTGTTCCGTTTTTTGCTCGTCAAATCGAGAACGCACTGCTAGAAGTTGATCCTGGGGTGATCGAAGCGGCAGAAGCGATGGGAACCAGTCCAATCGGTATTATTTTACGTGTGTATTTGTTAGAAGGTTTGCCTGGTATCATTCGGGTCTCGGCGTTGACTATCATCAACGTGATCGGACTGACTACCATGGCTGGAGCAGTAGGTGCAGGCGGATTAGGGAATCTTGCTATATCGAGAGGGTATAATCGATTCCAAACAGATGTAACGATTGTGGCTACATTATTGATTCTAATCTTAGTTTTTTTAAGTCAATTTATCAGTAATCAACTGATTAAAAAAATTACACATTGAAAGTGGAGGAGAAAAAATGAAAAAAATTATTCGTTTTGTAGTCATTACATTTGTAGCAATTATTTGGTTGGCAGGGTGTAGCCAAGGAAAAGCAGATACAACTGACAAAAAAGAAACTACCGTAAAACTAGGGATTATTGGAGAAGATACAGATGTATGGGACAACGTGAAAGACCGTTTGAAAAAGGAGAACATTAATTTGGAATACGTGAAATTTACAGATTACAATCAACCAAATGCGGCTTTAGCAGATGGATCGATTGATTTGAATTCTTTCCAACATCAATTCTTTTTAGACAATTACAATAAAGAACACGGAACTGATTTAGTATCGATCGGAAATACTGTCAATGCACCGCTGGGAATTTATTCTAACACTTTGAAGGATGTAGCTGATATCAAAGACGGAGCAAAAGTAGCAATTCCTAATGATGTCACAAATGGCGGCAGAGCTCTTCTGTTATTGCAAACTGCTGGATTGATCAAAGTGGATAAGGCAAAAGGACAAGCGCCCACTGTTTCTGATATTACCGAGAATAAAAAAAATCTAGACATTTCTGAATTAGATGCTTCACAAACAGCACGTGCTTTGTCGGATGTAGACATTTCAGTGATCAATAGCGGTGTAGCTGTAGATGCTGGATTTAATCCTGCTTCTGATGCCATCTTCTTAGAACCAGTGGATGACCATGCACGTCCTTATGTGAATATCATCGTTGCAAGAAAAGAAGATGAAAAAAATAAAACGTATCAAAAAATAGTAGACGCTTATCAAACAGAAGACACAGTCAAAGTAATCGAGAAAACATCAAAAGGATCAAGCGTGCCTGCATGGGAAACATTCGGGAGAAAATAAGAAAAATGACTAGCATAGGAGGAATTTTTTATGACAACAACAATCTCAACAAACCAATTGAAGGATCTAATCCAATATCGTTTACCAGAATATCAAGCACTTGCTCTAGATATCCACGAACATCCTGAAGTAAGTAACTATGAGTTTTATTCCTCAGCAGCGTTGATTAAACAATTAGAAAAAGAAGGGTTTTGGGTAGAAAAAGAAATAGCTGGACACCGAACAGCCTTTGATGCACGTTATATTTCCAATAAACCCGGTCCCACAATTGCCTTTTTGGCAGAATTCGATGCTTTACCAGGTATTGGTCATGCATGCGGGCATAATTTGTTTGGTACTTACTCCGTATTAGCCGCCAGCATAGTGAAGCAATTTATTGATGAAACTGGTGGAGAAATCCGTGTATATGGCACCCCAGGGGAAGAAGGGGGCGAGAACGGATCAGCTAAAGGCAGCTTTGTTCGAGAAGGTTTTTTTGAGGATGTCGATGTAGCGTTATGCGTCCATCCAGCTTTTCGTTATGGGAAAACGACAGAATCTTTAGCGAATGATCCAGTCGACATCAAATTTTACGGTGTCGCTTCCCATGCAGCAGCAGCACCTGAAAAAGGAGTAAATGCTTTGGAAGCATTGATCCAAGTGTTTAATGGAATCAACGCTCTACGCTTGCAATTGCCAAAAGATGTCAATATCCATGGGATCATTACAGACGGAGGAGTAGCTGCCAACGTCATTCCAGATTACGCTGCTGGACGTTTCTATTTACGTGCAGGAAATCGGCAAACATTAGATAAGGTATATGAAAAAGTGGAAAATATCGTACGAGGTGCTGCGATAAGTACGGGCACGACTTTTGAGTTTGGATTGTTCCAAAATGCAGTTGATGATGTCATCGTTACTCCTTCTTTTGATGACTTATTCTTCCAGCATGCAAAAGAAGCAGGTGTTCCAGATGAAGAAATAGAAACGGAACAAAGAACAAGTCTCGGTTCTTCTGATGTAGGAAATGTCAGCCAAGTCATACCAACAATCCAGCCTACGGTAGCAATCTCTGAGACATATATTGCCGGACACACAAAAGAATTCAAAGCTGCTGCTAAAAGTGACAAAGGCCTTGCTTCTATTGCGATTGCAGCAGAACTACTCGCCAATACAGCTCTTGATCTGTTGAAAGAGCCAAAGCTATTAGAAAGAATCAAGCAAGAACATCAAGAAATAGTAGCAAGAAAAAAACAAGAGGGTGCTACTTTCTAGTAAAAAATAAACTTGTGTGTGAAAGTTATAAAAATAATTTTCAGAAAAATGAAAAAATATTTTCTTTTTCATTGACAAATGATCTTATGGAAGGTAAACTTCATACAAGTCAACTTTTCACGCAGTAGCGGTTAGGTGTTTTGTTCAGAAAGTCGGTGGTCGCTGTGAACCGATCAAGCCTAATTGACGAATTACATGGAAAGTCCATACATTTGAATAAAAGTTTGAAAGTGAAAAACAGATCTGTTTTTAATTAAGGTGGTACCGCGGAGTCATTCGTCCTTAGTTTAAAACAGGTCTTTTTATTTTTATAAAGGAGGAATCGCGGATGAATTGCGGCGGAGTAATCCGATATCTTAACTTTTTTAGAACATAAGAACAACTAAAAAAGGAGAGATTATCATGGGAAAAAAAGGAACACCAAGTTTTTTAGAAGCAACACTTGTATTAATGGTTATTGTTTTAGGCATTGCGATTGGCGTTGTCGGATTAAAGGTCTCACCTAATATCACGATCTTAGCAGCGATCGGAATGGTCATGTTGTATGCAGTGATAAAAAGATACCCGACAGATTGGCTGCACGAAGGAATCATCAATGGCATCAAACCAGGAATCATCCCAATCTTTATTTTTATTTTAGTCGGTTCATTGATTGCTGTATGGATACAAGCAGGGATCATTCCAACTCTAATGGTCATTGGGTTCAAATTGATCAGTGTCCAGTGGTTTGTCCCTTCTGTATTTGTTGTGTGTGCAATCGTAGGTAGCGCTGTAGGGAGTGCCTTTACTGTTATGTCAACGATTGGGATTGCATTTTTCGGTATTGGGACAACACTAGGCCTAAATCCAGCGCTGGTTGTTGGAGCTATTGTTTCAGGTGCCGTTTTTGGAGATAAGATGTCTCCATTATCCGAATCAACAAATCTAGCAGCAGCTATTGTTGATGCCGATTTGTTCAAACACATCAAGCATATGATGTGGTCAACTGTTCCGGCATTTGTTGTTTCTTTCTTTTTATTCATGATTTTAGGACACACAAGTAAAGCCGCAAGTCTTTCATCTATTCGTGAAGTGACTGATGTTCTAGAAGCAAACTTTACTATTTCAATCTGGTCACTGATTCCTTTATTTTTAATGTTACTGTGTGCATGGAAAAAGGTGCCGGCAATTTTGACGATTTTGTTGAATATCGCTGTAGCAGTAGGAATGATTTTTATTCAAAACCCACAAACTTCCTTAACGAAGTTGGCTGGGGTCATCGAATCAGGGTTTGTTTCAAATACTGGAAACCAACAAATCGATTCACTGCTTAGCCGCGGAGGAATCGAAAGTATGATGCCTACTGTGTCATTGATTATTTTAACTTTGTCATTAGGTGGATTGTTGATCGAATTTGGCTTGATCTCAACCGTGATGGAACGAGTATCAAGAAAGATGACGAACACACCAAAATTGATTTTTACAACATTGATGACAAGTATCGGAGTAAATATTTTTATTGGTGAACAATTCCTATCTGTTATTCTGCCTGGTAATGCATTTAAAGAAACTTATGAAAAAGCAGGATTTGATCCAACTGTATTAGGTAGAACGCTAGAAGATGGTGGAACAGTAATCAACTACTTAGTGCCTTGGGGAATTGCCGGAAGTTTCGTAGCAAGTACATTTGGTATTCCTACACTCACTTACTTGCCATTCGTATTTTTCAGTTTGCTTTCTCCTGTGTTTTCGATGGTCAGTGCCTTCACAGGTTGGGGAATCTCAAAAAAATTTGTGAAACCGCAAGAAGCAGTAAGCAAGACAGCGCAATTAGAACAATAAAAACATAAAAAGGGATTGTGACAAGACTTTTGTCACAATCCCTTTTTACGAATAAACGGTATTCAAAAGCCAGTTTCTCGGTATTAAGCCAAATTTATACAAAAATGTGGAAAGCCATTTTCACAAAATTTTTCTTAATACGCGAAACTAAGCGACTTTTTCACAACCTCTCCACTAAACGGTGTTCAATCAGCTGACCCTCGGTATTAGCTCAAAAAATGGCAAAATATGAGGAACTATTTTGCCATTTGTTTCTCTAATACTCAGGTCAGAACGCTGATTTTACAACCTCTTAATAAAACGGTGTTCAAAAGCTTGCATCTGCGGTAATAAGCCTAACCAAACGAAAAATAGGAGAAGCTATTTTTGTTTGGCTGTTCTTATTACTTGATGCAGGGCAGCTTTTTCACAACCCCTTATTCACGGTGTTCCAGAAGTAGCTTCTTCTTATTTCTTGAAGCTGATCACTTCTGGAACATCCTCTTTTTTTATTTGGACGGATAATGGTCATTCCATTTCTTTGATCATTTTTTTCATTTTGTCGATCTCTTCTTCTTGTGCCTGAATGATTTCTTCCGCTAATTTTTTTACTTCAGGATCTTTTAAATCAGCTCGTTTACTTGTCAGGATAGCGATAGAATGATGAGGAATCATGGCCTTCATCCAAGCTGTGTCGTTGACAGTAGTTTGGCTTCGTACCATAAACAAGGAACCGGCAAAAACAAGAAGACTAGCGGCTAAGATCATAACATTTATCTTTTTGTTTTCATACATTTTCCACATGAACAACAGCATGATGACTGCCATGACTGCACCCATCATCAACGCCATGAATACTCGTGTACGACTGAAGAAGATATGATCGAGCGCATAGACATTCAAGTACATCATACCAAACATAACTACCGTTGAAACACCGATCATCAACAAAAACTTCCAATACTTTTTCATTTAAAACAAACTCCTTTTTTTCATTCCTTTCTTCTATCATGTCATGAGCATGGAGAACAATCAATTATTTTGCACAGAGGGTTTTTGAACACCGTTTACCAAGAGGTCGTGAGACTGTTTATTCGGAAAAAGGAACTGCAACAATTTTTGTCGCAGCTCCTTTTTTCAATAGCTCTAGCTATTCAATATAAATAGAATAAAATTCTCTATTGGTTTCATTCATTCGTCAAGACGAACGCATCATTCTTTTTTTGATAACTGAAATAAATGAACAGGTAAAGCAAACCGGTCAATACAGTTACCCCAATGGAGTTCGTGAATAGGATACCGAGGAAAATCAACCCTAAGACAGCTAATGCAAAAAAGCTGATTCCTTTGTCCCATAACGTTCCTTTCCTTAGTGCCAGTACAAAGGATGCCGCACTGATAATGATCCAGATCAATAATACTGTATACGAAAGGGAACCTGCCAGATAGCCAAATAATTTGTCACCGACAAAATAAGAAAGAGCTACACCAAGATAAAGAACACTGGTACAAAATAAAACAGCACGTTGCGGTACTTGATGCTTGTTTAAAACAGCTAGTTTTCTAGAGGAACCTTTTCGATCCTTCAAACGGAAGAACAAAATTCTTGAAGATGCATACACACCCGAATTGATAGATGAGAACAAAGCAAGGACAATAACAAAATTGACGATATCCGCTGCAAATGGGATATTCATTTTTTCAAATACCATCACAAAAGGACTGACATTCGTACCTGCTAAAGTATTCCAAGGAAAAAGAATCAAAAGCAAAAACAAAGGAATGATGTAAAAGGAAATGATTCTTCCCATGACACCTTTGATGGCTTTAGGAATCGCACGTTTAGGATCATCTGCTTCGCTTACCGTGATAGCAATCAGTTCAGAACCGCCGTAAGAATAGATAACTACAAGCAAAGAACTGATGATTCCCTTCATACCATGAGGAGTAAACCCACCATGGTCAGTCAATTGCTGAAGGGTAGGGAAAACGCCTGTGCCCAACATTTGCTGACCGACAAGATAAGTAGCAAAAATGATCAGTAAGATAATGACACTGATTTTAGCAAAAGCCAGCCAATATTCTGTTTCTGCGAATAACCGTACCGAATAAAGATTGATGATCGTAGTCAAAACAGCCAACATAAAAACAAATACCCAGGCTGGAATGTGCGGGAACCACAACTGCAAAAAGGAAGCAGCTGCAACAGCTTCAGCGATGATATTGATAATCCACATAGACCAGTAGACCCAATCAGTAAAATCAGCAGAATGAGCACCTAGATAAGGGCGTATCAAACCGGATAATCCGTGATGCGTGTCGCCACCGCTTAAAACGATTTTTCCCAGACCTTTCATCACGATATATAAAATCAGTCCACCAATCAAAAAAGCAATCAATACAGAAGGGCCGGCGATTCCAATCGCTTCGCCACTTCCTTTAAATAGACCTGCACCGATTGCTCCACCTAAAGCTAACATGGTGATATGTCTGGAGCTAAGTTGTTTTTTCAATTTTTTATCTTCCATAAATGACCTCTTTCTTTTAAATTCACAATCAAAATTTATATTAAGAATAAATAGCAATATTTAACAATGACTAATGATAACAAATTTTCAGACAATTACAACTATTCAGAAAACTTTTAGGCGAATTTTAATAGAAGAATGATTTATTTCATCATATTTTCATACAAATGTTAAATTTTCATACAAATATAGGAAGCGTTTTACTGGCTTTTTACTATTTAAACAGGCTATCATAGGAAAAAGTGACAGAGAAAGTGAGGCGGAAAAGATGAACAAAAATGACGTACTGCTAGTTGCAAAAAATAAATCACTTTATTTTTTGCCTTCCATCCGCTCTTTAGATGTTTGGTCCGGAAAAGATTTACTACAGTCGGAATTCATTAAATCAGCTAGACAACAGTTGGCAAATTATCAGCTGATCGTTTTTTTAGATTATGGATTTGATATGGAGATGGCTCGACGCGTGCGCCCATTTACCAATGCAAAAATTGTGTTATTTTTTTGGAATCACTTCAAAGCAGAACACGAGGCGATGCTGAAGCAGGCACAAGATGAACCGGCAATCGATGAGATTTATCATTTTGATTTTTTGGAAGCAAAAGAACTTGGGCTGAAACATAATAGTTCATTTTATTCGAAACATATGGATTTTTCTTCTAGCGAACCAAAGACGGATCTATTTTTTGGTGCAACGAATAATGGGAGAAAAGAACGAGCAGAAAGCTATAAGCAGGAATTTATAAAAAGAGATGTTACGACCAACTATTTCATTCTTCCACATCGAGGGAATGAACAACCTGGATATCTTACTTATGAAGAGTACCTGAAAAAAACAGGGGAATCGCGCGGGATTCTGGAACTGTTGCGGGAGGGTCAGCAAGGAGTGACTTTGCGGACATTTGAATCTATGTATTTTCAAAAGAAACTAGTAACGGATAATCAAGCGATTGCTCATTATCATTTTTATCGTCCTGAAAATATTTTTTTGCTTCGAGAACGTGATTTAGATGAATTACCGGAATTTCTGCATACACCTTTTAAGCCAATCCCATCAGAGCTATTGGAATTTTATGATGCAGAAAATTGGGCAAAACGATTTATCACTAACGATTCCACTATTTATGAGCAATACGAATATGACCTCTCCTCTGTTGAAAATAAATAAAAAACCTACATTTTGAAGATATTATGTACCGAAACAAACAAGCACAATTCTTATGGCATCATGAGAGTTGTGTTTTCTTTTTGATCTTTCATTGGGCTTAAAAAAAGAGAACCAGCTGCTGATTCAGCTGATTCTCATCAGAGAGCCTTTTATTCTGCGCCAAGGATTCCTTCTTTTGCATGGACTAATTGGGTCAAAAAGGCACAATATGGTGTAGCAATATCATATTTTTGTCCTTTTCGCCAAACGGCACCATCGATGTAGTCGATTTCAGTCAAACGATGGTTTTTGATCAGGTCTTGGTACATAGATGGGTAATGCAACCCGATGTTGTCAGGATCATAAGTAGAAGCAATATGTTGGTACACTTCTTCTTGATCTAGTATGATTCCTTCTTTTGCTGCGATAGAAGCAAATTCAGATACGATTGTTCGAACCATGCTCTCTGCCGCTTTTTGCGCGCCTAGTTCAGCAATATTACAATCCAAAATCGTGCATAAACCATTCAATGTTCCATTTACACAAGCTTTTCGCCAAATGGAATAACGAACATTATGGCTATAGATCGGATTTAATTTTGCTTCTTGAAAGACTTCTACAACTTCTTTTGTAAATGCTTCGCCTTCTGGTTCCAAGTTCTCTAGTTCGATTTCTCCATCACCTAACAATGTGACTTTTCCGGGACCAGCCAGACCAGCTGTCCACATCGTGATCCCAAATAAGATATTTTTCTTTGGCACATATTTTTCCAGTACATCTTCATGACCTAATCCATTTAGTAAACACAAAACATAAGTATTGTCAGTAATAATGGATTGGATCGAACGAAACATATCATCTAATTGATTCGCTTTTGTTAATGCTACGATCAAGTCCACGTGTTCGTTGCTTTCGATGATTTCTTCTGGTGAATAGATTGGCAGTTTTGCGACCACTTCTTTACCGTTAAAGTCAGCAATCAACCCATTTGTACGAATGGCTTCAATGTGAGCAGGCCAACGATCGATCAAGAGGACCTCATTTCCGCTTTGATGTAGCATCAATCCGATTCGGCTGCCCATTGCTCCGGCCCCAGCTATTGCGATTTTCATGTTTTTTCTCTCCTTTATTCAATGAGTTCCCTTTTAGTATATAGAAAGATGGAAGAAAATAGCATTGTTTTGTTTGAAAAAAATGAAAAAAAGTGTCTTACTTAAGAAGAAAGTGAGGGATACAGATGGATATTTTGGCGGCAATTGATTCATTTAAAGGAAGTGCTTCTTCATTTGAACTAAATCAGGCAGTTCTAAATGGCTGGGAAGATCGTAAAGGAAGAAAAATCAATGTGCCGATTGCAGATGGCGGAGAAAATACTGCAGAAGCAATCTATTACGCGCTCGGGGGAACATGGCGTACCATTGATGGGATGGATCTCTTATTCCGTCAGCGAAAAATCAGCTATTTATTGACAACTTGGCAAGGAAAAAATACCGCAGTCATCGAATCTGCACAAGCATTGGGGTTAGATCTACTTGATAAACCAACGGATCAAACTATCCGACTTGCTTCCAGTTATGCCTTAGGAGAACTTATCAAAGATGCACTGCTTCAAGAAGTAGAACAAATTATTGTCACTTTAGGAGGAAGCGGGTGTAGCGATGGTGGTCTAGGATTACTCCAATCCTTGGGTGCTTCTTTAGAAGGGTACACAGAAGGAAATCCTTTATTATCTACTAAAAAACTTCATTTTGATCGAAGAAACGTTCTTGTTTCTAAAGTAAAATTGATTATCGCTGCAGATGTTACCAATCCATATACAGGTCAACAAGGAGCTGCTTGGCAATTTGGAAGACAAAAAGGAGGAATAGATACGACGCTAGCTTTCTTAGATAAACAAGCAGGAAAGATTGCTCAGCAAATAAAAGATTTCTGGGAGGTGGATTTAGATGATATTCCAGGAAGTGGAGCAGCAGGCGGTATTGGTGGAGCCCTTTTTTTGTTGGGAGCGAAGATGGTTTCTGGTTTCGATTTAGTCAGCCAAATCACTGGATTGGAAAAAAAGATCGAACAAGCAGATGTCATCATTACAGGAGAAGGGCGGATCGATCAGCAAACGATCCACGGAAAAGTTCCATACGGTGTAGCAGTGCTTGCAAAAAAATATCGAAAACCAATCATCGCTATTTGCGGAAGTAGAGACCAAGAGCTAGAAGGACTCTCTGATTTTCTCCCAATTGTCTTAAGTATTCATTTGGGTCCAATAGGTTTAGAAGAAGCAATGGAACACAGGCAAACATTAGAAAAAACAAAAATCTTAGGACAGACACTTAGCAGATTTTTCACCATCCTCCCGAAGTAGTTGACAAAATCATTTTCTTTATGCTATCGTAATTTCAAATATAGGACAAAGTGAGGGATCCGTGCATTGAAAAATTAAGTCGATTGATGAAAGCTGCATTCAGACTGTACCTTGTGGAGACAAGGGAGCAGTGTGCAGATTTTCGGGATTGGCTTGGTTTTTTCGATGTATGGGTCTTTTTGTGTGTACCCAACCCTTGCATCCTCTTTAGCCAGTTCTGAAAATAGGACTGGTCTTTTTTTACGAGGTGATGGAAAATGTCTAAAATCGAAATAAAAAATCTGACATTCGGCTACGACAGCCAAGGCACATTATTATTTGAACAAGCAAATCTAAATTTTGACACACAATGGAAACTAGGACTTATCGGACGAAACGGTCGAGGAAAGACAACTTTACTGAATATTCTACAAAACAAACTACCTTATCAAGGGCAAGTAATCCATCAGCAAGAATTTGTCTATTTCCCGCAACAGACAAAAGATAAAGAACGTTTAACCTATTACGTGTTAAATGATATTACGGATTTTGAGATATGGGAAATCGAAAGAGAGCTCCAATTGATGCAAACAGATCCTGAAATCTTATGGAGAGAATTCAGCACACTATCAGGGGGAGAGAAGACAAAAGTCCTACTGGCACTTTTATTTGTGGATGACACTCATTTCCCGTTAATCGATGAACCAACGAATCATTTGGATATCTCTGGTAGAAAACAAGTAGCGGCTTATTTGAAAAAGAAAAAACAAGGCTTCATCGTGGTCAGCCATGACCGGGGATTTATCGATGAAGTAGTGGACCATGTTTTAGCAATCGAAAAAAGTCAACTGGAACTTTATCAAGGGAATTTCTCTATCTATGAAGAACAGAAAAAACTTCGTGATGAATTTGAAATGGCTCAAAATGAAAAATTGAAAAAAGAAGTCAGTAGGCTAAAGAAAACAGCAGCTGAAAAAGCCGAATGGTCTCGTTCCCGAGAAGGAGATAAAACAAAGAAACAAGTCGGATTCATCGATACTGAATCTAGACGAGTGAATAAAGGAGCAGTGGGTGCTGATGCTGCACGGACGATGAAACGATCCAAAGCAATCGTGAATCGGATGGAGACCCAGATCTGCGAGAAAGAAAAACTATTAAAAGATATCGAATATATCGATTCTTTGACGATGAATAGCCAAGCGTCTCACCATAAGCGACTTTTAAGCGTAGAAGATCTTCAATTAGGGTATGAAAATCTGTTATTCGAGCCAATTCATTTTACAATCGAGCCTCATCAGCGGGTGGCGATTTCAGGACCTAACGGTGCAGGAAAGTCATCCATTATCCATTATCTTCTGGGGGCATTCAACGGCAAGGTTATAGGAGAAAAATCCCAGCCAAAACATCTGAGCATTAGTTATGTACGCCAAAATTATGAAGACAATCGAGGAACGTTGGCGGAATTTGCAGAGAAAAACCAAGTAGACTACCAAGCATTTTTGAACAACCTCCGAAAGCTTGGGATGGAAAGAGATGTTTTTCATAACAAGATCGAGCAGATGAGTATGGGCCAACGGAAAAAAGTGGAATTGGCTAAATCTTTATCACAGCCAGCTGAACTATATATATGGGATGAACCATTGAATTATTTGGATGTCTTCAATCAAGAACAATTAGAACAACTGATCTTGAACGTGAAACCTGCCATGTTACTAGTGGAACATGATCAAACCTTCCTGGATAAAGTATCTACTGAGATTATTTCTCTTGAGAAAATCTAACCCTTGTAATCTCAAGAACAACAAGGTATGGTTAAGGGGAACTTTGCCAACGAAGGAGAGAATCACATGCTTTATGTAACGAGACACGGAGAAACAACTTGGAACGCACAAGGATTAGTTTGCGGACGGGCAGATGTGCCGCTGACTGAAAAAGGACAGATGCAGGCACAGAAACTAGCAGAAAAGGTAGTAGATTTGCCTGTTCCAATCACGAAAATCATCCATTCCCCTCTTCAACGAGCAAGAGATACAGCACAAGCAGTTGCTGATCGTCTCAGCTTGCCGCTGACCGTTGATGAACGATTGGTAGAAATGGATTTTGGGGATTATGATGGACTGCCAAGCAAAGATGAGAACTTTCAAAAAGCACGTTTAGCGTTCGCTGTACGATTCCCAAATGGGGAGTCAGTCTTAGATGTGTATGCACGGATCGTTCCTTTATTGAAAGAATGCATCGAAGACGAAGAAAATGTCTATCTGTTAGTTTGCCATAATGCCTTGATAAGAGTGATCAATGCTTATTTTCATCCGATGCCTAATGAGGGGTTCTTTACATTCATGGTAGATAATACAGAATTGGTTTCTTATGAGTAATTATGTGTTTGTGTTATTTAAATAAAATATTTCAAGGCACTGCTTTTGCTTAGCAGTGCCTTTTTTAGGTTATGACAATTCTTTTGGTAATATAAACTCAACCTTTAGAAACGAAATTTAATTATTTTAATAAAAGTGTTGAAATTTTATTTCTTTAGATATATACTCTAGTCATAGAAATGAAGACGGATACAGAAAAAGAGGGATAATATGTTTGGCTTTTCAATATTTATGAACGATTCTTTGTCAGAAGAGAAGAAACAGTATATCCGCCAAATGGCATCCAATGGCTTTGTCGGTATTTTCACTTCCATGCATATACCAGAAGATGATGTTTCGGCATATCAAAAGCGATTGATCGAACTAGGAAGCGAAGCGAAAAAGAATAAACTAGAATTGATGGTCGATATTTCAGGAGAGGCATTGGAACGAGCTGGTTTTTCATTAGAAGATCTCACGCCTTTGAAAGCAATTGGTGTAACAGGTTTAAGAATGGATTATCATATTTCCAATCAGCAGATTGCCGACTGGTCACATCAATTGAAAATCAGTTTGAATGCTAGCACGATCACGCCTAAAGATATCGATGAATTGAAAGAAGCAGAAGCTGATTTCTCACAGATTGAAGCTTGGCATAATTATTATCCACGTCCCGAAACAGGGCTGGACAAAGAATGGTATCAGAAAAAAAATCAATGGCTCAAAATTCAAGGTCTCCTTGTCCAAGGTTTTGTACCAGGAGATACAGAGTTGAGAGGCCCACTATATCAAGGATTGCCGACTTTGGAAGAACATCGCGGGGTCCATCCTCTTGCAGGCGCTCTAGATCTATTAGCAAGTAACACGGATATTGTTTACATCGGAGATGCAGGTCTGTCAGAAAACGTTCAGGAGCAATTTGCTTCTTTCCAAAAAGAACAGACAGTCTTGCTCCATACGGAACCTGTAGATGAAGAATTTTACGAATATATATTAGGGAAGCATACGAATCGGCAAGACGATGCAAGAGATGTCATACGAAGCGCAGATGCACGTTTTCGAGAGATTCCGCCTATCCCAGCAAGAAATACAGCTACGCGTATGAAAGGGTCTATTACTTTAGATAACGAAAAGTATTTGCGCTATATGGGTGAGATCCAATTAACTAAATATGATTTGCCAGCGGATGAAAAAGTGAATGTAGTAGCCAAAGTTATCAAAGAAGAGCTACCATTGATCAACCAAATCAAAGCTGGTATGAACTATCAATTTATAAGAAAAGAAGGAAGATAAAAATGAGCAAAATCAATTTAGAGAACCTAACAACGGAACGCAGAAACCAAGAAACTTTTGGATTAGATGAGATGAGTATTTCTCAAGCCGTTCAACTAATGAACAAAGAAGATCAGAAAGTGGCCGCTGCGGTTGAAAAAGAACTGACAAGTATCGAACCAGTGATTGCTAACACGATTGAATCCTTTAAAAAAGGTGGACGCCTGATTTATATGGGAGCCGGAACAAGTGGAAGACTAGGTGTGTTAGATGCTGCTGAATGCGTACCGACATTCGGTGTAGAACCGGAAATGGTCATAGGTCTAATTGCTGGTGGAGAAGAAGCAATGACTGTAGCTGTCGAAGGGGCCGAGGATTCTTATGAGCTAGGGCAAGAAGATCTAATCAAGCTGAATTTGACAAAAAATGATATAGTTATTGGTATCGCAGCTAGCGGTCGTACACCATATGTGATCGGTGGATTAGATTACGCAAAATCGATCGGTGCTGTCACAGGAACGATTTCTTGCAATAAACAAGCCGAAATCAGTAAACACGCGGATTTCCCAATCGAAGTCGATGCAGGTCCAGAATTTTTGACAGGCTCTACTCGATTGAAGTCAGGAACAGCACAAAAACTGATCTTGAATATGATTTCTACTATCAGTATGATTGGTATAGGTAAAGTATTCAATAACTTGATGGTCGATGTCAAACCAACAAATGAAAAACTAATCGAACGCTCAAAACGAATCATCATGCAAGCGACAGAAGCTGATTACGAAACAGCTGAAAAGTACTTTGAAGAAGCAGATCAAAATGTTAAGCTGGCTATCGTCATGATTTTGACAAATAGTGATAAAGAGGAAGCTCAAGCAAAATTAGCTGAAGCAAACGGATTTGTAAAAGGGACCTTATGAGGGGGAAAAGACCATGGCAAAAAACGAACTGACTTTGGAAGAACTGGCAAAACAAATTTATAAAGGGGCAGGCGGCATGGGCAATGTAGAAAGCATTGTCCACTGCATGACTCGTGTGCGTATGAAGATCATCAATGATGATCTTGTAAATGTCTCTGAATTAAAAGCGATTCCAGGAGTGCTTGGTGTAGTAGAAGATGAACAGCTTCAAGTCATCATCGGACCTGGGAAAGTGAACAAAGTAGCACAGCAAATGGTTGATTTGGCAGGCGTGAAATTAGGAGAAAAACTTCCTTCTGTAAGTGCAGCTACAGCAAATTCATCAGCATCTGGAAAAGACCGTGTAAACGAACGGGCACAAGAAATGAAAGCGGCACAAAAATCGAAACAAAAACCATCTAAAATCAAATCGGTATTAAAAGACATTTCTAATATCTTTGTGCCAATGATTCCTGCATTTGTCGGTACTGGGATCGTGGCAGGGATTGCCGCAGTTTTAGCAAACTTAGTCACAGCCGGAACACTTGATGCAGCAACATGGCAACAATATATCGATGTGATGAACATCTTGAAAAACGGGATGTTTAGCTACCTAGTTATCTATACAGGTATCAATGCTGCACAAGTTTTTGGTGCAACACCAACTCTTGGTGGAGTTATCGGGGCCGTTGTGATGCTGACAGGGATGAATCCGGAAGCACCACTGAAAAACTTATTTACTGGTGAAGCTCTTGCAGCTGGACAAGGTGGGATCTTAGGTGTCATCTTCGCTGTTTGGCTATTGTCAATCGTTGAGAAAAAACTGCATAAAGTAGTACCTGATGCGGTAGATATCATCGTTACACCAACTCTTTCATTGATTGCCATCGGTCTGATTGAAATTTTCTTCATCATGCCTTTAGCAGGTTTCATTTCTGATGGCATGGTCGGTGGGATCAACTGGGTACTTGGCGTTGGTGGAGCATTTGCCGGCTTCGTTCTAGGCACATTATTCTTGCCGATGGTTATGTTCGGACTGCATCAAATTTTGACTCCAATCCATGTGCAAATGATTGATGAAACTGGTCGTACGCTATTGCTTCCAATTCTTGCGATGGCTGGTGCAGGACAAGTGGGTGCAGCATTGGCATTATGGATTCGCTGCAAAAAAGATAAAGAATTAACAGAAATGATCAAAGGAGCTTTACCAGTCGGGATCCTAGGAATCGGCGAACCATTGATTTACGGAGTAACATTACCTCTAGGACGCCCATTTATTACTGCTTGTATCGGTGGAGGTATCGGCGGGGCAGTGATCGGAATGATCGGAAATGTCGGGGCTATCGCTATTGGACCTTCAGGAGCCGCTTTGATCCCATTGATCTCTGACGGTAAATGGTTAGGCTACATCCTTGGATTATTGGCAGCTTATGCTGGTGGCTTCGTTGCTACATTCTTCTTCGGTATTCCTAAAGACCGTTTAGAAAAAGAAGAATTAGCGACTGAAACAGCCACAGTAAATGAAGTGCCTGAAAAAGCAGTACCTCAAACTTCAGCTGAAAGTGTGACTATCCTCTCATCAGTTGCTGACGGAACAGTTGTTTCTTTAGATAAAGCAAGTGATCCAGTTTTTGCACAAAAGATGATGGGTGAAGGCTACTTTGTAGAACCAGAAAACGGACATATCCATTCTCCAGTTACTGGGGTAGTCAGTTCTGTCTTCCCAACGAAACACGCTATTGGGATCACAACGCCAAATGGTTTAGAAATCTTGCTTCATATGGGAATCAACACAGTTGACTTAGGCGGTACGCCATTTGATGTGAAAGTAACAGAAGGGCAGCAAGTGACACCTGATACGCTTGTAGCAGAAGCTGACTTAGAAGCGATCAAAGCAGCAGGCAAAGAAACATCCATGATCGTCTTGGTAACCAATATGGATCGTGTAAAAAACTTTGTCTTGGAAAAAACAGGTAAAGCAAAAGCAAAAGCACCTGTGATGGATGTCAAAGCTTAATATGATAGAAACAATAGAAACGAAAGAAGAAGCTGAAATCTATTTTTCAGCTTCTTCTTTTTTATTATTTATTGTTTTCTGCTAAAATCTGATAAATTCGTGTCACATCAGATGGTGTTCCCCGTAATTCATAATCTGCCAAGAAAGGAAAGCCAAATGTTTGTGCATATTGTTTGGCTGTTAGACAATACTGATTATTGAAGTTTTTATTCCCGCTACCGACTACACCAAGACAAAGTTTATGATTGTCTTCATGTTCCAGATATTCACGCATCGTTTCGGTCAAGATTTCTGTATCACCGTTATCTAAACCATTTCCGCCGTCTAAATAAGTAGGAACGAAAGTAAAAAATGGTTCTGTTTCTTTCGTAAAATCACTATTTTCATGGATTTCTTTTAAAGTAACTTCAGGATTGACAGGATCTTCTGCATGCATTTTTTCAGCATATTCTGCTAGATGTTTGGCAAAGGCACGCGTATTTCCTGAAATCGATATATATAAAATGTTCATGGATCATCCCCCAATTCTTTCCTTTTAGTATAGCATCTTTTTTAAGTTTTTTGGTGGTGTAATTTGGAAAGGGACTAGGCGCTTTGCTTGTATAATGAGAAAAAAGCCGGTAGAATTATATTTCTATTAAAGTTTTTATTAATTAAGTAAAAATAAAAAAGGTTTGTTATACTTTTTGATAAAAGCGGTTTTATTTTGGAGGATGCTTACATGGATACAGAGCAACAGAAAAAAGGAATTGGTTTAATTCCACTTGCTGCCTTAGTAATTGGTTCAGCGATTGGAGGTGGCGTATTTGGTATTATGACGGACATCTCCGGATCGGCTGGCGGCCCAGCTATTTTCAGTTGGGTACTCGTAGGAACAGCAATGTTGATGCTCTCCTTGTCGATCAATAATATCAATAAAAAACGTCCAGATTTAAAAGGCGGGATCTTTAGTTACGCAGAAGAAGGTTTTGGCCGTTTCGCTGGTTTTATCAGCGGTTGGGGTTACTGGCTCACATGCTGGTTAGGCAACGTAGCTTTTGCAACATTGTTGATGAGCGCATTAGGATATTTCTTCCCAGTATTTGAAGGTGGGCAAAATCTGGCATCGATCGTGATGAGTACAGTCTTTTTATGGGGATATGCATGGCTAGTGAATCGGGGAGTCGAAAATGCTAGTTTCGTCAATGCTATCGTCACATTCTGTAAATTAGTGCCATTATTTTTATTTATTGTAGTAGCTATCAGCACGTTTTCGATCCAACAATTCATTGATAACTTTTCTAGCGACATTATATTGAATGCGAATGGACAGCCGATCCCGTTTTCCAGTCAAGTATTGAGTTGCATCATGGTGATGCTTTGGGTATTTGTTGGTATTGAAGGAGCCTCTGTCGTAGGTTCACGAGCAAAAAAACAATCAGATGTTGGGAAAGCAACGATTCTAGGGATATTCGGCTTGATTATTATTTACGTCTTGGTTTCCATGCTTCCATATGGGACAATGACGATGAATCAGCTGCAAACGATCAAGGCGCAGCCTGCTATGGGCTATGTGTTTGAAATGATGGTTGGTAAATGGGGAGCAGTCGTGATCAACGGCGGTTTGATCATTTCTTTAGTTGGTGTTTGGCTCTCATGGACGATCTTACCGATTGAAACAATGGGAAACATGGCTGAAGACGGACTTTTGCCTAAAGCATGGGGAAAACTCAACAAAAATGGGGCACCAACTTATGCTATCGTATTGACGACGTTATGTACGAATGTCTTTTTACTTTCATTATTATTCACTGACAGTGCTTATAACTTTGCTTACACACTTGGTACAGCAGCTATTTTCTTCACGTGGCTTTTCTTAGGATTGTACCAAATGAAACTTTCTTATCAGCGGAAAGAATGGGTCCAATTTTTAGTAGGGCTTTTAGCAAGTGCCTTTCAAGTATGGGCTATGCTAGTCGTAGCCTTTAATGAAGTAATGCTTGTTCTTGTTCTTTTCTTGCCAGGCATTTATTTTTATCTCAAAGCACGTAAGGAGCAAAACGAGCCTGTACAACATATCCACTTAGATAAGATTTTACTTATAGGTGTGACGATGGTCGGAGTGATTGCAATGGTTTTATTTGCCACTGGGATGCTTCACGTATAGAAGTATAAAAGAAGTATAAAGAGAGGTTGTGAGCCTGTCGTTTATTCAAAAACATACTAGGAAAGGAGCTGTGACACAAATGTTGTCACAGCTCCTTTTTCAGAATAAACGGTGTTTAAGAGACAGCCAATCGGCAATAAGGCTGAACGTCTCTTTCACAACCTCTTTTTTGATGAGTCATCATACATTTTTTCGCTTAAATACGAGATATCCTAATGCTAAGAACAAAACGATGTAAGCTAAATTACCGAACAGCATTTGATTAGTAGAAAGATGAGTCAATTGCTTCATGATCTCTTCGTTTCCAATTTGGTTTTGCAGATTCAACATACTGATCGGATTCCATTTGATCCACTCCCATTTTTGGATGAGTGCGATAAGGATACCAGATATGATTGACGAAGCAAAATAAAAGACGATTCCTGCTGAGATGGATGCACCGGAACTATTGATAAAGCAAGCAATCATCAACACTAAACTTAAAATCAGCCATAAACCGATATAACTACCCAAAGTATAAGTGAACAAGCTTTGGATCAGTGTTTGACCAGTAGAAACCTTCTCCGTGAAGGAAATCGAAGGGAAAAGAATCAGTTTCATCAACACAGTGACAATAATAGCTAAAAGGTATAAATAAACAGAATAAATAACTAATGTGATCCATTTGCTTACTAATATTTCTCCTCGAGAATACTTTCTATAAAGGAGATTTTTCAATGTACCATATTGTGCTTCCATCGAAATGATCGTGCTTGCAGCTGCAATCATGATAAAGACAATCCAAGATGTGGCACTAAAAAGCTGAGCAGTCATTTCAACTGGATCAATGATCGTCGTGTATTTTTTGGCTAGAAGTGCTGTTCCTATGAGCAAAACAACTAATAGAACAGATAAAATAGCAGTTGACTTTTTCTTGATCAATTTAAATAATTCTTGTTTTACAAGCAATGTCATTTTTCTTCTTCCCCCTTTACTGAATCCAGAATTTCCAATAGAGAAGATTCCAAATCATTCGTCAGATGCTGGACATCTGTCACATGGATATTTTGTGCAGACAATAACTGGATCACGGTTCCTAATAATTCTTCGTTTTCTTTTAAAAGCTTGATTTTATCAGAATCTTCCAAAGTATATCCAGCTTCTGTCAAGATCGTTCGAGCAGCTAGATCATTCGTTGTAGAGATAATGATGAAATCTTGCGCTGCTTGGTTCAATTCAGCCATTGTACATTGCTTGATGATCTTTCCTTGATTGATCAGGATCAGTTCATCCACCATTTTTTCAAGCTCACTGAGTAAGTGACTGGAGATCAAGAAAGAGGTGCCTTGAGTAGCCAAGTCGGTAATGATTTTTCGCACATCTCTTGTTGCTTGTGGATCCAACCCGTTCATCGGTTCATCTAAAATAACGATAGAAGGATGGTTCAGTAAGGCAAGAGCAATCCCTAGCTTTTGTTTCATTCCCAACGAGTAAGATTTCGCTTTTTTGTGAATGTACTTTTCCATCTTGAGCTGATTCACGATAGTATCGATAGCAGATACATCGTTTGTTTCAGAGAATAACTTCAGATGATCATAGCCTGTTAAGAATGGGTAGATACCCGGATATTCGATCAATGCTCCTACTTGTTCCAACCCTTTATGACTAGAGGGAGAAATCTCATTTTCACCAATACGGATTGTTCCATCTGAGTAATGGATCAGTCCTAAAATAGCTTTCATGATCGTTGTTTTTCCAGCGCCATTAGGACCTACTAATCCAACGATTTTGCCAGGAGATAAGTTAAAACTGACATCGCTGAGGGCTTGTTTGTGACCAAAGTTCTTGGATAATTCTTGGACCGAAAGACTTTTCAAAAATATTCACTCCTTTTCTATAGATAGTACAAGCATACACCTGATGTGTGGAGAAGTCGCTAGGTCATTGGACTTATTTCTTATTTTTTCATAAAAAAATTGAATATTAAATAAAAAGGCTTATTTTTTCTGATCAGTACTTATTCCAAGTGTCTAGTGGCCGCTAGTAATCTTGATGCCAATGATACTGATGAGTAGCATCCCCACAAAGAACCAAGTGGAAAGATTCAGCTTATCATGAAACAAGACCACACCAATTATGACCGAACCAACTGCGCCAATCCCTGTCCAGATAGGATAAGAGAGACTCATCGGCAAACTTTTGATTGCCTTTGATAAAAAGTAAAAACTAGCAATCATTCCAATCACTGTGTAAAAAGAATAATTTATTTTAGAAAAACCATCACTCCATTTCATCATCGTTGACCAGAATACTTCCAAAATTCCTGCTATGATTAATTCCATCCATGCCATACATACGTTCCTCCTTCAATATAAAAAATACACAAAAAGAGGAGAATCATCCCTTCAAAGACCTAATGGAATGATCATCCTCTTTTTTACTACCCGGTGGCAGATCGTATATCTTTTTCTGTAGTATAGCACACCTATCCAGATATCGGCAATCTCATACTTTTTAGTAAAGTGTACCAAGCATTGACGGATATATCGTTAGCAGAAAAGAAGATGAATGCTTTGCAATTTTATAGAAAGGAGTTGTTATTTATTAATCATTTAAAAAAAACAGTAACTAGACCTTATTTCTATATATTAGCGGGCAATAAATTAAAAAAAGCTTTACCTTACAATAAGTAAGATAATTTTTGTGATAAAAAAATAACGAAAAATATTTAAAAATAGTGTCTATTTCGTGAGAAAACAACTATATTTTTTATGTGTTTTGCTTTATAATTAAAAAAATATTGTCATTTTATGGAGGAAAATATATGGAAAATTATCTTAGCCTTTTAGGCGTCTTGATTGTTATTCTCGGGTTTGCATTTAAATTAGACTCGATATTGATCGTAATGGTTGCTTTAGTTGTTACAGCTTTGACTGGCGGTCTTGGCATTCAAGGAATGTTAGAACTTTTAGGTACAAGTTTTGTAAACAATCGCGGGATGGCGATTTTTATCATCATTATGTTGGCAACAGGAACGCTTGAAAGAAATGGTCTGAAAGAATCAGCGGCTTCCTTGATCAAGCGATTCAAGAAAGTATCTGCTGGTATGATTGTAGATATTTATGGGATCTTTCGAATGATCTTTGCGGCTTTTAACGTGAGTTTTGGTGGAGTTGCTGGATTTGTTCGTCCAATCATTTTACCGATGGCATTGGGGACCATCGAATCAAAAGGATTAGAAGTCCATCCTAAGCATGAAGAAGAACTAAAAGGTATGGCTTCGGCTATGGAAAATGTCTGCTGGTTCTTTGGCCAAGTACTATTCATCGGAGGAGCAGGGGCGTTGCTAGTCCAATCAACGCTGAAAGATCTAGGATATGACGTAACATTGGGACAGCTTGCTTTAGTGGAAGTTCCAGTGGCTATCACGGCTTTAGTTGTGGCAAGTGTCTACTTCTATCTTAAAGAAAAGAAATTAGCGAAGAAATATTATCCAGGAAAGGGGCAATAAGATGGACTTTTTTACAAATCCTGATATTTTATTAGGCGATAAATTACTGGAGATCCTTTATATCGTGATGGGACTCGTATTGATTTACACTGGAGTAAGAAACTTAACAGATAAAACCAATCCTCATCGTTACGGCTCAGCCTTTTTCTGGACGGTTTTAGGGGTAGTTATTGCAGGAGGAAGATGGCTTCCGGCAATCGTGAACGGTGGCTTGATCTTTGCGATGACCATACCAGCAATTGCTAAGAAAGTCAGCAAAGGAGAAAGCCGGCTTCCATCAAAAGAATATATGGAAAAAATGTCAGACAAACTAGGAATGAAAATCTTTATTCCAGCTTTGAGTATCGGTGTCTTTGCGATCTTGTTTGCTCTATTTACCAATTTAGGTGCTTTAGTCGGCGTGGGCGTCGGTGTTTTTGCAGCCATGCTAATCTTGATGTTCTTTTCTCGAGATAATCGACCAAGTACATTTTTAGATGATGCAGCAGATATGCTGGGCACAGTAGGGCCGTTAAGCATGTTGCCAATGCTTTTAGCTTCTCTAGGTGCGGTATTTACAAGCGCTGGAGTTGGGACAGTGATTTCCAATGCAGTAGGTACGATCGTTCCAGAAGGAAATGTGAACATCGGCATCATCATTTACGCTCTTGGCATGGTGATATTTACGGTAATCATGGGGAATGCATTTGCGGCCATCACCGTGATGACGGTTGGGATCGGTGCACCATTCGTATTTAGTCATGGAGCGAATCCAGCGTTAATAGGAATGGTTGCATTGACTTGCGGTTTTTGTGGGACCCTGCTGACACCGATGGCTGCTAACTTCAATATCGTGCCTGTAGCGATGCTGGAGATGAAAGACAAATACGGAGTGATCAAAAACCAGTTGTTTATTGCGTTATTTATGCTAGTTTTCCAAATTGCTTATATGATTCTATTTAAATAATAGAAGAGAAGGGTTGTGACAGAATAATTGTCGCAACCTCTTCTAACATTGTAGTGGAACACTATTTTTTTATAAGAATATATTAAGTTTGATCTGTTATGTTATTTAAACTATTGTTTCCTTTATTTACGCTGTTCAAGGAAAATGGTATGATAAAAGATAACCATATGTTAAATCAATCGGACGGAGGAACAACAGATGAAAGTACTAGTAACAGGTTTTGATCCATTTGGTGGGGACAAAGTGAATCCAGCCTATGAAGCAGTAAAAAAAATGCCAGATGAAATCAGCGGTGCTGAAATCATCAAAGTGGAAGTACCGACCGTATTCGAAAAAAGCAGTCAAGTAGTCAAAGAAGCCATCCAACAGCACCAACCAGATGTCGTGATCTGTGTCGGACAAGCAGGTGGACGGTCAGCAGTCTCGTTCGAACGTGTCGCAATCAATCTAGCAGAAGCAAGAATCCCTGATAATGAAGGAAATCAGCCATTCGATACGGCTTTAGAAGAAAACGGTCCAGCCGCTTACTTTACCTCATTGCCAATCAAAGCAATGACAAAAAATGTACAAGATCATGGTCTACCAGCGTACATCTCTTATACAGCAGGAACATTTGTCTGCAACGATATCATGTATCGTTTGCTTCATTTGATCGAAACACAATTCCCGGCCATTCGAGGTGGGTTCATCCACGTGCCATTCTCACCCGATCAAGTGATCGATCGTCCAGTGGGTACACCTTCTATGTCTTTAGAAGACATTGCTTCTTCTTTGACTTATGCAGTTGAAGCAGCAGTAGAAAATAAAGAAGATATTTCCGGAAATGCCGGAACAACTCACTAGTTTAGCAAGAAACACTGGCTGGTTGCTAACGTTATGTTAGTAGCCAGCTTTTTGTAATTAGAAAGGAAAGAAACAGCCATGGAAGAATGGCAATCCGTCTTTGAAGAATGGTTTCCAAAAGAAATCAGCAAAAGCTATCCCATCAAAATTTCTAAACAATACACAAGCAGTCAACGTTGGGAGATCTATGCAAAATTAACGAAAAAACAGCGGGAACTAGTCGATAAGCACCGCCGATATCTAATCAGCTCTCGTTTTATGGAAGAACATTATTTAGCTGCAACAGATTGGGTGTTTTCTGACTTCAAGATCAATCCGTTTTTTCGAACAAAACGAAGCCAGCAAAAATTGTATTGTGAGTGTGGTAAAGAATTAAAAGTGCAATACATCGTTAAATCGCCAAAAACCGGAAAGATCCTAAAACTAGGCATCAACCACTTTGCCGATCACCTGCATGTCTCTCCGACAGTGGCAGCTTCGATCCATCAGGGAATGACAAAAGTTGATCTGGCCTTAGACGAATTATTATGGCTTAAGCAGAAGAATATCGATTTTCCTGAAGGACTATGGCAAAAATACTGTTTTGTCTTGTACCAAAATCGTCGGATGAAACAGCCATATTTACCGGATATAAAATTAGCTCAGCGGCTCGCAGAATTTCGCCAAGTAGAAATGCCGATTTACATAGCGGATTATCAAGCATTGGAAAATGAAATCAAGAAAATAAGTGAACACATCAATGGGCAGCCAAAAAAGCGACAGATAAAAAAAGAACTATTTGACGACTTTGCAGAAGAATTAGTAAAGGATGTAGAAGAATTCTTGATCAACTATCGCGCATTTTTACGTAAAGATTGGCAATCCATCGTATATGAAGAAGTGCCAGTACATCCTAATGCTTATTTTGAAACATTTATTTCCGTGTTGAGAAAGACAAAACGTCAACGAACACCAGAAGTCACTGCTCAGATGGAATATTTTGCGAAAAACCAACGATTCATCCAACCAAAAATCTATCTATTTATTTGGAAGCAATATTGTCGCTATGGTTTTACAGAAGGGTTCTTCGACAGCATTCCTCGGATAGTCAGAAATGGTTTTTTAAAAGTATTGCGTAAAGAACGAGAAGCTATACAATCTGCTGATAAGAAAGACCGTACAGTTTCAAAAGAAAAATGGCAACTAGTAGTGAAAGATATCCAATCTGGAAATGTGCAAGAGACAATCGACAAATGGAAAGGAAAACATTATCGTTTTACTGAAGCTCAGAAACAAGCGTTGGAATATTATCAGAAGTTAGAAGAATCACTGCGTTTCAATGATGAGGCAAGAAAGTATCTGAAGGAATTACTATAAAAAATAGAGGCTGGGACAGAAGCGTTTAACTCCAAGAAATAAGCTGAAATTCACGAAAATTGCTTTTCGAATTTTTGTGAATTTCAGCTTATTTCCGAAGGAGTTGCTTCTGCTTCAGCCGTTTATACGTGTTTAGAGCGTGAGACAAAAGTGTTCTTTACTTTTGTCCCACGCTCAGTTTTTTTATGCGTGTTGTTGTGCGTTGTAGTATTCTTCTTCCATTTTTTGCATACGTTCACGTTCTTTTTGGTTATACCAAGGTGAAACGGTAAATGCAAGGACATCATTCAGCAAGTAAACAGAGCTGTTCACGAACATCGCCAAACTTGCAGATCCATGCGTAAATGAAATATACCAAAGGACCATTTGAGCAAGCCCTGAAGCTAACCACCAGTAATATTGGTTGTTGTAACGCAAGAAACTGATGATACCAGCAGTCAAGCTAATAGAAAAAGCAATGGCATCTACCCACGGCCGAGGATCATCTGTATAACGACCAATCAGGAATCCTGAAACAAGATAGACAAGGAAAGTACTGATGATTGCGATAAACCAGCTTTTTCCAGTGAATTTTCGGATTTTTGAAGCCATATTATGATTCCATTCTTTACTTAACAATACGGGGATATCCAATGTGATCATATAAGCAATCTGTTCACCGATACTTAAATAGTTCTTTGCTGAGAATCCAACGATAATAAAACAAATCGCAGACAAAATACCTAAAATACCGTTGACTGATTTTGCCGCATTGATGGATAAAATACACAATACACCAAGCGTGGTACCGATAAATGTAATAACGGACAGCCAAGTGATGGGACTATTGACAAGAGTCATGACCTGGCAGCCAAGACTGAAAAAGAAAAGATAATAATTTTGTTGCGGCCAGCCTTTTAGCTGATGAGCTAAAAACTGAAAATATGACTTCATGTATGAGGACTCCTTAAGACACTAAATGTAGTGTGTTCTGTATTTACTAACACAATCTATTGTATGCTTTTCTTGAAAAAAAACTAGTCTTTCAATTATAAATAATTTGTGTTATGATAATTTTCTGTTTGTTTTCTTGAAAATATAATTTCTTACTTTCATTTATTATATTGGGAACAGGAAGAGTGTCTTGGAGGACCTACTTTCTGTTTTTTTTTGCCTTTTTTCTTATAAAAAGGAAAAACAGCTATTTTTTTCAATCTGACACATTTACAATGGAACTGGAGATTAATATAGATCCGAGTTTAAACGAAGAATAGGAGTGCTCATATGAATCTTACAACGATCCATCATATAGCCATCATTGTTTCAGATTATCAGAAATCACGTGATTTTTATGTTAATAAATTAGGATTTGAAGTAATCAGAGAAAATTACCGCAAAGAACGAGATGACTATAAATTAGATCTGAAACTAGGAAGTGCTGAATTGGAGATTTTTGGAATTGCTAATGCGCCACAACGACCAAACTATCCAGAAGCTTGTGGCTTGCGTCATCTTGCTTTCAAAGTAGACGATATTGAAGAAACAATTGCAGAATTGCAGTCCTTAGGGATCGAATCAGAACCGATTAGAGAAGATACCTTTACAGGAAAAAAAATGACGTTTTTCTTTGATCCAGACGGATTGCCATTAGAACTGCACGAATAAAGATAACAAAATTGTCACTTTTTTTTCGTTTCATTCGATTTTTCATTCGTTCATTTCTTGATATTCTTTAAAAAAAAGAAACAGGAGAATGAAGAATGAAAAAAATGATGTTTGGTGTTGCTGCCCTCATCGTAATAGGGATTACCGGTATGACGGGACTGCTCAATGCCGCTTTTCACATGGATGATATTAGTGACCAGGAATATCGGATCTCATTGAAAAAAGCAGCAGCAATCGTAAAAAACGAAACAAAAGAACATAACATATCTGCTATTCATTTTGCAGTTGAAAAAGATTTGGAGAATCCTACGAATGCAACATATGAATACCAGTTTTTTTGTGAAGGACAAGTCATAGCAGTCAATCCATCCACTGGGAAAATAACCGTACGAAATGACACGGAAAAGGCCGCAGAACATCTTTTTGATATAGAAAAAACGGAAGAGTTCAAACAACCGCAAGCAGCGATGAAGGAAGCAGTCAGCTACTACGGGAAAAAAGCAAAAGTGAAAGAGTGGACACTTCTAGTCAAAGATGAACGTCCTTATTATAAAGTCCGATTAATAGATGGAGAACAGGACCGTCAGGTATGGATATCTGCATAGAAGAAGGATATTGCTTCTCTTTTTTTCAATATAAGAGTAAGCTAAGAGGGTAAAGATGAAAGGAAGTTGAGATAACATGGAAAAAATGAAATGCCCTAATTGCGGAAAAAAATTTGCATACGAAGAAGTCAATAATGTAGTCGAACATAATGATAAAGAAATGCCAGTCGTCTGCCCTTATTGCCGAACTGAAGCGGCAAGAATCGTTACTCATGGTTATTTCATTACTGAAAAGATTGAAGATTTTTTAAAATAACGATTTTGCGATTTCTTTTTCTGCATGTTAGAATGGAGAAAAGGAGAGGAAACTATGATTCGTTTTGCGAGAAAAGAAGATGCTCCAGAAATCGCCCCATTGCTCTTAGTGATTCTAAAAGATATGGAACTGCCATTTTTGAAGCAGACAGGGGAACAAAAGACTTTAGAGATTTTAGAAGAAGCAATCACTGATCCAAATTATCGTTACAGTTATTCACGAGGTATCGTAGAAGAAATAGACGGTAAAGTTGCAGGAGTTGCTTACGGTTATACAGATGAAGAAGAATCAATCATCGATCAGCCACTGGTACCTATCTTAGAGAAATATCAGCTAGATGCGTCTACACGTTTGTTCATTGATAAAGAAACGTTTCCCAACGAATGGTATTTGGACTCTATCAGCGTATCAGAAGATTTTAGAGGACAAGGCATCGGTTCACGGTTATTAGAAGCATTACCTAAATTGGCGAAGAAAGCTAATCGCTCCGTCATCGGTCTAAGTGTGGATGAAAAAAATCCAAAGGCTAAAAAATTATACGAACGCCATGACTTCAAAGTTGTCGGTCAGCGGATGATCAGTGGTCATCTTTATGATCATATGCAAAAGAAATTAAATTGATTTAAATTGTCAAATAGTGAAAAAATAATAATGGTGTAAAGAAGAATGAACGTTACTAAAAATTGAATAGGTTTTAATAAGGTTGTGACAGAAGTGGTCAGCTTCAAGAAATAAGAAGGAATTTACGAAAATTGCTTCTCAAATTTTTGTAAATTCCTTCTTATTTCCGAAGAAGCTACTTCTGGAACACCGTGTATCAGAGGTTGTGAAAAAGCTGCCCTGCATCAAGTAATAAGAACAGCCAAATAAAAATAGCTCCTCCTATTTTTCGTTTGGTTGGGCTTATTACCGCAGATGCAAGCTTTTGAACACCGTTTATTCGAAATAAAGGACTGTGACACGATTTTTGTCACAGTCCTATTTGCTATCCGTTGTAAAACTATATTCGACTCCGAATGAATCTTTCAATCTTGTTTGGTTATCAGCTACCCATGTAAATTCCTTTTTGAATCTTTTCCGATTAGATAAGTTTTTTTATTATCAGAATCGATTTCCACTCTTCCATTTTTGACTTTCCTGTTGAAACTTTGCAGTAACTCTGGATTTTCAGTAGAAATAGTTTCGGAAGGAAAGTCTTCTTTAATCATTTCAGCCAGTAACAGTCGATCGGTTTCGCTTAACAATTTTGTTGGAGTATCACCATTCCTTACCTTTACCGATTCCTTCAAAAATAAATATCAGGAAGGAGATAATATAAGTGAAAAAATTTAAGAACTTATTTATTTTAATAATGGCTATATGGGGATTAACCGCTTTTTCACAAAAAATCCATGCTGATACAAATGATTTAAATGCTGAGCAAGTAATGAGTACTATCAATAGCAGAGGTAGTAAAGTTATCTACCACACAAGACGATCGGCTACTTTAAGCGGTCTAACAAATACAATTATATATAATGATGGTATTTATTGTGGGCAATTATATTTACAAACTTGGTCTTACGACAAAGATTTTGCTACAGGAAGATTTTGGTATGTAGGGATATATAGAGGAACAGTCAGATCGAATGGAGGATGTCCTATCGGACGATTAAAGTCTTAATATGTGTTATGAGAATATAGAAGGATAAAACAGCACTTTTTTAGTTCATCATCAAGAGTGTTTGAATACCTCCGTCTCGAAGGGAATTTTGGTATTTCCTATTTTTGATAAGAAATATTGGGAGTCGTTACTCGATCAAGTAACGACTCCCAATATCGTAGATTCTTAATTTTGACTTAGAGTTTGAGATTGTTTATTGTTAGCTTGCTTTCATTTTTTCTAGTTCACATCAAATCGATAGGATAAAGGCTTTTCTTTGCTTTTGTCTTTACGGTAGAGCCAGTAATCTAAAACCGCAGCAATACAAATACAAACTGGAGCATCTTCATCATTTGAGACATCCAATACATAGTAATCTCCTGAAAAAAGTGTTGCTTTATCCATTTTCATGATTTGCTGATTGAAATGATGGATTTGATATTGATGATTATAGATATCACCTTGGACTGTCCAGTGAAGTCTACGAATATAATAAAAATCACCGGGCCAATTGAATATTTTCTGCATGGTTCCCACCTTTTCGAACTCTTTATACAGCTCAAAACGCGTACCGAATGTCAGGCTTATCTGCTTGATGTGAGCAACGAGATCGCCATTCATGGCATAAAGAGACAATGCATCGCCCTTTGTTCCCCAGCGACCAACCATCAAAAACAGGGAATGTCCTTTTTCGTTTTTGACAATTGTCCGAGTTGCACGTCCAAGCTGTTTTTCCTGAATGAAAAATTCTGACATCTATATCCCTCTTTTCTAGATAAAACTACAAGTCTTCTGCAATCGCGCGCAATATGGCTTTTCCTACGCCAGATTCAAGGTTTGTGTCCGTTGTATATTTGGCATAATCTTTTACTTCGATTTCTGCATTTCCCATTGCGAAACTGACTCCTGCTACTTGCAGCATGCTGACATCATTGAAGTTATCGCCAATCGTCATGACTTCTTCTAAAGAAATCCCACGCTCGTGAGCGACATGGGCAACAGCAATTCCTTTTTGAGCGTTTTTATGGTTCACTTCGATATTGTTTTGACCAGAGGAAGTAACTGCTAGATCGCCTAAAAGAGAAATCTGCTTTCCAACTGGACCTAATACAGCTGGCCCTTCTGTATGAAAACAAATAATTTTTAAAACTTCCAGATTCTTTTCTTCCAAGATAGCACGAATACTGTCCACGTATGTGATGTGCAATAACTCCAGCTTAGCTGAGGCCATGGCAATCGCCATTTTATACGTAAGGTGAGGTAAATGGGTAGCCACCATGGAAGCAAAACTTTCGATTCGTTTCGCTTGATTTTCAGAATAAAGACCATCGTTGGTTGCTACTTCATAGTAAATACCGTTAGCATCTAGAATATCTAAAACAGAGATTGCTTGATTATTTGGAATCGATACGGTAAACAGTGAATTTCCTTCTTTATCAAATACCTGTGCCCCGTTCAAAGTGATCATCGCACAATCGATTCCTACCTCATCTAAAGCTGCGCGAGCTTCTTGATAGTTTCGACCAGTAGCGACCATGAACTCAACACCGGCATCATTTGCAAAACGTATCGCCTCGGCATTTTCAGGAGAAACACTCATATGGGCATCTAATAATGTGCCGTCCATATCTGATGCAATTAATTTGATCATAATGATTATCGTTCCTTTCTGCTTCTTGTTCCTAGTTTACCATATTAATCAAGTGCTGAGGGTGAAGATTGTCCCTTGTGATTGAAGAAAATGTGAGTTATTCTTTTTATTAGGAGGTGGAGGTTTTGAAAGAAATCATTCATAACAGTTGGCAAGAAGTTTTGTCCCCAGAATTTTCAAAAGATTATTATCTGCATCTAAGAGAATTTTTAAAAAAAGAATATGCGTCCCAAAAGATCCATCCAGATATGTATCATATCTATGAAGCATTGGAATTGACTCCTTATGAAGAAGTTAAAGTGGTGATTTTAGGACAAGATCCTTATCATGGAGAAAATCAAGCTCATGGCTTATCTTTTTCTGTGCAACCCGGCGTAAAGATCCCGCCATCGTTAAGAAATATCTATAAAGAGCTTAATGATGATCTTGGAATCGCACCTGTTCAACATGGAAATCTAGTGTCATGGGCTAAACAGGGAGTCCTTTTACTCAACACCGTTCTTACCGTTCGGGAAGGGCAAGCGTATTCTCATCGCGGGAAAGGTTGGGAAAGATTAACAGACACGATCATTGAAAAATTAAATGAACGGGAAAAACCAATCGTGTTTATCTTGTGGGGAAAACCGGCACAAGAAAAAATCAAAATGATCGATAAGAGTCGCCATATCATCATAACATCTCCACATCCCAGTCCGTTATCTGCAAGTCGTGGCTTTTTTGGTTCCAAACCCTTCTCGAAAACGAATGATGCGCTCCTTGCGTTAGGAGAAGAACCGATTGATTGGCAACTGCCTGAAACAGTGTAATAAAACAGCGCTTTCCTGTTATAGCGCAGTTCGCTATGTATGTGAAAAACTTAATTTTTCCAGCATTTTTGACTGATACAGATAAAATAAACTGTTCTTTTTTTCTGGAATAGTGTATGATAATACATATAAAAACGTCTGGAGGTCATCTTGTGGAATTGTTTGATAGTTTAAGATTTAAGATTGTTCGCCGTGGGATCAAAATCGTTTTCCCGGAAGCTACTGATGCTCGTATTTTAGGCGCAGCTGCCCGGTTGAAAGCAGAAGAACTTGTGGAACCTATTTTAGTAGGGAACGAAGAAGAAATAAGAAATGCAGCGCATGCCAGAGGAATCAAAACATCTAGCTTTACGATCATCAGCCCTGATAATTACGATAAGTGGGATGAAATGGTGGATGCTTTTGTTGAACGCAGAAATGGAAAGGCATCCAAAGAACAAGCAGAAAAGATTTTAAAAGATGTGAATTACTTTGGTACGATGCTTACGTATATGGGGATTGCAGACGGAATGGTCTCTGGAGCGATCCATTCGACTGGCGACACTGTTCGCCCAGCACTTCAGATCATCAAAACAAAGCCTGGCATCAGTCGGACAAGCGGAGCGATGATCATGGTACGTGGAAGAGATCAAGAAAAATATGTCTTTTCGGATTGTGCGATCAACGTGAATCCAACTGCGCAAGAATTGGCTGAAATCGCCGTAGATTCTGCAAAAACAGCAGAATTGTTCGATATCGAACCAAAAGTAGCAATGATGAGCTTCTCGACAAAAGGCTCAGCGAAATCGCCAGAAGTAGACAAAGTAGTTGAAGCAACTAAAATCGCTAAAAAACTAGCGCCACAATACATGATCGACGGCGAATTGCAATTTGATGCTTCTTATGTTCCTTCAGTTGCACAACTGAAAGCGCCAGATTCAGAAGTAGCTGGTCAAGCAACAGTCTTTGTATTTCCAGAATTGCAGTCAGGAAATATCGGCTATAAAATTGCTCAGCGTTTCGGTAACTTTGAAGCAATCGGACCAATTCTACAAGGCTTGAACAAACCGGTTTCTGATTTGTCTCGTGGAGCAAATGAAGAAGATGTATATAAATTATCGATTATCACAGCAGCACAAACATTGATTGATTAACAAATACACGCGAACTAGCCAAAAACAGCAGCTGCTGTTCTTGACTAGTTCATTTTTTCTTTAAAAAAACTTCATTACGCGATATACTGGCAAAAAGAAAGAAGAGCGGGAGAAGATGAAAAATGATCGAACTATCAGGATTAACAATGACAGAACAATTCGCAGAGGCAATTGGTCATTCCGCAATGCCAGGTGACAATCTGATATTGACTGGTGATCTAGGTGCGGGTAAAACAACGTTGACGAAAGGAATTGCCCAAGGATTAGGGATAACGCAAATGATCAAAAGTCCGACATACACGATTATTAGAGAATATAGTCAAGGTCGGATTCCGTTGTATCATATGGATATTTATCGGGTAGCAGCTAGCGGAGCAGATTTAGGGTTAGATGAATATTTTGAAGGTGATGGGCTTTCCGTTGTCGAATGGGGAAATCTATTAGAAGAAGCACTGCCGGAGGATTATTTGGAACTGATTTTAGAAAAAAGTGATACAGATTTAGAAAAACGGTATGTGAAACTAATCTCATACGGGGAGCAAAGTGAAACCTTCAAACAGCGAATTCTAGAAAAATGGGCTGAAAATCATGAGTGAAGAAGTTGGGATCATCTTGCGGGAAGCAGTGCCAGGAGATGCAAAAGACATTCTTTTGATGATGGGACAAGTCAATAAGGAGACAGAATTTTTAGTTTTGGATGAAGCAGAACTCCTGTTACCACCAGAAACCTTAGAAGAAGAGTTGGATTATATATACGAAAGCAATAATAATTTATTGCTGCTTGCAATCTATGAAGGGACGATTATTGGAACAGCATCTGTCAAGGCAGACAGTCAATTTCGTTTGTCTCACGTGGGAGAAGTCGGTATCAGTATTCTGCAGGAATATTGGGGAATGGGACTAGGCACTCTTATGCTAGAAGAAATCATCAGTTGGGCGAAGGAAATGGGTGTACTTTTTCGATTGGAGCTTGACGTTCAAGTTCGTAATGAAAGAGCCGTACACCTTTACCGAAAAATGGGCTTCCAAATCGAAGCGGTCATGCCTAGAGGGGCAAGAACAGATCTAGGCGAATTTTTAGATGTATATAAAATGAGTTATTTGATTGAATAGAAGAAATAGGAAAAGAGTGAGAAACTGTCATCCTTTTGAGAAGGCAGAAAAACACACGAAGGGACTATGACAAAATACGTGTCACAGTCCCTTTTTCTGAATAAACGGTGTTCAATCAGCTAACCTTCGGTATTAGCTCAAAAAACAGCAAAATATGAGGAACTATTTTGCCGTTTGTTTCTCTAATACTCAGATCAAAACGCTGATTTCACAACCTCTTGGTAAACGGTGTTCAAAAGCTTGCATCTGCGGTAATAAGTCCAACCAAATGAAAAATATCAGAAGCTATTTTTGTTTGGCTGTTCTTATTACTTGATGCAGAACAGCTTTTTCACAACCTCTTCCTTATACGGTGTTCTCCTGCCAGCTCCTCGGTTACCAGTCACAATATTTAATAAACATGAGGAGCTATTTTTTGAAATTGCTCCTTGTGACTCGGAGTGAAACGGCAGGCTCACGACCTCTTTGTGTGTTTCATAAGTATTCTTTTACTTTATAGTCACAAGTTTTTTCAATGGATCTGTCCCGAATTTTTTTTCTTGATAAAGCAGGATTTCCGCACATGCACGACTATCTTCCAATGCATCATGGTGATGATCTAATTGGATGTTCAAATTTTCGCACACAGTGTTCAATCGATGATTTGGAAATTCAGGAAACAAGCGACGGCTACTTTTCACTGTACATAAAGAAAGATAATTAGGCTGTTCAAGATGATAATAATCTAAGCATCCCGCTAAGACCTTTGTATCAAAAGCAGCATTATGTGCAACGACTAAACGATTTTTTTGAAAATATGGTTGGATAGTTTGCCAGACTTCTGGGAATTTCGGCGCATTGCGTACGTCTTCTTGATGGATTCCGTGAATTTGGACATTTCGCCAGAAAAAAGGAGTCTCAGGCTGTATCAATGTATAGAATTCATCAACGATCTGGCTGTTTTTTACCATGACTAGCGCAAGAGAACAAGCACTATAAGGCTGATGATTGGCAGTTTCAAAATCCATGGCAACAAAATTCATTTCTGTAAAACCTCCTTGGGAAATTACTGTAACATACTTTTGAAAAAAGCAAATAAATTTAACAAAAAACATAGAATTTTTTATGTAATATTTGTTGAAAAAAGCTAGTTTTTGAACTTATTCCTTGTGATTTGGAGTTAGATAGGGATCATGAATTCTCGGTATTAAGCCAAATTTATGCAAAGTTGTGAGGAACCATTTTCAAAAAAATTTCTTACGACTCGAAAGTAGGCGACTTTTTCACAACCTCTCCACTAAACGGTGTTCAATCAGCTGACCCTCGGTATTAGCTCAAAAAATGGCAAAATATGAGGAACTATTTTTTCCATTTGTTTCTCTAATACTCAGGTCAGAACGCTGATTTTACAACCTCTCCACTAAACGGTGTTCAATCAGCTGACCCTCGGTATTAGCTCAAAAAATGGCAAAATATGAGGAACTATTTTTCCGTTTGTTTCTCTAATACTCAGGTCAGAACGTTGATTTCACAACCTCTCCACTAAACGGTGTTCAATCAGCTGACCCTCGGTATTAGCTCAAAAAACGACAAAATATGAGGAACTATTTTTCCGTTTGTTTCTCTAATACTCAGGTCAAAACGCTGATTTCACAACCTCTCCACTAAACGGTGTTCAATCAGCTGGCCCTCGGTATTAGCTCAAAAAATGGCAAAATATGAGGAACTATTTTTCCATTTGTTTCTCTAATACTCAGGTCAGAACGCTGATTTCACAACCTCTTAATAAACGGTGTTCAAAAGCTTGCATCTGCGGCAATAAGCCCAATCAAACGAAAAATATGAAGAGCTATTTTTGTTTGGCTGTTCTTAATACTCGAAACTAAACGACTTTTTCACATCCTCTTTATTTCAAATCTAATTCTACTGGACAATGATCACTGCCCATAATGTCCGTATGGATCTTTGCATCAGCTAGTCTTGGCTCTAAATCTTTGCTCGTCAAAAAGTAATCGATCCGCCAACCAGCATTGTTTTTTCTTGAATTGAATCGGTAGTTCCACCAAGAGTAGACACCTTCCTGGGTTGGATAAAAATAACGGAATGTATCGATAAACCCGTTATCCAACAGTCGAGAAAGAGCCGCTCTTTCTTCTGGAGTGAATCCAGCATTTTTTTGATTCGTTTTCCAGTTTTTCAAATCAATCTTTTGATGAGCGACATTTAGATCCCCACACACGATGACTGGTTTTTGTTTTTTTAGATTTTCCAAATAATTATAAAAGGCTTCTTCCCATTCTAATCGGTAATCTAAACGTTTTAATTCGCTTTGAGAATTTGGCGTGTAACAGGTTACAAGAAAGAAATCGGAATATTCCAAAGTAATCAGACGGCCTTCTGTATCATGGATATCGATACCCATTCCGTAAGTGGCATTCAATGCTGGTTTTTTAGCAAAAATCGCTGTGCCGGAATAGCCTTTTCGTTCTGCGTAATTCCAATATTGATAATAACCTGGAAGATCTAAATCAATTTGTCCTGCTTGGAGTTTCGTTTCCTGCAGACAGAAAAAATCGGCGTCTAACTCATGAAAAACTTCTAAAAAATTTTTATTTACGATGGCACGAAGCCCGTTTACGTTCCAAGAGATAAATTTCAATAAAAGCACACTCCTTCGAATTAATTTCCTTACCTTTGCGATACTATTGTACCTCATTTTAGTAAAAAATGGTGTAAGATGAAAGTAACTAAATGATCCAGGAGGAAAGTCGATGAAGATTGGTGTAATCGGTGTAGGGAATATCGCAGAAAAAGCATATTTACCAACTTATGCGAAAAAACAAGGAACACTTGATTTTTATTTTGCAACAAGAAATAAAGAAACAAAAGAAAGAATTCAAAAAGAGTACGGGTTCCAACATCTATATGAAACGATCGATGAGCTTTTAGAAGAAAAAATCGAAGCATGTATGATCCACGCAGCAACAAAAGTACATTATGAATTAGCCAAAAAATGTCTAGAAAATGGTATCCATGTTTATATTGACAAACCACTGAGTGTCCATCTAAATGAAGTTCGTGAATTGCAAGAATTAGCTGATAAGAACCAAAAAATTTTGATGATCGGTTTCAACCGGCGCTTTGCTCCTATGGTAGAAGAATTGAAATGTATCCCAGATAAGCGGTTGATCCACCTGCAAAAAAATCGAATAGCGGCAAAAGAAACGACAGAATTCGTCCTTTATGATTTGTTTTTACATCTTATTGATACAGCGGTGTATTTATTGGATGAACCCATTTTGAGAACAAAATACCAGATAAGAGAAACAAAAGAATTTTTGGAATATGCCATTTTACAATTAGAAACACAAAATCAAACGGCTATTTTAACGATGGATTTAGCAAGTGGCGCTAATATAGAAAAATATCAAGTAACAAGTAAAAATGGTACTTATGAAGTAAACGATCTGACCCAGCTTGTCATTCAAGATGCTGATGGAAAAAAAGTGAAAGAATTTGGCGACTGGACAAACACGCTAGTCAAACGCGGGTTTGAGCCAATGGTAGAGGCCTTCTTTTCTCAGATCCGTTTAGGTAAATCGGAAACAGAAATGCTTAAACAAAAAGAAGTTGTAAGAAGTCATGAATTATGTGAGGAAGTGCTTAAAGATCACTACCGTCATCAACTTTGAACAAGACTGGCAAGATTGTATTAAGCGTGATAGAATAATGAGGACGTTTGAGAAAAGAAAGGAAAATCCTCAGTGAATAAAGAAGAAATAGTTGAAAGCTTAGCCACGATTACTTTATTGTTTGATGAACCATTGATGAACTATACGTTTACGAAAACAGGCGGACCAGCTGATGTCCTTGCATTCCCGAAAAAGCAAGACGAAGTAAAGCAAATCATCGATTATTGCCGAATCCATGATATACCTTGGATGGTATTAGGAAATGCAAGCAATCTGATCGTTCAAGATGGCGGGATTCGCGGTGTAGTCATCATGCTGACTGAAATGAAACAGATTCATGTCAAAGGAACGATGGTCATTGCGGAAGCAGGTGCCTCACTGATTGATACGACTTATGCAGCTTTGGCAGAATCATTGACTGGATTTGAATTTGCTTGCGGCATCCCGGGAAGTGTCGGTGGAGCGGTTTATATGAATGCAGGTGCGTATGGCGGAGAGATCAAAGATGTTTTTGCTGAAGTGGATCTTTTGCTTGAAGATGGAACATTGAAAACTTTGACAAAAGACGAAATGGTATTTTCTTATCGTCACAGTAAAGTCCAAGAATTACGTGCTATCGTATTGGAAGCTCGATTCAGTTTGCAAACAGGGGATTATGAAGCAATCAAAGCAAGAATGGATGAGTTGACCGAATTGCGTCAATCAAAACAGCCATTAGAATACCCTTCATGCGGAAGTGTCTTTAAGCGCCCAGTAGGACACTATACAGGTCAGCTGATCCAACAAGCAGGATTGCAAGGCCTGAAATGGGGCGGTGCACAAGTCTCTGAAAAACATGCTGGATTCATCGTCAATATTGATCATGCGACAGCGACAGATTATATTGAATTGATTGCGCACATCCAAGAAGTAATCAAAGAAAAATTTGATGTGTCTTTAGAAACAGAAGTGCGGATCATTGGAGAAAAACAAGCAATATCAGAAACAAGCAGAAGTTTAGCCAATTAATAAGTAATGGAACTTAAAATAAGTAAAAGAGCAGGACGGTGGCCGCCCTGCTCTTTTTTGTGGTTGTTTACGCAAATGGCGCAAATCTTGTACATTTTAACACAATAAAACAAAAAATATAGAATATTTCCTCATAAATTTTTCCATTTTTTGCAATATTCTCAAAAAAAAGATAAAAAATGAGAATAACTGATGAAAAAACAAGCATAATCCATCATAAAATCAGTATAGGTGAAAAGATGAACTTTCATCTGCATATCAAGTAATTGGTATGAGGCATTTTTTGAGGTGTAGGATATGAAGTTGGATTACCTTATAGAAGAGGAAGATAGAGAAAAACTGCTGCTAGCTAGATATTTAGAATTTGAGAAAAAGAATTATGTAGTGCTACCTAAGTTATATGAAACATTAGGTTTGTCTAAATTTAAAACAAGAAATTATATCATAGAATTAAATAAAGAATTTACTGAATTCAAAACAAAGCCAGAGATCCAAATTTCAGAAGAAGCAGAGATCCATGTCGAACGTCTGAATTTGACGGATATCAAAAATTTAAGAAGAATCTACTTTCAACGATCAAAAATTGCTCGACTGTTAACGGAGATCGTGGATTCAAAAGTAACGATCGAAAAATTTGCAGAGAATCATTTTTTAAGCATATCAAGAGCCTATGTAAAAAGAAGAGAATTAGTCTCTTTTCTTGAACAGCATCAAATAAAGTTAAAGAAAAACATATTAGTTGGGGAAGAAATAAACATACGGAACGTATTATTTGGGGTATATTTCGGGGTCTTTAATGGTTTTTCTATGCCATTTAGAGAAAGCGTCATGAATGAAGCAAAGAGTATCGTGCAATATTTTGAATATCTGTTCAATTTAAAACTGTCTGCAACAAAACGAATCAAATTCAATTTGCTAACCACTATTAGTTTGTTGAGGGCCTATGGGAATCAACCAATCGGAAAACGTTTCTTTTCAGATGAATACTTTAAGAGCTCAGAAGGAATGAAGATCATCAAGGATTTATCACATATTTCTTTTTTTCATATCCCTAAAGAGCAGATCATTGATGAGATTTCTTATATCATGTTGTTTTTGATCACGGAAGAAGAATTTGAATTAGATGGCGCATTTGGACTTGCGGAAGCTCATTTTCATGATATCCACATGATTAGTCAAAAAATGTCAGTGGAATTGATTGATCAATTACCATTTTCGATTGAAATCTCTGAAGAAGAAAGACTATATATACGAAAAGAACTTCGTATGGGTATGATGCATGTCAATCGAAAAAATTGGATATTCGACTTTGAGATGACTAGCTTTACGTCTAAAAAGCAGCTACAGTTTTTCTTCGAGACGTATCCAATATTCAGTACAGCAATCCAAAAGGTCATACAAGAGAATAAACGCTATTTCTTGGGAAAAGATGAACGTTTCATGATTCGCTTATTTTATGATTATCTCTTTTTATTGGTCGGTATTTGTCCGGTATCATATTTTGAAGCACCGATTCATGTCTGTATTGATTTTTCGCAAGGATCTGCTTATACCGATTACATTATTTCTCAAGTGAAAGGATTTAAAAATTACAATATTGTGATTGAGAGTCGAATCACTTCTCGTACGAATATTTATTTATCTGATTGTTTACTTGAAAAATTTAATAAAGAACAGATAATTTGGAAAAATCCACCGACTCCAGATGACTGGGAATATTTTGGAAATATCATCATCAGAGAAAAAAATAGACATTTAACTGAAAAAATCAGCTAGTATTTATGGATGGCAGCTTTGTCTCACATATTTATTAGCTGATTTATGTTTTTTTCAAAGAAAAGGTAACTAGATATAACTAGATATATTACTTAACAAAATTAAAAATTACATAAGTTATTATTCCGATTTTCTTGAAACAATAAAAAATCAAAAAAAATACTCTCCTAATAGTCCATCTTCTTTTGATTTTATTTATATAATGAAATCATCTTATGAAAATTACTACTTCATGTTTAGACAAGAGTAGGGAGGACTAAGAATAAATGTGTTCAAAAAGACGTTCAAAACAACTAAATAAACACGCTTGTCGTTTAGATAAGGAACGGTCGTGTTCTGAAAAACACTACGTTAAGTTTATGATGCGCACGATGCTGATCAGTTTATCTGTAGGTGTCTATATGCATGTACCCGTTCAGGCAACGGCACAAACCATCAAGGTCGTACGTACCTCTGTTTCTGAGACCACTGATTCCCCTATCACTATTACTCATACTTTCACTGATGCAAATGGAAAACAGCTACTTCCTGCATTGACTTCCTATAATAAAGTCAGTTATCCTCCAACGATAAACCACTACTGGTTAATTCCTAACAAAACATTATGGACATCGGAAACCGGAAGCAGTGTGCCGCTTTCTATCTTTTCCGATATGACTGATCCTACAAAAGGTGATCAGTTAAAACAGATCACTGATATTTTGAATCATGCTTTGACAGATATAAAGAACGGTGGAAGCGCACAAGTTTCTTATGTATATGAAAAAGATTATTCACAGTTTGAAGGAAAGAAAATCGATGTTCTGGCAGGGACAAAAGTTTCGATATCTGATCTGGTAGAAAGGCTGAAGAACGCAGATGGAACACAAGGAGATATGTCCAAAGTAATTTCAAACAATGGGAATATCGTGGATACGACTAATACAGGAACATCTACTATTTCCTTGTCCTATTTTGATCCAATTGCTTTAAAAACAATGACTGCATCTGCTGTGATCCATGTTCGTGCTGATCAAACAGCTATCAAAGGAAAAGATCTTCACTTAAGAACAGGAGAGAGTTACGCCCCTAAAGATCTTGTTGAATATGTAACAAAAAGCGATGGAACTTCAGGAAATAAAGAAGAAATCAAAATGAACGGGACAGTAGATACTACAACTCCGGGAGAATATCCCGTTGTATTAACTTATATAGACTCGAAAACATCAAATGTGGCAGAAACAACAGCTGTAGTTTATGTAGAAGCATCTGCTGCTTCATCGACTGTCATCACTCATTTTATAGATAGTCAAACAAATAAAGAACTTCAAGCAGAAACACATATGAGTAGTGTAAATCGTATTCCTGATTTGCGCCTACCTGCTGAATTTTCTGATCGAGTGCCAAATATAGATTTATCGACTTATGAACAAGACGGAAAAGTCACTTCTATTTCTGATTGGATGCAAGCAAACGGATTAGACAGAAAAAGTCACTGGTCGGAGATCCTTGAAGTACTTCACTCAGAACTGATGAATAACAGGAAGCAATCAGGAGGGGAAATTACCTTTACTTATGTTTATATACCAGACAATCGTTCATTAGAAGGCCATGATCTTATTGTTCATCCAAACGAAAAAATAAACAAAGAAGAGTTGATCCAATCAGCAACAAATTCCTTAGATAAACCCGTACCGTTAAAGGATGTATCGGTTACAATCAATGAAGTACCATTGGAGGATGGTTATTTGACCAAACAAACAGGTGATTTTACGATTATGTATAGTTATCATGACCCGTATTCACTCCAAGAACTCCATGCTCAGTCGCTTTTACACGTTTTACCATTAAAAAAACAGATAAGACAAAAAGAACAAAAAAAACAAGAAGAAAACTTGTCAGAAAAAAAACAACAAATGGCTCATGCAGTTTCTCCAACAGGGGAAGCAAAGCAAACAAGAAATTTACAGCCAGCAAGAATATCTAGAAAAATCTCAGAATCTAATAAAACGATAAGGCAAGAAGCTCATTTGGCCCCACAAGTTTCTGGATTGGAAAATGAAATTTTAGAGCCTAAAATAAAACAACAATCAGAAAAAGAATTTGTTGCTAAACAGTCGGCAGATCAGAATGAATCAGATGACCAGAAAGAAACGAAGAAAAAACGCTTGTCAACTATTGATTCCACCGATGAGCATCTGCAGCCGCAAGTACCACTTCCTAGTCCGGGAACACCCGCACCTGGTGGAGGTATTCCTTCTTCTGCTTTAGGAGATTTCATGCGAGGTATGGCAGGAACATGGGTATACGCTAATCGAAATGAATTTGGCGCAGATGACTGGTTCTGATTTATATCTCTATCTGTTATAGTCAAATAAGTAGCTGAGTCATATGTTATTTGGCATAATGGAGACGAGGAGGGATAGAAAAATGTTAGATAAAACGTTACCTTACGCAGAAATCTGGATGACAAGACCACTTCAACAAAATGTTCCAATCACGCCTTTAGCGGAAGGTTTTGAATTTCGATTTTATCAAAAAGAAGATGAATCTGCTTGGGCGGAGATTGAGACTTCCGTTGGGGAATTTCAAACGACAGATGAAGCACTTGAGTATTTTCAACAAAACTTTGCTCCTTATCCTGAAGAACTTGAAAGAAGGATGTTTTTTGTAGAGACAAAAAAAGGAGAAAAAGTAGCAACCTGTACCGCTTGGCGAAAAAAATCAAGAGAGCAAGTGTATCCGGTTTTTCATTGGTTAGCAGTGAAACCAGATTACCAAGGAAAAGGGCTCGCAAAAGCATTGACTGCCAGAGTCTTGCAAGAATTTCCTACCCTCCATACGGACGGACCAATCTATCTTCACACACAGACATGGAGCCATCAGGCGATTGCTCTTTATAAAAAAATGGGTTTTACTTTTATTGCTGAAAATCTAGACGGCACACCTAATCCAGATTATGAAAAAGTTATGCAGGTTTTAAGTAAATTAGATAAATAACGAAATGGTGAAATAAGTCCTCAGTATTGGGATAAAAAACGAAATAGTCATTCCTCATATCTTACTTTTTTGAGTTAATACTATCGGATAACTAATGGCATGCCATACATTCAAAAAAGAAGGGGCAGTGACAAAAGTATTGTCACTGCCCCTTCTCTTGTTTTTTAGCATGTTTTATCGTTTGATTTTTTTAGGAATAAAATTCTTGATGAACGTAAATTTTTGGTAATCGTTTCGACTATAGAGGTAACCAAATACACTGAAAACAACTGCTCCAATAAAATTAACAAATAAATCCTTCATAGTATCCATGATTCCCACGTCTAAGTAACCATTTTGGATGATTGTTTTATCTGTTTTACCATCTGCATTTTGACTTTCAATGATTGTCCGAGTGATATCTGGAACATGATAGACAGTGTTTCCGTCTTTACTTAACTCCACACTATTGATTTGCTGGATGATCGTATCTTTTTGCATATCGAATTGCAGTAATTTATCTGCTGAAAATTCCACAAACTCCCACATAACACCAACTGTCATCGAAAAACAGAAGGAAACAACTGCTAGTAATAAAGGAGTCAAGTTCATGGTTTTTGTATTTTTATTGAGCAAATAAACAAGGGAAAAGCCGACACCCCCAGCTAAAAATCCGCTGAATGCATGTAGAAAAGTATCCCACATTGAAAAATAGCCATAAAAATCACTTAACTCTCCTAAAACTGTTGAACTAAAAATAAAAGATAACAAAATGATTTCTAGCATATTTGGAATCTGTATCTTTAATATCTTTTCTAGGAAATAAGGAATTTCAAACAAAATCAGTGTCAATAATAAAAGCATCGTATTTCCCCAATGTTGGTTCCAAATCTGATCAGCCAACATAATAACAACGATGATACGTAATAAAATATAGATTCCATTTGTGATTCTGCCAGCAGTTTTTGTACTGTTCGTAAAAAAGGTTTTCAAATGATTCATAAAATAACTCCTTCATGTATATCCTTAATTATACTAAGAAGCGTGTGTTTACCAAAGCTATATGACTTAAAGAAAAACAGAGTTGATATTGTGAAAAAAATCACTTAATATAGTATAAGGAGAAAAGGGGGATACAAATGAAAAAATTAGTTGCTGGTTTATTAACAGCCGTTGCACTTCTTGCTATGAGCGCATGCGGCGCAGATCAGAAAAATACAGCGCAGACAAGTTCTAGTACGAAGGAATCTGCCGAAGTATCATCAGGCGCTTCTGAACAAGTATATACAGATCCAAAAGAAATGAAAGAATCTTATGATGTCGTGATTATTGGAGCTGGTGGTGCAGGGATGGCAGCAGCTATCGAAGCAAAAGATGCTGGGTTGAATCCAGTAATTTTGGAAAAGATGCCTGTTGCCGGAGGAAACACATCTAAATCATCAAGCGGTATGAATGCTTCAGAAACAAAATTTCAAAAAGAAGAAGGAATCAAAGACTCGAATGATGCCTTCTATGAAGAAACGCTAAAAGGTGGTGGAGGAACGAATGATAAAGAAATGCTTCGATACTTTGTCGATCACTCTGCTGATGCGGTCGATTGGCTAGATCAAAACGGTATCAAACTGGACAACTTAACGATCACTGGAGGGATGAGTGAAAAGAGGACACATCGTCCGTCTGATGGCTCGGCTATTGGTGGATACTTAGTGGAGGGGTTATTGAATAACGTCCATGAGCGGGAAATCCCTATTTTTGTCAACGCAGATGTGACAGACATTAAGAAAAATGGGGAAACGGTCAATGAAGTGACTGTACATGTTCAAGGAGAAGAACCAAAAGAGGTCACCGGAAAAGCAATCGTAGTTACCACAGGCGGTTTTGGTGCCAGCAAAGAATTTATTGAAAAATATCGTCCCGATTTAGCTGATTATATTACGACAAATCAAGAAGGATCAACTGGAGATGGTATCACCATGATTGAAAAATTAGGTGGACAAACCGTTGATATGGATAAAATACAAATTCATCCAACTGTGCAGCAGGATGAGGGGGTCTTGATTGGTGAGGTTGTTCGCGGAGAAGGAGCAATCTTGGTCGATCAAGAGGGGAAAAGATTTGTCAATGAAATGGATACAAGGGATAAAGTATCTGCAGCAATTACAGCATTGCCTGAAAAATCAGCTTATTTGATTTTTGACCAAGGCGTGCGTGATCGTGCCACAGCTATTGAATTTTATGACCAAAAAGGATATGTCACAACTGGAAAGACAATGGAAGAATTAGCAGAAAAAATCGATTTACCAAAAGAAACACTAGCAAAAACAGTTGATGGATGGAATACGGATGTTGCGGAGAAAAAAGATGCTCAATTCAACCGTGCCACAGCCATGGAACATGACTTATCGTCTCCGAATTATTATGCGATCAAAATCGCACCAGGAATCCATTACACGATGGGCGGTGTGAAAATCAATACGAACACTGAAGTATTAGATAAAGAAAACCAGCCAATTAGGGGGTTATATGCTGCTGGTGAAGTCACAGGTGGCTTACATGGAAACAACCGGATCGGTGGAAATTCAGTTGCGGAGATCATTATTTTTGGGCGACAAGCGGGCATACAAGCAGCTCGATTTGCTTCGGAAAATGAATGAAATAGAACGTAAATAAAAAGAGGTTGTGAAATCAGCGTTTTGACCTGAGTATTAGAGAAACAAACGGCAAAATAGTTCCTCATATTTTGCCGTTTTTTGAGCTAATACCGAGGGTCAGCTGATTGAACACTGTTTAGTGAAGAGGTTGTGAAAAAGCTGCCCTGCATCAAGTAATAAGAACAGCCAAGTAAAAACAGCTTCTTATGTTTTTAACTTGGTTGGACTTATTACCGCAGATGCAAGCTTTTGAACACCATTTGTTCGGAAAAAGAGCGTGAGACAAAAGTGTTCTTTACTTTTGTCCCACGCTCTAAACACGTATAAACGGCGGAAGCAGAAGCAACTCCTTTGGAAATTAGCTGGAATTCACAAAAATTTGAAAAGCAATTTTCGTGAATTTCTTCTTATTTCTTGGAGTTAAACGCTTCTGTCCCAGCCTCTTTTTTGATCAGCATGATTTTATTCAGTTATCTTCAAAATGATTTTTCCGATGTTTTTGTTTGCTTCCATATATTCATGCGCTTGTTTGACTGCGCTGAATTGGAATGTACGGTCAATGATTGGCCGAATCTTGCCATTTTCTAGAAAAGGCCCAGCTTTTTGCATAAAAGTTTGTGCGAGCTCTGCTTTATACTGATCACTTCTAGGTGTCAATAATGTACCAAGCAGTTGGACACGTTTCCCAATCAATACACCAAGGTCTATCTCAGGCACGATGGTCCCACCTAGCATACCAATCAAGACCCAACGTCCATCAACGGCTATAGAAGCTAAATTCTTTTCCCAGTAAGAAGCGCCGATGAAATCCAAAATAACATCGATTCCCCGACCTTCAGTGATTTTTCGTACCTCTTCTTGAAAGTCTTGTTTTTTATAGTTGATCAATTCATCTGCACCAAGTTCTTTACAAAAGGCGAGTTTTTCTTCTGATCCTGCAGTAACGATGATTTTCGCGTGAGAAAGCTGTCTAGCTAATTGGATCGCTGCTGTTCCCACACCACTTGCTCCTGCATGGATCAAGACAGTTTCGCCTTCTTGTAATTTTCCAAGCCAGTAAAGTGTTTGATAAGCAGTCAAAAAAACTTCTGAGATTCCAGCAGCAGAAACATAGTCTAGCGTATCAGGGAGAAGGATTGCACGATCGGCAGGCATCACAGCATATTCGGCATAACCACCTAGATTGACTAATCCGTATACTTTTGTCCCAGGAGTAAAAGTGGAGATATCACTTTTATTCTCAACTACCTCTCCAGCTACTTCGACTCCCAAAATAGGGTAGGGAGGTTTCAAAGAGACTGATTCTCTTTTCATAATATCTGTTCGATTGACAGCTGCTGTATGGACTTTGATCAGTAATTCGCCTTGTTTTGGTTTAGGAACAGGCACTTCAATTTGTTCTAATACATCTACAGAACCAGGATGCTTGATTGAAATGGCACGCATGGATCTATCCCTCCTTTGCCCATTCTTGGAATGCTGTATTCAACTCTTTGCTACCTTCAGAAAGTACTAGAGTCGTACGAGAAATATCCGTTTCTTCCACTAGAGCGGCAAGTACAGCAGCAACTGTAGAGCGAGTGATCGTTTTTGATGCCTTCTCATTAGGCTTAGTTAATTGAATGGAAGTAACTTCTTCATCGTTAGTCAATGTGACTGGTTGAAGAATGACAAAATCTAAGTTAGTTCGTTTCAGCCATTCATCTGCATAATGTTTAGTAATATAATAATCTGTCATGGACTCAGGCCATTTTGCTGGTTCATCTGCATAAACAGCACTGACCATCAGATAGCGAGAGACATGCGCATTTTCAGCTGCGATCACTGTTTTGATTGCGCCATCCAAGTCTACTTGCAGAAGATTCTTTCCTTGAGAGCCGGCAGCAAAAATTAATACATCGATGCCTTTGAATGCTTCGGTCATTTTTTCCACGGACCAAGTTAAATCAAAAGAGACATACGAAACATTCTCTTTTTTTACTAATGTTTGGGAAGCGACATCTCTCACCCCTGCAAAAATTTCATGGGAACTTGGAGCTAAATCTTTTATCAGGTGTCGGCCAATTTGTCCGTTTGCACCTACAACAAAAATTTTCATTTGGATCATCCTTTCGACGTCAAATCTTTCCATTCAATAGTAACACCAAAAGAGAAAAAAATCAGAGATCGGCTACGATGACTATCAGTTAGTAAGAGAAGGGTGCTTGAAGTATCTTAACAAGACATTGCATACTGCTGCAGTCGCAAGACCTGCGACGATTCCTTCAGGTATACCACTTGTAAAAATAACCGCTAGAATAGCTGAATAAACAGCATTTAAATTTGTTCCGATGACTTTGGCATAATCTTGCTGGAATAAAAAGTAGATCATATTCATCACTAAAATCGTATTGGTCAATGAACCGGAAAGTCCAGCTAAGAATAAAGAAACGGAATCTGCTTTTTGTTTCATTAGTTTGCGCAGACCTTTATAAACGAAATAAGGAACCACCCCAATCAAGATACGAGGAATAAACGCGATCAGCAAGGCTTTCCAGCTTCCATGTTCTGTTCCGATGACTGGGATAAACGGAGAAAAGACAAAAGACAAAGGTGTTTGGATAACTGTGCTACGGATCATGCTGATCAGTCCAAATGTACCGCCAAGAAAAGCACCTAGTCTTGGTCCTAAAACGATCGAAGCAATGATTACAGGAATATGCATGGTTGTTGCATTGATTGGACCGATAGGGATAAAACCTAAAGGCGTAACAGCTAATAAAATCAAAATAGCTAAAAACATCGCAGTTAATGTAAAGTTTTTTGTATTTTTCATAAGTACTCCTTTTTTCTAAGCATTTCTTTCATTAAGAGTCAGCATGACCTGTTCGATGATCGTCTGAATATCAGCTAAGGCACCTTTTCCAAAATCTCCACAAGCTAAAAGAGATTCTCTTGGTTCAATTTCCTGATAGCCGACAGATCTCAATGTTTCCAGATTACGCTGAGTGATCGGGTTTTGATACATATTCGTGTTCATGGCAGGGGCAATCAATTTTGGTGTTCCCACTGGAAGCGCCATTGCGACTGTTGAAAGAAGATCGTCTGCAATGCCATTTGCTAGCTTGCCGATAATGTTTGCTGTAGCAGGCGCGATGAGAAACAAGTCAGCTTGTTTTGCTAGTTCGATATGATTGATTACCTGCGGATTTGATTCTTGCATGACGTCTGTATGGACTGCGCGCTTCGACAGAGATTGCAAGGTTAATGGCGTGATAAAATGTGTGCTGCTTTTAGACATAATCACATCTATCTGGGCACCTAATTTGACGAATTGACTTGTAAGATCAGCGCTTTTGTAAGCAGAAATACTTCCAGTAACGCCTAGTAAGATCTTTTTCATTTTGATTCCTCCAGTCTAATTTTCTCAGTAATCAATGCAGCAATCTCAGATTTACTTTGAGCTTCTTCCACTGTTCCATCTTTAGATAAGAGATAGCCGTGGTGTGTCTCGCCATGGATTTCCGTCAAATCATTTGCGAAAATAAAATCAGTTTTGTTATTTATCAGACTATTTTTTGCGACTGCCAGAAGAGATTCCTTTGGTACATCTACTAATAGTTTGAAACCAATGATTTTTGCTTTTGGCTGCCATTCACGTAGATAAGAAATGATTTTTGGTGTTTTCTTCAAAACGAGCACAAGATGCTCGGTGTCAGAAGAGATCTTTGAAACAGTGGTATCTGTCTGTTCATTTTCCGCAAACCAATTGTCCAGTTCTTCTTGCGTTGAAGAAGTGGGTAGGTTTTTTGCCAGCTGTTCTTCTGAAAAACTAAAAGCAGGAGTAAAATCACTGACTGCCATACTGTGGATAATCGCGTCGTAGTGTTCTTTTTTCGTTAGTGCTTCTAATTGTAAAAATAAGTCCAGTGCAGATTCGATCGTATAAATCGTTATATTGGAGTGTCTTTTCGGTTTCAGTGCTTGTTTCGTAGTCACGTAATCGATTGTGGTATCCGGATTGGCAGCTAAATAATCAGCTAATGCTTGCCCTAATCGTCCTGTCGAATGATTTGTAATAGCACGTACTTGATCGATTTTTTCAGTCGTTCCTCCAGCTGTGATTAGAATCTTCATTTATGGTCACCTACATTTACTAGTGTTCTTCCTTGGTGTGTTCCAGCAAGTAGTTTAGATGCTGTTTCAGGCAATTGATCCAGAGTAATCTCTTGGACGACCAGTTCATCTGCAATCTGCAAATCCGCCATCTGTTGCCATAAAGAAAGACGTTGATCTATTGGTACATTGACAGAATCAATTCCAATCAACTGGATGTTTCGCAGAATAAAAGGCAAGACAGTCGCGTTTAGTTTGATTCCCCCAGCATTGCCACATAAAGCTACTGCACCGTTATAAGAGATCAATGGAAGAAGACTACTTAGCTGCTCGCCACCTACTGTGTCGATGACATAGTCGATTTGCTGTTTTCCTAAAGCTTTTGTTGTCTCTGGCAGAAATTCATCAGGTCGTACGACTTGAGAAGCACCTAGACTTTTTAGCCATGTGACAGACTCTTCTTTTCTGGAAAAGGCAATGATTGACTGGAATCCTAGTTTATGTAACAGGGCTATCGCTGTACTGCCTACACCGCCAGAAGCACCAGTAACGACAACTTTTTTATCGGAGGTCATACCTTGACGGATTAAAGCGTTCACACACAACATAGCAGTAAACCCTGCTGTACCAAAAATCATCGCTTGACGCAGTGTCATATTTTTCGGTAGAGGGACTAACCAGTCTCCTGGTACTTTTTGGTATTGGCTGTAACCGCCTGGATAGGTGACACCAAGCCCAAAACCAGTAGCAAGTACAAGATCTTCTTTTGAAAAACGTGGATTGTTACTTTGGACGACAGTTCCGGATAAATCAATCCCTGGAGTCATCGGATATGTTCGTATCACCTGACCAGATTCGCTCATTGCCAATGCATCTTTATAATTGACATCAGAATAGGCAATTTTTACCAAGACTTCATTTTCAGCCAATTCAGTAAATGGCAGATCACTGATTGCTGTATGGAAAACAGGTTCCTTTATTACCTGAAAAGATCGAAAAGCGTTCATTCGTGAGACACTCCTTTTAAAATTTTCTTTTATCATACCATAAAGCCTACTCTTTTATTCTTGTTCTTCCGTAAATTTAGACAAAAATTAGGTGAAAAATAAAGAATCAAACAACTAGAATTTATTCCAAAAGATAAAGAAATATTCAGCAAAAAAAATTTTACAAAGGGTTGCCTTTTTCAATAAATTTCGTATACTAATACGAGTGATAGTAAACAGGAAGTTTACTATTAGAAAACTTCGATTCGGAGGAAATTATGGAAATTGGTGAGAAGTTAAGAAATTTGCGCATCCAAAAGAATTTGACACAAGAAGAACTAGGCGAACGCACAGATTTGTCAAAAGGGTATATTTCCCAGTTGGAACGAGATTTAAGTTCACCATCAATGGAAACATTCTTTTCTATTCTTGAAGTCTTAGGTGTGACTCCAGAAGAATTTTTTCATCAAGAAGCAGCGAATCTGCAAGTGGTTTATTCAAAAGAAGATCATACGGTTTATTTTGATGAAGAAAACGGGTATGAATTGGAATGGCTCGTGGCTGATTCGAATGAAAAAGAAATGGAGCCTGTCTTGCTGACTTTTGAAGGTGCAGGAGAATATAAGACGTTTGAACCTTCATTATCTGAAACGTTTATTTTTGTATTAGAAGGGGAATTAGAGTTAAGCTTAGGAGAGACGGTCTATGTGGCAAAAGCAGGACAGTCGATCTATTATCAAGCGACAAAACAACATCAATTAAGGAATCATCTCAAAAAACGAACAAAAGTATTGATTGTTGCAACGCAATCATATTTGTAATATAGGGGGTAAAAACGTGGGGAAACCAATCATTTCATTTGATCAAGTAGTGAAACGCTATGATGATGAAACAGTATTAAAAAAAGTAAGTTTTGAGATCGAACAAGGAAAATTTTATACACTGCTTGGTCCTTCCGGCTGTGGTAAAACAACGATCCTACGTATTATAGCTGGATTCACCGAAGCTACAGAAGGGGACATCTATTTTGAAGGGAAACGGTTGAATGATTTGCCAGCTAATAAGCGACAAGTAAATACCGTCTTCCAAGATTATGCACTTTTTCCTCATATGAATGTTTTTGATAACGTTGCTTTTGGATTGAAGATCAAGAAAATGTCCAAATCAGATATCGAAAAGAAGGTAAAAGATGCTTTGCGTATGGTCCAGCTTCCTGGATACGAAAAACGGGAGATCAGTGAAATGTCTGGTGGTCAAAGACAGCGTGTAGCGATTGCACGAGCAATTGTAAATGAACCGAAAGTATTGCTACTAGATGAACCGTTATCGGCGCTTGATTTGAAACTACGTACAGATATGCAGTATGAACTGCGGGATCTGCAACAACGATTAGGAATCACGTTTATTTTTGTTACTCATGACCAAGAAGAAGCGTTGGCAATGAGTGATGAGATTTTTGTCATGAATAAAGGGAAAATCGTCCAAAGTGGTACACCTGTAGATATTTATGATGAGCCAATCAATCATTTCGTTGCTGATTTTGTTGGGGAGAGCAATATCGTGGACGGTGTAATGATCGAAGATAATCTAGTTGAGTTTGTTGGTAAGCAATTTGAATGTGTCGATGGCGGGATGCGTCTAAATGAACCAGTTGAAGTTGTTTTACGCCCAGAGGATTTGACGATCACGACACCAGATAAAGGAAAACTAGTCGTAACGGTTGATACTCAGCTGTTTCGTGGTGTCCATTATGAAATCATCTGTTATGATGAACAGCAAAATGAATGGATGGTCCATTCAACGAAAAAAGCTAAAGAAGGAAGCAAAGTAGGATTGGCCTTTGAGCCAGAAGATATCCATGTCATGCGTTTCAACGAGTCTGAAGAAGAATTCGATGCACGTCTTGACAGCTACGAAGAATAGGGGGGACAAGAATGAAAACAATGCGCAGGATCTATTCCGTCCCTTATATTTTGTGGCTCGGTTTATTCGTGATCGCGCCTGTATTAATGATCATTTATCAATCTTTTTTTGATATGAATGGGCAATTCACGCTGAATAATTATCTATCTTATTTTACGTCGGGGACATCGCTTTCTATGACGATCAATTCTGTATGGTATGCATTTTTGATCACGTTTTTCACGCTGATCATCAGTTACCCGACTGCTTATTTTTTAACAAAACTGAAGCACAAGCAATTATGGCTGATGCTGATTATTTTGCCTACATGGGTGAATCTGCTGCTTAAAGCTTACGCATTTATTGGAATTTTCAGTGTGCACGGCAGCGTGAATCATTTCTTTGATTTTATCGGGATCGGGCCGAAACAGATATTATTCACAGACTTCAGTTTTCTGTTCGTGGCAACGTATATCGAGATTCCATTTATGATTATGCCAATTTTCAATGCATTGGAAGAGATGAATCCTTCTTTGATCAGTGCCAGCAGAGATTTAGGCGCGAATAGCTTTGAGACCTTCCGACGAGTGATTTTTCCGTTATCATTAAATGGTGTGAAAAGCGGCGTCCAAGCAGTATTTATTCCTTCTCTTTCTTTATTCATGCTGACTCGTCTGATTGGCGGAAATCGGGTGATCACTTTAGGAACGGCTATCGAACAGCATTTCTTGGTTACACAAAACTGGGGGATGGGTTCTACAATCGGTGTGATTTTAATCATTGCTATGTTCATCGTGATGCTCCTGACAGGCGAGAAGAAAAAAGGAGGTCGCTCATAAATGAAAAAATTTAAATGGTCGTATCTTTATTTAGGGATTGTTTTTTTATTCTTATATGCACCGATCTTCTATCTGATTTTTTATTCCTTCAATGAAGGAGGAACGATGAACAGCTTTACAGGGTTTACTTGGGAAAATTATGAAGCTGTTTTTGAAGATACTCGTTTGATCATTATCGTATTGAATACGTTCATGCTGGCTTTCTTATCTGCATTGATCGCCACGATCATCGGGACATTTGGGGCTATGGGAATCTATTACACGAAGAAACGACGTGCACGGACAGCGTTGTTGAGCATGAATAACATCTTATTAGTCTCTCCTGATGTTATTATCGGTGCTAGTTTCTTGATTTTCTTTACACTACTAGGATTCGGATTAGGTTTTCAGAGTGTATTGCTTTCCCATATTGCTTTCAGCATTCCAATCGTCGTCTTGATGGTCTTGCCAAAATTGCAGGAAATGAACGATTCAATGGTCGATGCGGCTAGAGACCTTGGTGCTAATAATTTCCAAGTAGTCAAAAATATCATTTTGCCTTATCTTTCTCCAGGAATCATAGCTGGATATTTTATGGCATTTACTTATTCTCTTGATGATTTTGCGGTTACGTTTTTCGTCACAGGAAATGGCTTTACGACGCTCTCAGTAGAGATTTATTCTCGTGCAAGACAAGGAATCAGTTTAGAAATCAATGCGCTAAGTGCGTTAGTTTTCTTGTTCTCCATGATATTGGTCATTGGATACTACTTCATTAGTAAAGAAAACCGTCCAAAACGGCTGAAGAAAAACAGAAGAGTACGCGAGGGGGTGGCACGGCTGCGATGAAAAAATTACAATCTCTGTTTTTAGGTATTCTCATCATTATTGCGGTGTTGCTGCTTGGTGTTCGTCAACTTGAAAAAACAAGTGGCATGAGTGGAGCAAAGGTACTTACCATCTATAACTGGGGAGATTATATCGATCCTAGTCTGATCACGAAATTTGAAAAAGAATATGGATACAAAGTGAATTATGAAACATTTGATTCTAATGAAGCGATGTTCACAAAAATCCAGCAAGGTGGGACAAACTACGACATCGCTATACCAAGTGAATATATGATCCAAAAAATGATCAAAGAAAAACTAGTACTTCCATTAGATCATTCGAAGATCAAAGGATTAAATAATATTGATCCACGATTTTTAGACTTGGATTTTGATCCAGATAATCAGTATTCGATTCCATATTTTTGGGGAACTTTAGGGATCGTATATAACGATAAATTCTTTGATGCAGATCAAATTAAGCATTGGGATGATTTGTGGAAGCCGGAATTAAAAGACAGTTTGATGCTGATTGACGGTGCACGAGAAGTTATGGGGCTTTCTTTGAATAGTTTAGGCTATTCTTTGAATAGTAAGAATATGGCACAGCTGACAGAAGCAGCAAATAAATTGAATCATTTAACGCCAAATGTCAAAGCAATCGTGGCAGATGAGATCAAAATGTATATGATCAATGAAGAAGCCTCCGTGGCAGTGACATTTTCTGGCGAAGCTGCCGATATGATGTGGGAAAATGAACATTTACATTACGTAATCCCACCAGAAGGTTCCAATCTTTGGTTTGATAATATCGTTATGCCAAAAACCGTGAAAAATAAAGAAGGTGCCTATGATTTCATCAACTTTATGCTAGAACCGGAAAATGCGGCACAAAATGCAGAGTATATTGGTTATTCTACACCAAATGAAAAAGCAAAAGCGTTATTGCCAAAAGACATTTCGTCGGACGAACAATTCTATCCATCTGATGACACGATCTCCCATCTTGAAGTCTACGAAGATCTAGGATCGAAATACCTAGGCATCTATAATGACCTATTCTTAGAATTCAAGATGTATCGGAAATAGCGAGAAAATAAGCAAATTTGTATAACTATAATAAAAAGGACTTAGTTTTGATGGGAAATTTTTCAAAATTAAGTCCTTTTTTATGTGGTTGAAACGGGTATGATCATTTTAAGGAAGTGATCTAAGATGAAAGGACGACTGAACAATTATCATATTAGAAAAGCTTTATTGTATTCCACAAACCAATTACTAAGAATAACAAATTAGTTTTTGTTTGTTCTTATTCCCTATTGACTTTTCTTTCAAACATGCTATTCTAATTTTATTCTAATAGTATCCGATGAGAAGGAAAGTAGACAGAAAATGGTTCAAGAGAGGCTTTGGTTGGTGTAAAAAGCTAGAAGTTGACTGTCGAAAATGGCCTTAGAGGATTTTTTGTCGAAAGGTAGGCAAAAACGAACAGTCTTTCGTTACCAAGACCACTGATTTTATTGTCAGGCTGAGAGAAAGAATGTTTTTTCTGAAAAAAGGTGGTACCACGAGTATAATCGTCCTTTTACTAGTATTTGCTAGTAAAAGGATTTTTTTTTACAAAAAAACAAAGAAAAGAGTGAGTGAAATGAGCAAAAATAGACCATTTACAGTAGATCATGTCGGAAGTTTCTTACGCCCGCAATCGATCAAAGAAGCAAGAAAAAAAGTTCAAGAAGGCTTACTTTCAAAAGAAGAACTTCGTGCAATCGAAGACCAGGAAATAAAAAAATTAGTGGAAGACCAAAAAGCAGTCGGCATCAAAGGAATTACAGATGGTGAATTTCGGCGTGGATTTTGGCATCTTGATTTTTTAGAAGAACTAAATGGTATCGAAGGCTATGTTCCAGAAACTGGATATAATCAAACATTCCACGGAAAAGCAGCTCCAGCTTATAATATTCGGGTAGTAGATAAATTATCTTTCAATCCAAATCACCCATTTTTAAAAGATTTTGCTTTTCTGAAAGAAGTAGTGGAAACAGATGATACTTTTGTTGCAAAAGCAACGATCCCTAGTCCCACGATGATTTTACGACAAGAGATTCTATCTAATGATGGTTCTTCAAAAATCAAGGAGATTTATCCTGATCTAGCTGATTTTTATGAGGACTTGTCCTCTACTTACAAAGCAGCGATTCATGCTTTTTATGAAAAAGGTTGCCGTTACCTGCAATTCGATGATACAAATTGGGCGTTTCTAGCTGATCAAACTAAAAGAGAAGCACTTCTTCAAAAAGGAATTGATCCGAAAGAAATGGCCCATATTTGTACAGAGATTATCAATAATGCACTGGAAGACAAACCAGAAGATTTGACGATCACAACACATATCTGCCGCGGGAATCACGCTTCTTCTTGGCTGTTTTCCGGTGGATATGAACCCATTGCAGAAGAGTTGTTTTCAACAAATTATGATGGTTTCTTTTTGGAATACGATTCTGACCGAGCAGGAGATTTTACTCCTTTAAGACATTGGAGTAACAAAGAAAGTAAAGTTGTTTTAGGATTAGTTACTTCTAAGTTTCCAGATTTGGAAGATACGGAGAAAATAAAAGAACGAATAAAAGAAGCACAACAATTTGTACCATTGGAAAATCTAAGTATCAGTCCTCAATGTGGGTTTGCTTCAACAGAAGAAGGAAACCATTTAACAGAAGAAGAACAATGGAAGAAAATCCAATTATTGCAGCAAGTCGCAAAAGAAGTTTGGCTATAAAAATGTGAGGCTTGGCAAAAAAAAGCGTCCCAAAAAGTCGGCTTTTCATGGAGTGGAGAAATCCACTCTTTTTTATTTACCTTTTATATTATTTATTTGTTAAATAAATAGGAACAAAAAAATTAAATTACTTAATACACACATTAGGGATCATTCATTGAAGGATTAGAAGACAACGAGGATGGCGAAAAATATGATTACAATAGAAAAGTCGTTCTAAACAAATCAGTTCCTAGTATCACACAACGCAAGCCAGTCGATTTGGTGAGATTAGAGGAGTGAAAGCAAACTTTATTATATAAGAAAAAATATTCGAAAGGGATGCTAGTTTAGGTACTAGTGCTGATGAATTAATATTATGCCTCGTAATATTAGGCGTAGTTACTCTAGAGACATCACTATGGACTATGATTTGTCTCAGAGTCACAACATGTTTTTTTATGAAAAGAAACAGCTAAAATAATTAAATTGCGCAATGTTTAAACTTTCTTAAACTATAACCTAATAAATGTGAAGAAATAATGCACAATTTCTTCACATTTATCTTCTATTCTATATACATACCAACCAACAACCCTATATACTTTTTCATTTTTACTCCTCAAGTAAAAATAACTCCTAGACCGCGGCTACCCACCGCGGTCGTTTTTTTATTCTTCAATCAAAATCGCTTTGATACCCAAACCTGCCAAGATTCGGGCAGAAGTATAAGTATTCAATCCTCTTCTGAAAGTAATGTAAACTTTTTTATCTTTTGGGATTTCATTGATTCGATCTCGTAACTCATTCATTGGAATATTTTTTGTTGCCGAGATACTGCCAGAAGGTGCTTTATTAGGTTCACGTATATCTAAAAAGAACGCTTCTTTCAAATCGTTTTCGGGTATATCACTTGCTTTGATCGTTTCTACGATATTCGTCATTTGATTGATTGCGACATAACCAGCTATATTCAACGGGTCACGGGTAGTAGAATACGGTGGAGAGTAAGGCAACTCCAAATCAGGCAAATCAAAGACTGTCAAGTTTCCGGTGATCGCTACAGAAAGTTCTCCCATCCGTTTATCGACACCTTTTTCTCCAAATGCTTGTCCACCTAAAATACGACCGCTATCTGCATCAAAAATCAGCTTTAGATTTAATCTTGTAGCTTCTGGATAGAAATAGGCATGGTCAAAAGGAGTGATAAAAACAGTTTTATAATTTGTTATGCCTGATGCTTTTAATGCATGTTCTGTCATTCCCGCATAACTTGCTGTATGATCAAAGATTTTTGCGACACCTGCACCAATATATCCGCGATAGCGCATAGGCGTACCATTTAAAATATCTGCCAACATATGTCCTTGACGATTGGCCGCACTGGAAAGCATACTTTGGATCGGCTGACCAGTCACTACACTAGTCGTTTCGATAATATCGCCAATCGCATAGATGTCCGGCAGATTGGTTTGTAACTGGTCATCAACAATGATCTGGCCTGTATCTGATAATTGTATGCCGGTTGCTTTCACCACTTCATTATTCGGAGAAACACCAACAGCAAAAATTAGCATATCAGCAGAAAGGACGGAGCCATCTGATAATACTATTTCTCGACCTTTATCACGGATCTCAGTAACTCTTGTTTCTAAATGAACGGCTAATCCTTCTTTCAGCAATTTGTCATAAACTAAATCAGCAATTTCTGGATCATAAGGGAAAGCGACTTGTGGCAATTGATCGATTAAAGTCACGTCTAAGCCGCGATGCTTGAAATTCTCAGCTAATTCCAGACCCATAACACCTGCACCAAGAATGACGACATGTTGTGGATTTTTTTCTTCAAGGAACGATTTGATTCGATCCGCATCCGTCACACTACGGAGGACAAAGCCGTTTTCTGCTTCAAAAACTCCGGGAATATCCGGATAATCTGGTCTAGCACCAGAAGAGATGATCAACTTATCGTAATCTGTTTTTGTTTCTTCATTTGTGGATAGGTCTTTAACTGTTAATCGCTTAGTAGAAGGATCGATTGCTGTTACTTCGTGTTTAGTAAAGACATCGATGTTGTTTTTTGTTTTCAATATTTCTGGTGTACGTTCGATCAGCGAGTCACGGTCAGTGATCACACCTCCTAAATAATAAGGCAAAGCACAACTTGCATAAGAAATATTTTCTCCGCGTTCATAGATAATGATTTCGTGCGCTTCATTCAATCGACGGAAACGAGTGGCAAATGAAGGACCGCCAGCTACACCGCCAATGACAACAACTTTCATAAAAACATCTCCTTTTCTACGTTGATCGTACTATGTTATGGTAAAAAACAGCAAATAATTGTGCCGGAAAATTATTGTTTATTTTGTCAGTAGAGAAAAATAGTAAGAAAAAGAGAAAGGTTTCGCTATGTTTCTGCATAAAAAAGAAAGAGGCTATGACAACAGTGCTGTCACAACCTCTTTCCATTGGCTTTTAATTCTCGTATTCTTCTAATTCCAAGCTTAGTTCTTCCCATTCCGTCAATTTTGTTTCTTGATCTTGTCTAGCAGCTTCTAAATCTTGGTTCAGCTCATTGAGTTTTACGTGATCTTCCAGGTTTTCTGGCGCGACCATTTCTTGTTCCAACTGATCGATCCATTCATCGATCCGCGCCATTTCTTCTTCAACCTGAGTAATTTTTCGTTGAAGGCTACGGATAAGCTTTTGCTGTTCTTTGCTTTGGTAATAATCAGATTTGTTCGTGGGAGCAGGAGCAGATTCTGGCTCATCTTGTGCCAACAATTCGGCGATTTCTTCTTCTTCCTGCTTTTTCTCTAAATAATAATCATAGTCTCCTAGATAGACTTTGCTGCCATTTTCAGAGAGTTCGACGACTTTTGTCGCGATCCGATTGATGAAATATCGGTCATGGGAAACAAAAAGCAGTGTGCCGTCATAATCGATCAATGCATTTTCTAATACTTCTTTGTTGTCAATATCTAAATGGTTTGTTGGTTCATCCAAAATCAAAAAGTTTTCTTTGTTCATCGCTAACTTGGCTAAAGCAACCCGTGCTTTTTCACCGCCACTTAGCAGAGGGATTGGTTTTTCTACATCTTCGCCAGAAAATAAGAAAGCACCTAAAGCACTTCGAATCTCTTTTTCTGGAGTGGTAGGATGCTCATCCCACAATTCTGCTAGGATCGTCTTGTTTGTATGCAGATCAGCTTGACCTTGATCGTAATAGCCGATGGTGACATTTGTCCCTAGCGTTTCTTTTCCACGGATAAAAGGGATCTGGTGAATGATTGATTTCAGCAATGTCGATTTCCCGATACCATTCGGACCTACTAGAGCAATCGCTTCTTGACGACGGATATCTATATTGATTGGTTCAGATAAGGTGACATTATCATATCCGATAGCGGCATCTTCGATTTGCAAGACTACATTTCCAGAAGGCTTTTCTATACTGAATAGAAAGTTTGCTTGTTTTTCATCCCCTTGAGGACGATCCAGCCGGTCCATTTTTTCTAATGTCTTTCTGCGGCTTTGCGCTCGTTTTGTGGTAGAGGCGCGAACAAGGTTCCGAGCAACGAAGTCTTCTAATTTATGGATTTCTGTTTGCTGCTTTTCATAAGCCTTCCATTCACTTGCTAGCTGTTCTGCTTTCAAATCTAGATATTTCGAATAGTTACCTTTGTAATGGCGCATTTTTCTTCTGCTTAATTCATAGACTTCATTGACTACTTTATCTAAAAAATAACGGTCATGGGAAACAATCAATAATGCACCAGTATAGCTTTGCAGATAATTCTCAAGCCAGGAAAGCGTCTCGATATCTAAATGGTTCGTTGGTTCATCTAGAATCAAAATGTCAGGGTGTTGCAAAAGCATGCGAGCTAAAGCTAAACGAGTGCGCTGTCCGCCTGATAAAGTATCGATTTTCTGATCATAAAATGAAGAATCGAATTTAAACCCATGCAATACGGAACGAATTTCATTTTCATAACCATAGCCGTTTCGATCTGAAAAATCGTGTTGCAGCCGGTCGTATTCTTTTAAATAAGAAGTATATGCAGGTGTGTCTGGCGTACCTTCGCTAATGAAAATCTCTAGCTCGCGCATCCGCTCTTCCATTTGTCTAACTTGTTCAAAAGCTTTCAGCATCTCGTTCCAAACTGTTTCATTGGAATCAAGTCCTGTGTCCTGAGCGAGGTATCCGAGAGTCGCTGTTTTATTTTTAGCGATCTTTCCTTCATCAGGTGCTTCAATTCCAGCAATGATCTTCAATAAAGTCGATTTTCCAGCGCCATTTCTACCAACTAAAGCGACACGAGCGCCTGTACTGATTTCTAAATGTATGTTTTCAAATAAGACTTCTGCACCAAAATGGCGAGCAATCTGATTGGCTTGTAATAATATCATGGAATCCTCTTTTCTACTTTGTGAATTCTCCTCAAATAAAAAACTATTTTTCAATTAGTAGTCTACCATAAATTCCATTATACTGCGAGATTTGCAGAAATGATAAATAAATGAATAAAGAATAAAATTTCACAATATCTGAGCAATGGAATTGATTTTTTCCTATAAATACTGCTATGATGGAGAAATCAAAGATGTAATTAGACAATACGTGGAGGTCATTTCGTGAAAGATCATATTATTCCAAAGGCGACAGCTAAAAGACTGCCTTTGTATTATCGCTATTTAAGGATTTTAAATAATGCTGGAAAGAAAAAAGTGTCTTCAACTGAATTAAGTGAAGCCGTTCAAGTAGATAGTGCAACGATCCGTCGAGATTTTTCTTATTTTGGCGAATTAGGAAAACGTGGGTATGGTTATGATGTAGAAGATCTTATGCACTTTTTTGCAAAGACATTAAACGACGATCAATTGACAAATGTTGCGCTGATCGGTGTAGGGAACTTGGGAAGTGCTTTACTAAAATACAAATTCCATCAAAGTAATAGCATACGTATCAGTTGTGCTTTTGATGTGAATGAGGAAATCGTTGGGCGCATCGTAGACGGTATCCCCGTTTATCCAATGGAAGATATGTCAGAACAAATCAAGATCCAACAAATCGAAGTAGCAATTTTAACGATACCCGCTGAAAGAGCACAAGAAGTAGTCAATCAGTTAACGGAAGCAGGAATCAAAGGAATCTTGAACTTTACCGCTGCTCGATTGAATGCTCCGTCAGATGTATTGATCCAAAATGTTGATTTGACGAATGAATTGCAAACCTTGATCTATTTCTTGCATTCTGACGCAAATGCGCATTCCGAAAATACAGCAGAATAAAAATAAAAAGCGATTGAACAAATGAAGGCAAAACTTTCACTTGTTCAATCGCTTTTTTCTGTTTGGACAACGATTATTTTGTTCGGAAGATTTCTTCATAAGAAAGGGAATCATCTTCTGCTGTCAGTTCATCTAGTAGATAACGGATTTTTTTAAAGTCGATGAACCGTGCTTGCCGAAAGACTTCTTTTCCTTGATGAAAAATCAGGACAACTGGCGCAGTCAGCACTTCAAATTTACTAGCTACTTCTGGTGTTTCAAATGCATCCAAATGAAGTGCCGGAATATCATAATGTGTGAGCAGTTCTTCTAGTCGTGGACGAACAGCGTGACAAACACTGCAATTAGGCATCGAAAGATAAACGACGACAACGGATGATTGTTGCAGTATGTCTTGAACTTCAGTCAAGTTAGTGGTTTGTTTCATTTTTATTCTCCCTTTTGTGATAGAAGTGATATGTATGAGACCTTAATTTAATGGGAATAACAGAAAAAGTCAATTGAAGTGCTTTGGTAAAAAATAAGAGTTGTGTAAAAATTTACAGAGCAACTTGTTTTTTTTTGAATAAAAGCGTATATTTGCAAAGCGAATGAACTAGAAATAAAAAGGAGGAAACTCATGTTTTCTTTTATTCCAAATTCGGTTTTGCAGATGAGTACGATTTTCTTATCGATCGTTATTGAAGCATTACCTTTCGTATTATTAGGCTGTCTTATCTCAGGCGCCTTACAAGTATTTTTGACCCCAGAACGTGTGAAGAGATGGCTTCCTGAAAATCGTATATTCTCTATTTTTACTGGTTCGATCTTAGGATTTTTCTTTCCTTCATGTGAATGCGGCATCGTACCGATCGTTCATCAATTTGTTAAAAAAGGCGTACCAGTTCACACAGCGTTTGCTTTTATGCTGACTGCTCCGATCATCAATCCAATCGTGATTTTTTCCACTTTTATCGCATTTGGCAATTCTTGGCAGATGGCAAGCTGGCGGGTGATAGGCAGCTTTTTTGTTGCCCTTGTGATTGGTGTCTGGCTTGCCTATTTTCAAAAAGACGCTGTATTGAAAGAAAAAATCACGTCTAAAGTAGCAGAAAATCACCATCATCATGTCCATGAAGAAGAACAAAGTGAGAAGAATGAACCAAAAAATCAGCTGATCCATCAAACTGGGCATGTGTTGACACATTCAATCGACGAATTTTTTGATACAGGTCGTTATTTGATCATTGGCGGATTAATCGCAGCTGCGATGCAGACTTATTTACCAACTAGAATTATGCTAACGCTCGGCTCAACAAAGATTTTAGCCATTATCATCATGCTGTTATTGGCCTTTACGATGTCTCTTTGCTCAGAAGCAGATGCGTTTATAGGATCTTCTTTGTTAAGTCTGTTCGGCACAGCACCTGTAGCTGCCTTTTTGGTCTTTGGCCCAATGGTCGATATCAAAAATCTACTGATGATGAAACGATATTTTACAGGACGCTTTATTTTATCGCTGATCGGACTGATTGCCCTTAGCGTTATTGGATTCACATTATTTATTTAGGAGGAAAAATATGCTGCGGTTTTTGATTTTATCTGGGTATTTCGAATTGATGATGTACTTGCAAGTTTCTGGCAAACTCGATCAATATATCAATGTCCATTATCGCTACTTAGCTATTCTTTCAATGATTTTATCTGCTCTTTTGGCTTTAGTTCAGCTGTATTTGTGGGTCAAAAACGGAAAAGCAGAGGACAAGGCACACGAGCACGATCATGACCATGGGTTGTCAAAACCTTATCAACGTGGAATCGCTTATGTACTGCTAGCTTTGCCAGTAATCGTGGGGACGTTGTTTCCAACAGTTAGTCTCGACACTACGATCGTAGAAGCCAAAGGATTTAATTTCCCAGTAAGTAAAGAATCAGTAGGGGATCCGGAGATGCAGACACAATACTTAAAGCCGGATACCAGTATTTATTTCAACAAATCAGACTACTTAGACCAAATGAATGAGTTGAAAGAAAAGTATGGGGATAAGCAAACTATCAAGATCACAGATGAAAACTATTTAGAAGTTATGGAGCTAATTTATAATTACCCTAGCGAATTCATTGGCAAAAAAATCAGCTATGAAGGATTTGTTTACCAAACACCGAACGATAGCAATACAGATATCTTCTTGTTCCGATTCGGCATTATCCATTGTGTGGCAGATTCAGGAGTCTTTGGTTTGTTGACGCATATGCCGGAAGGAGTAACGGTTAAAAATGATGAATGGTATAAAATAGAAGGAACCATCCAATCAGACTATTATCAACCATTCAAGCGTGAAATCCCATCTGTAGTTGTTACAAACGCTGAGAAAGTCTCTGCTCCGAAAAATCAGTATGTGTATCGTTCTTTTTAAAAGAACAAAATAAATAAACATAGCTCAGACAGCTGACACGCAAGGACGTCGGTTGTCTGGCTTTTTTTGCATGATGTATTCATTTGTTTGATATTTATTTTAGAAGCAGCATCCTGAAAGTATTTGATATCGGTTTCAAAGGTGTTGGAAAAGATTGTGAAGAGAATTACAATTTATTCCTAACATGTATGTTGAAAAGTTGTATGAAATGATTTTGATAGTAAAATATCGAGTGGAGGTACTTTTTATGGTAACGCGTATATTTATTTTGGATGATAGTTTGGTTTTTGAAAAAATGCTAGTAGAAATTTTGGAAGAATCCAGAATTTTATTAAGTCCTTGGAAATTTGAGATCGTTCAGGGATTGAACGTTATACAATTTGTTGAATTCATTAAAAATAATGAAATCTATTCCTCAGATATTTTTTTCCTAGACATCGATTTGAACGCCTATTATAGCGGTATCGAACTAGGCGAAATGCTTAGAGAAAAGAATGAAAAGTGTAAAATTGTTTATCTAACGTCTCATCCGAATAAAGCAATAACTGTTATTAATCGAAAGATTACGCCTAGTGGTTATTTGATAAAAGAATTCACTTATGAAAAAAATAAAAAAAGCATCCAAAGTTACTTATTGAAAGAAAAAGAAAACTATCCTGTTCAACATGCTACGAAAAAAAGGTGGACAACTGTCCGTTATGGTAATAGCGATCACTATGTCCATTACGATGAAATCCTTTATCTAATGAGCATGCCAGGTTATAAAAATAAAATAGGCCTAGTATTGAAAGATGAAGAGATTCTCGTAAACGGCACAATTAAAAAATATAAAAAATCACTCGAATATGAGTATTTATGTAAAGATTTAAAAGCTTATATCATTAATACTGAAAACATCACATCTATTAGCAGAGTAAACGAAATAGTAACATTTGCAAATGGAGAACAACTAGAGATGGGAAAGAGAAGTATTGATAAATTAAAGAATTTTATGCAAGAAAAGATAGAAAATGAATCATTTTAAAGAAAACAAAGACTCATATCTTACCTGTTAGAAGAGTGTTTTCCTGTAGAAGAGAACAACCCAAGTAGCAGCCTAGTCGTTTCTATCCTTTTTTGTTATGCACTCTTTTTGACATTTACTCCACCAATAACGAAGGGTACAATAAAAAGTAATAACAAACAAAAGGAGTACAGAAATGATTGAATTCATCAATGTAAGTAAAAGTTACGGGAAAAAACAAGCATTAAAAGACTTGTCTCTCTCGATAAGACAAGGGGAAATTTTTGGATTTTTAGGACATAATGGTGCCGGAAAATCAACTACGATTAAAAGTTTAGTTAGTATTATTGAACCATCATCGGGAACGATTTTAGTAGATGGAATGAAATTGACGGAAAATCGCTTGAGTATCAAACAAAAAATCGGTTATGTGCCTGATTCCCCAGATATTTTTTTACAATTGACGGCTGGAGAATATTGGGACTTGATTTCAGCTGCCTATGAATTAGACACACAAAAAAAAGAAAAGCGTTTAGCAGAATTGACAGCGCTTTTTGATATGTATAGTCATCAAAATGAAACAATCGCAAGTTTTTCACATGGAATGCGTCAAAAAACGATTTTGATCGGCACGTTGCTGCCAGATCCAGATATTTGGGTATTGGATGAACCTTTGCAAGGACTTGATCCTCAAGCAGCATTTGATTTGAAAGAAATGATGAAGGCTCATGCCGCAAAAGGAAAAACAGTCATTTTTTCTACACATGTATTGGATACCGCACAACAGTTATGCGATAAACTGGCTATTTTGAAGAAAGGTGAATTGATTTATCAGGGGGCAGTTAGTGAATTATTGAATGGCTCACCTGATGAAACGCTAGAAAAGATTTATTTGAAAATGGCTGGAAGGCAAGCGACAGGAGATGGACCGTATGTATAAGCGACAATTATTAGAATTAATTCGAGTTAATCTTTTATATGTTAATCCACAGCTCACGAATAAAGCAAGAGAGAAAGGAAAAAAGGGAAAGCGATTAACTATCTATCTTTTGTCTCAAAATCTTTTTTCAGGGCTGATTTTTTTACTGATTTACGGATTTGCTATGTTTGCTATGAACTTTGTTAAATTGCCAGGTTTCTTTACTTATTACGTGGCACTTTTTGGTATGTTAGGTTTAACTCAAAGTATATCAGTCATTTATAATATCTTTTTTGAAGGAAATGACCTGCAAGTATTTTTGCCTCTGCCTTTTGGACAAGGACAGGTTTTTTCAGCAAAGATTTTGGTAGTTGCTTTGACCATCATCCCTTTTGTTTTTCCGCTTCTAGTCATGTTTATTTTAACCGGATGGCGAGCTGATCTAGGGATTTTGCTTACTATCATTATCTCAATCCTTTTGTTTTCTCTATTTTTGATTATTCTTTTTTGTCTGGCTAGTTTGATTGTTTTTGGTTTGGCTCGAACAGCAGTGTTTAAAAAACATAGAAAAACAGTTTCTAGTATCTTGCTTGGCAGCTCGATGCTGATCGCATTTGCTGGAATCATGTGGATGAATCATCAAACGGGGACTATTGAAAATGAGTTAACAGATCGGCATCCGATTTCGATATTATTGCCATTCTATGATGCTGCCAGTCAGCCACTTTCTCAACAAGGTTTATTGGGTTGGGGAATACTAGCTATCACGGCTCTGGGATTTTTCCTTGCTGTAAAACAGCTGATAGTACCAAAGCTTACAGAGCAACTGACTGATTCAAACAGTGAGTTCAAAATAAAAAGAACCCATAAAAAGAACCAAAATGTGCATCAGCTTTTATTTAGTTACAATGCTCAATTAGTAAAAGAACCTAATTTGATTATGCAAGTTCTTTCTTCTTCCTTGTTAACTCCAATCATTTTTATTCTTGCTTTTGCCCTAGGAGGCGAAATAAAATTAACTGATTTAGATAATAAGTTAATCGGTGTTGTTTTCCTGGTAGGGATCGCATTGGCTTTCTTAACAGTTAATCAGACTTCTTTTATCAGTAATCTTATTTCTTTGGATCAAGAAAATTTTCTGTTTATCCGTTCTTTGCCAATCTCTATGAACCAATATTTAAAAGAAAAGTTCAGATTCGGATGGATATTGCAGAGTTTTTTAACTGGTGGGATCGCATTATTAAGCGGACTGTCTTTTCAGCTGCCTTTGTTTTTTATCCCTAGCTTGCTATTTGGTTCTTTATTCGGTTGCTACTTATTGTCACTACGTTATTTCGCTAGAGATTATCGGTTGCTGCTGCTGAACTGGACCAATATTAACCAATTATTTAACAGAGGTTCAGGAAGTTTGGGTTTAGTCGCAACTATGATGGGTTCATTGATCATCAGTATTATTCTTATCGTCTTATACGGAATGTTGGCTTTGTTTTATCCATTTTGGTTAGTGAATATTCCTGTGATCGGTTTAGTTCTAATACTTTCCGCTCTATGGATCGTTTATTATCAACGAACGTTTTGGAAAAAATTTGAATAAAGAAGAGGGGCCGTGACAAAAATCATGTCGCAGCCCCTTTTTTACAGATAGAGGGTGTTCAAAAGTCAGTTTCTCAGTATTAAGTCAATTTTATGTAAAAATGTGAGAAGCTATTTTTACAAAACTTTTTTTAATACTCATAATTACTTCTTATTGCTCCTGCGGTTACTTGTCGCAATGTTTGTGAGATATTTTGTCATCGCTCAAGGCTGAACGTCTCTTTCACAACCTTTTCTTTGTTACACTTCGTTTATTTAAAAAGCCGTTTTTTTCGTTTCATCATGATTGCGTCACGCTTTACTTTGAAATTACGGATGTTATGGTTAAAGACTTCTGATAATACAAGACCTAAAGCGATTGCTCCAGCAATCATAATTGCTTGGACCGCATAATGAGCCGCTTCTCGATAGGATTCAGTAACGAGATTCCGAACCGCTTGATAAGCTAAACCACCAGGGACTAGAGGAACCATCCCGGGAATATTGAAAATCGTTACGGGCATTTTCAAACGTTTAGAGAAAAGATCGCTGATGAATGCTACTCCTAAAGAACCAAGCAATGAACCAAAAGCAGCAGATCCGCCTATTTGAACACAGATCCAGTAGATCATCCAGCCAAAAGCACCAGAAAGACCACAACAAATCAATGAACGCCTAGGTACATTTGTAATAACGGCAAATGCCGCAGTCGCTAAAAAACTAAAAGAAAACTGAATAAATATCGTCCCCATACTTGTGTTCCTTTCCTAATAAAAAAGCTGGAAAATAAAAGCAATCGCAAAACCGATCATCGTAGCGGTCATCATCGCTTCTGTTCCGCGAGAAACTCCTGAGACATAATGTCCAGCTAGCAAATCACGGATAGCGTTCGTAATTTGAACTCCAGGAACTAAAGGCATCACACATCCGATAATGATTAGATCCTGATTGCTTCCTAAGCCAAAACGTACGCTGTAGATAGCGGCTATGCCAATCAATAAAGAAGATAAAAATTCCGATAAAAATTTGATTCTAAAAAATTTCAAACTATATAGATAAGCTGCGTATCCCAATCCTCCAATGACTAAAGTTACAGGTAAATCGGTCATCTTTCCGCCAAATAACACCATAATTGTTCCACTGATCACTGCCGCGCTAACGATTTGCAACCAGACAGGAAAGAAAGAACGGTCTCGGTCGATTGCTTGCAGTTCGCAGTAAAGTTCTTCTAATGTTAGCTCTGAAGCAACATATTTACGTGAAAGATCATTTACTTTTACTACTTTTTCTAAATTAATCGAACGGTTGGTAATTTGTTCCATTCGGATGGTCGAGGTACGATCAAGACCAATAAAGAGACCGGTTTGAGTGACATAGCTGACCAAACGGAAATTTCCAGAAGCTAAAGCAATTCGACTCATCGTATCTTCTACCCGATACATCTCCGCATTGCTTTCCATCATGATTTTCCCAGCGAGTAAACAAGTGTCCAGCAACAGATCTAATTCTTTTCCCGTCATAGCATCTTCTCCAATAATTGATTGATTAGTTTTATTTTACTACAAAACATACCAGAAGCGTAAAGAATAAAAAAACTTGAGGAAGGAATAAAAGAGGCGTATACTGTTTTTGTATTGCGGGTGTAGTTTAGTGGTAAAATCCCAGCTTCCCAAGCTGATGTCGCGGGTTCGATTCCCGTCACCCGCTTAAAATAGGTTGTGAAAAAGCTGCTCTGCAACAAGTAATAAGAACAGCCAAGCAAAAACAACTTCTTATGTTTTTAACTTGGATGGACTTATTACCGCAGATGCAAGCTTTTGCGCACCGTTTACCAAGCGGTTTTGAAATCAGTGTATTGTCTTGAGTATGAAGAAAATTTTTGAATAATAATAAATACCTTACAGATAGAGTGGTGACTGATTAGAGACGAGGAATCCGTCTCTTTTTTGTATTTTTAAGCCATCTTAAAACAGGTTTTATTTTTTGCTGTTTCTATTTCTTTCTAGTATTTATTTATAGGGGAACATATGTTAAGATTTAGGGAGCTGTTAGTAAAGGAGTAAAGAAATGAGCAAAAAAACAACCAAGGCGATCGTGGGGATCGTCGCTGCTGTGATTGCAGGGGCATTCGGTGTTTCCACCACACAAAAAGATTCAGATATCTTTCAGCAGATTACAACTATTTTTGATTCCACACCACAAGCTTCTCAAGTAGCGGATGTGCCAGAATATGATGGAAAACATCAAGAAATAGAAATCAATGGGAATCAGCCGGAATTTACAAAAGAGGATCTTAGCCTTTCCAAAGGGACATGGGAAAGCTATTCAAATATTGATAAATTGAACAGAGTAGGACAAGCCAATGCTATGCTTGGAAAAGATTTGTTCCCTACTGAAAAGAGAGAGCCTTTGTATATTGACCCGACAGGTTGGAAACAAAAGAAATTAAGTGACGGGCAATGGTTATATAATCGCAGCCATTTAATTGGTTTCCAGCTGACTGGTCAAAATAACAACATTAAAAACTTGATGACAGGGACACGTTCGTTGAATGCTCCATACATGCTTGCTCACGAAAATGATATTGCGGCATATATCAAAGAAACAAATCATCATGTACGCTACCGTGTCACTCCTCATTTTGAGGGGGATGAACTGGTAGCCAGGGGAGTGCAATTGGAAGCAGAAAGCATTGAAGACAAAAAAATTGAATTCAATGTCTTTATCTACAATGTTCAAGATGGCTACACGATCAATTATGAGACAGGACAAGCAACAAAAACAAAAAATTAGTAGCAGCTATTCGAATTTTTTATGAATATTATGAAAAAATTGTGTAAAAACATACATTCAAAGAAATATAGCGTATACTTTATGAAAAGAGTACTTTTGATAAAACTACAGAAAAAAGGAAAAAAACATACAAATAGTGTTTCTTAATTTATTCGGAAGTTTGGAATATTTGTTTGTAGTTTTCCCTTTCTTCGAGTAAAATAAGGTTGTAGAAGGTAAGCTGGAATTACCTTGCGGGAAAGAGGTGTAGAATCATGGGTTTTACAGATGAAACCGTACGTTTTGGTTTTGACGATAGTCGCAAAAAAGAAGTGAGCGAAACATTAGCGATTGTTTATCGGGCTTTGGAAGAAAAAGGCTACAATCCAATCAATCAGATTGTCGGCTACTTGCTTTCTGGAGACCCGGCCTACATTCCTCGTTATCGTGATGCTCGAAATTTGATTCGCCGTCACGAACGCGATGAGATCATGGAAGTAATTGTCAAGGACTACCTCTCAAATCATGGAGTGAATTTATGAGAGTAATGGGCTTGGATGTCGGTTCTAAGACAGTAGGTGTTGCTATCAGTGACCCCTTTGGCTGGACAGCTCAAGGAGTAGAGATCATTCGGATCAATGAAGCAGAAGAAGAGTTTGGCTTTGATCGGTTGAAGGAATTAGTAGCACAATATGAAGTAGACCGGTTTGTAGTTGGATTACCTAAAAATATGAACAATTCCATCGGACCAAGGGCAGAGGCTTCCATGTCATACGGAGAAAAGATCAAAGAACTATTCTCCTTGCCAGTTGATTATCAAGATGAACGATTAACCACTGTTCAGGCAGAACGTATGCTAGTAGAGCAGGCAAATACTTCAAGAGCCAAACGAAAAAAAGTCATCGATAAATTAGCAGCTGTGATGATCTTACAAAATTATTTAGACGGCTCAGGTAAGCAATTATTTTAATAATAAAAGAAAAGAGGTAATCTTATGACAGAACATAACCATTCCCACGACCATGAAGGACACGAACACATCACATTGGTGGATGACCAAGGAAATGAAACATTATATGAAATCCTACTAACAGTTGACGGACAAGAAGAATTTGGACGTAACTATGTTCTTTTATATCCTGCTGGTGTTTCAGAAGATGAAGATGTAGAATTACAAGCTTATGCATACATCGAAAACGAAGATGGAACAGAAGGCGAGTTAGAACAAATCGAAACAGACGCAGAATGGGACATGATTGAAGAAGTATTCAATACATTCATGGCGGAAGAAGAAGAATAGAACAAAAGAATGAATGAATTAATAAGATATAAAAAAAGGGATTGTGACAAACGTCTTGTCACAATCCCTTTTTCCAAATAAACGATGTTCAATCAGCTGCCCCTCGGCATTCGCTCGAAAAACGGCGAAATATGAAGAACTATTTTGCCATTTGTTTCTCTAATAATCAGGTCAAAACGTTGACTTCACAGTCTCTTCCTTAAACGGTGTTCTCCTGCCAACTCCTCGGTCACAAGTCACAATATTCAACAAACATGAGAAGCTGTTTTTTGAAATTGTTCCTTGTGACTCAAAGCTGAACGGCAGGCTCACGACCTCTTCCTTAAACGGTGTTCTCCTGCCAACTCCTCGGTCACAAGTCACAATATTCAACAAACATGAGAAGCTGTTTTTTGAAATTGTTCCTTGTGACTCGGAGCTGAACGGCAGGCTCACGACCTCTTTCTTAAACGGTGTTCAAAAGCTTGCATCTGCGGTAATAAGTTCAACCAAACGAAAAATAGGAGGAGCTATTTTTGTTTGGCTGTTCTTATTACTTGATGCAGGACAGCTTTTTCACAACCTCTTTTCGTTTAGTACTACATTTCCTTAAAAAGTAGAAAAGCTTTCGAAGCCTCGTTCGTTTCTTTTACTGTATAATATAAGCAAAGAGTAAAAATCGCTAAAAGATATAAATAAGAGAAAGGATATACAAGATGATATGATTGGTCTGATTTATTTTGTGGTGATCGTTCTGGCAAATACAGTTGGCGCTATTTCCGGCATGGGCGGAGGCGTGTTGATCAAACCGATTCTTGATCTTATCGGTGCCCATTCTATTGCAGGTATTTCTTTTTACTCAACGGTTGCGGTATTCACGATGTCTATTGTTTCGACAGTGCGACAAGTATCAAGTGGGAAATCGCTGAATTGGCAGATTGTCGGTTGGGTATCTGGTGGAGCTGTAGTTGGAGGAATAGCCGGTAACATTGTATTCGAAGTTTTTTTACGGTTGTTTGAAAATGAAAAGCATGTGCAGCTGATCCAAATTTTCTTGACGGTATTGACCTTGGTTTTTGCGTTCTTCTACACCAAGCATCATCAGCCAAAATTTCATCTAACGTCATGGATTTGGTATCTTATATGTGGGGGGATCTTGGGCTTTTTAGCTAGCTTTTTAGGTATCGGTGGTGGACCCATCAATGTTTCATTACTGATGCTGATGTTTGCTTTGCCAATAAAAGAAGCAACGCTGTATTCTCTATCTACGATTTTCTTTTCTCAACTGGCTAAATTGGTAACGATTGCTTTAACAAGTGGCTTTATGCGCTTTGATTTATCTATGTTGTTTTATATTATCCCCGCTGCTGTTATTGGAGGTTTGTGGGGAGCAAAATTTAGCAGGATTTTGTCTCCAAAAAAAGTGACCTTTATTTTTCAAGTAATTGTCCTCGTGGTTCTTTTGGTCAATTGTTACAATGCCTTTGTCATCTTACAAACATTAGGAGAATCTAGACTAACGCAAGTCAAAATCACTGAAACATATTGTTCTAAATGAAAAAAAAAGTATACTATGATAAAAAAATTCATTTTAAAAAATCAGAAATTGGCTGGTGATTTGGATGTTACGGGAAATGCGTTTAGAAGATGCAGAAGCACTACGTGAAATCAATGCGGATCAATTAGGGTATGATATACCATTAACCGTTACGGTGAGACAAATGAAGAAACTGCTGAAGGAGCCAGAGAAAAATTTTTTCTTGGTTTATGAAGATCCTACTTCTAAAAAAGCAGCTGGCTATGTACAAGCGGAGTCCTATGAATCGATTTTTAGCGATCCAATGTTCAATATTATGGCACTTGCTGTGTCTAAATATGCTGAAAAAAGAGGCATCGGAAAGGCTTTGATGACTGGCGTAGAAGAAGAAGCGAAAAACGAGGAATAACGGCAATAAGGCTTAATTCTGCAGAATACAGAGTAGAAGCACACCAATTTTATGAACACATCGGTTATCATTCCGATAAAATGCAAAAAAGATTTTTGAAAATCCTGTAAATCTTTATCAAAAAAATACCCGATCATCAAGCGGATACTTGATGATCAGGTATTTTTGTTTTTTTGACTAAGAAAGTAATTGCATCAAGAAACCAGAGATGATCAAAACGATGGCACCACCAAGTCGATTGCCCATTTGAGCAAAAGCAATAAGTTCCATCCGATTAGCTGCAGATAAGACGGCTACATTTCCTGTTCCGCCCATCGAGTTGTTGCATAAGCCAGCAGTAATAGTTGATTCAATTGGATATAAACCAAACAAACGACCGACAAATCCTGAAACAACTGAAATCGCGATAACACTTGTCAGACATAAGACAACAAATTGCCATGTCAAAGCAGAAGCTAATACATTCAGATTCAGCAACGCAATACCGATACCGGCAAGAACAGCTGCTGTCAAGTTTTTGACAATCAAGTTATTGAACATGATAGCTGCATCTTCATAATATTCTGGTAATAGGTTGGCGATTTTACAGATGACAACGATAATAATCATAAATGCGTATGCATGGACTTTAGGAACAAAATAGTTACCAATTTGTCCTAAGATGAAGAAAGTCAATGATACCATCAAACCAACACCTAACTGTGGAATGGAAGGTTTCACAGTTCGAGGTTTTCCATCGCCAAGATCGCCTTTTTCCATTAATTTACCATTGCCGTTGAATTTTGGCATTGATTGTCCAGCACGAGCAACTAATGCTGCACCGATGATAGCTAAGACATTTGTCATTGCTGTAGCAGGAATCAGGCGGGAAATGATAGAAGAAGCATCCGTACCTAAAACATTTGCATAAATCGTTGATAAAGGAACGGCTCCGGCTCCAACACCACCAGCCATCGCAGGTAATGAGATGTATAAAACGGAATTTGCAAAACCATTTCCGATAAGCATGCCCACGAGTCCTACGGCAAAAAAGGAGACGACCATTGAAATAAGTGCAACGGGAATAAAACGAACAGAAGCTTTCATCAATAGATTACGGTTCATACCAAGGATGCTACCAGTAATCAAGGCAGCAATATAAAAGTCCAAAAAGCCCATATTGCTGACAAAGTTTTCTGTGGATTTCACTACATATTCAGGTAAGATCCCAAATGTAGCAATCGCAGCAGAAGCGAAGATCGCAAAAACGGAACCACCACCCAAATAACTTTTGACGATAGGGATTTTTGTCCCGATAAAATGAAATAAATTACCGAAAATAACCAAAACTGCGATTGGTCCAATCATATTCGTCGGTAATTTCCCTAAAGCCATTGCAATGATCAGGACAAGGACCATGATCAAATAAAGTGGCAAACTTACGCCGGTGATTTTTGTGGACCAAAAACCTTCTTTTTTCTTTTCCTCAACTGCAGTTGCAGTTGTTGTTTTTTGTGCCATTTTTACAGATCCTTTCTTATTCTGTATCATATGAAAAAAGCCAAAGAAAAGCGGCAAAAGAGCAGGAGTTGGCTGGCCGCTGTTTTGCCGCAGTCGCTTTTTTCTTTTTAGACGTCATACAAAGTTTCTGTATGTTCTTTTACTATAACGATCTTAATCTTCTAAAGATTTATATTCAGGAACCCATTTAGCAGATTCAACTGCTTCTTTGATATCCGTGATTTCTTCACGATTCAAGTTTTGTGCGACAACTGATTTTGCGACAGTTTCAGCAATCGTTTGAGAAAATTCAGTGATTTTTGCTACTGGAGGCAAGATAGCTGCTCCTGGTTTTGTTACATCAACGATTCCGCCTAATGCTCGACTAGCTTGAGAAATGATTTCAGCATTTACTCGTGTAGCTGTTGAAGCAATCAAACCAAGTCCTAAACCTGGGTACATCAAAGCATTATTTGCTTGACCGATTTGGTAAGTTACACCATTATATTCAACATCAGCAGCAGGGATACCTGTTCCAACTAATGCTTTTCCGTCCGTCCATTCTATTAAATCTTTTGCTTTTGCTTCTGCCAATTTTGTTGGATTAGACAAAGGCATGATGATCGGACGTGGTGTATGAGCAGCCATTTCTTTCACGATTTCTTCAGTGAATGCTCCAGGTTGGGTAGAAGTACCAATCATGATTGTCGGATGAATCGCTTTTACAACTGCTTCTAAGTTTGTCAATTCATCAGCATTAATGAATTCTGAGCGTTTGCGAGCGAATGGGATTTGACCAGGAGTCAATCCTTCTGTATCTTCAAACAATAAACCTTGTTTATCTACTTGATAGAAATGTTGGCGTGCTTCTTCTTCAGGTACACCTTGACGGATCATTTCATCTAAAAGGATGTTTGCGATACCCACACCAGCAGTACCAGCACCAAATGTCAAAATTATTTGGTCTTTCAATTGTTCACCGGATATATTCAATCCGCCTAATACACCTGCTAGGACAACAATTCCTGTACCTTGGATATCGTCGTTGAAAGTAGTGATTTGATCTTCGTATTTTTCTAAGATCGCTGCAGCATTTCCTCGTCCAAAATCTTCCCAATGCAATAACAATTCTGGGAATAATTCGGTAGCTGATTGAACGAATTGATCGATGAATTCATAGTAAGTTTCGCCTTCTACACGAGCATGACGATTGCCTAAGTATAAGGGATTATTCAATAATTCTTCATTATTAGTACCAGCGTCGATCGATACAGGCAAAACTTGTGCTGGATTAATACCAGCAGCAGCAGTATAGACCATCAATTTGCCGATAGCGATGTCAACACCGTTCACACCCCAGTCGCCCATACCTAAGATTCCTTCTGCATCAGTCACAACAATCAAACGAATGTCTCGTCCATCTGCCGCGTTCTTCAAACTTGCTTTGATGTTTTCTGGTTCGTTGATTGAAAGAAATGCAGCATCTTGCGGTTTCAAGAAAATTTCGTTGTATTGTTCGATTGAATCCGCGACGACAGGATCATAAACGACAGGCATGAATTCAACTAAATGTTCGCCCATCAATTTATAAAACAATGTCCGATTCGTATTGAATAGATTCATTAAGAAGATACGTTTTTCCAAATCTGTTTGTTTGCTTAAGTATTGACCATAAGCTTGAACAGATTGTTGTTCCAGTGTCTGGACAGTACTTGGAAGCATACCAGTGATTCCATATTTTGCCCGTTCTTCTTTTGTAAAAGCTGTTCCTTTATTTAGAAAAGGATTATTTAATAAGTTTAACCCTGTAAGCATGAATGATTCCTCCTAAGTTTTAATACAAACGAAGTATAGAAGTCAGATGATGATATAGTCAAAAAGAGCAGGTATGATAAATTTTATTTATATGTAATATAGCCAAAAGAAATCAAAATAGCAGTATTTGTTCTTTTTATATCGACAATCCTTGCTTGAATACTATGCGTATCTCTTATATGCTAGAGAAAGAAAAGTAGAAGAATAAGGGATAGATGGAATGGATAAATAGGATTTCTGAGGAAAAAAGCACATGATAGCGTTGATAGGAGTCACCTATGTCAGGTGATAAAAATACATAAGTAGAAAATTAAGAGGAGGAAGAGAAAATGAAAGAAGTTCAATTGATTAGAAAAAGCGAACTATCAGAAGGCGGTTGCAATGCATGTGGCGTAGTAGAAGCGACAAGCTATACATTCCAATCAAGCAATAATCTCTGAACTGACAGTAGGCGGTCTTGTGGACAGTCTGGCGCTTGCTGAAGGTTTTACTGGAGAAGATATTTATGAGATGTTTTCAGAAGTCCGTCAGTTAAAAAAAGGAGAAAAATGCATAGAGGTTCATCATGAGAGCCCGAATGTGAGGTTCAAACGTGGTGATAATGAGATGATCTTCAAGAATCATGTGTCTGATCACACTGAACTATATGAAATCGTGAATCAAATACTGTCTGGGCTTTTTGAATTAGGACCTTATGAGTTCAAGGAAGAAAACGGTAATCCAAAATTAAATGAAGAATGGCAAGAAACGATTGAAACACAAAGAAACAATCCACACTTATTTCAATAGTCTTCCACAGTATTTCGTAAAAATGTTGATGAAAAAGAAACACCGTGAATCAGAGGTCGTGAAAAAGCTGCCCTGCATCAAGTAATAAGAACAGCCAAACAAAAATAGCTCCTCCTATTTTTCGTTTGGTTGGGCTTAATACCGAGAAAATGGCTTTTGAACACCGTTTATTCAAAAAAAGGGACTTTGACACGAATTTTGTCAGAGTCCCATCGGTTTTTTATCTATTTTTATTACAATCATTTCTTCCAGAGTAGTGACATCTGGAATGGCTGAAATGTAAACAGATTATTTGCCTGTATCAATGTCGAAGAGTAATATAAAAAGTGTAAACGCTATCATATTGTTCGTCATTCAATTTTTATAGAAAGAAGGCATTTAGATGGAAAAAACATATCAAGCAGGTACAAATGAAGGAATAGTAGATTTTATCAATATGGAAGATTTAGAAATCGCGGCTTCACAAGTGATTCCAGCTGGTGGTTATGGTTACATCAGCAGTGGTGCTGGCGACTTATTTACTTATCAAGAAAATGAACGGGCATTCAATCATCGTTTGATTATTCCTCATGTATTAAGAGATGTAGAATTACCCGATACAACTACACATTTTGACGAAGAAATGCTGACTGCACCAATCATCATGGCACCAGTTGCTGCTCATGGATTAGCTCATGTGAAGGCGGAGAAAGCTTCTGCAAAAGGTGTAGCAGATTTTGGGACGATCTATACAGCAAGTTCTTACGCTTCTTGTACTTTAGAAGAGATAAGAGAAGCAGGCGGGGAGAAAGCACCGCAATGGTTTCAATTTTATATGAGCAAAGATAATGGAATCAATTTGGATATTCTTGAAGTGGCCAAGCGTAATGGAGCAAAAGCAATCGTATTGACAGCGGATGCAACAGTTGGCGGAAACCGTGAAACAGACCGCAGAAATGGGTTTACCTTCCCGCTGCCAATGCCGATCGTTCAGGCTTATCAATCAGGAGTAGGCCAAACGATGGATGCTGTATATAAATCTTCCAAACAAAAACTTAGTCCAAAAGATGTAGAATTTATCGCTGCTCATTCTGATTTGCCAGTCTACGTGAAAGGTGTTCAATCAGAAGAAGATGTCTATCGATCATTAGAATCTGGTGCTGGTGGAATTTGGGTATCTAACCATGGTGGCCGTCAATTAGATGGGGGGCCTGCTGCGTTTGATTCGTTGCAATATGTGGCAGAAGCAGTAGATAAACGTGTACCAATCGTGTTTGACAGCGGTGTACGACGTGGACAACATGTTTTCAAAGCAATCGCATCAGGTGCCGATCTTGTTGCTATTGGCAGACCCGTTATTTATGGATTGTCTTTAGGAGGAAGTACAGGAGTCCATCAAGTGTTTGATTTCTTTAAAACAGAATTGGAAATGGTCATGCAATTAGCTGGAACACAAACAGTAGAAGATATCAAAAAAATAAAATTGCGTGAGAATCGTTTTATTTAAGAAATAAATGACGAAAAAAAATAGGAGTGCGGCAGATGATGCCGTACTCCTATTTTTATAGTTCAAGGATGTCACTAATAGAATAATTTGAAACGAAAAAATAAAATTGAAATATTTTTTCATACTTAATAAAAAAGGAAGAATATTCATGTAAACGATTTTATTGTTTTTTTTCTCTTTTATACAAAAAGGGTCATAATTTCAAGTAAGCGGATGAATTCATGAGGATTTTTTGCATACTGTCTCTACTATACTTAGGTCACTAAGAAAAAGGAGTGATTTATTATGAAAAAGAACATGATTGGGACATTATTACTTTCAACACTTCTTCTAGGTGGCTTGGCAACACCAGCTTTTGCTGAGGGTCAAGCGACTTCAAAAGGAGATATTACCTTTACTGAACCAACAAATACCGTTGAGCCTCTTAACCCTACTGATCCTTCAAAACCAGTAGAGCCAGCAGATCCGGAAAATCCAGCAACTGGCCAGACAGGTCCTTTAACACTGGATGTAGTTACCGAATTGCCATTTGGTACACACGAGATTGAAAGCGGAACAAAAACGTATCAAGTAGACGCTTCAAAAAACGATACACCTTATCTCCAAGTATCAGATCGTCGAGGTGTAGGTGCAGATGGCCAAGCACAAGGGTGGAACGTGACAGTTTCGGTTTCAGATTTTGTAAACGGTTCACAAGTTTTGCAAGGCGCTGAATTAGATTTTGGAACATCCATTGTTAAAAGTACGTCAGATAACGAATCCACTGGACCAACTAGTCAAACTGTAACTGGGTTGAGTAAAGCAAGTGCAGCGACACCAATATTTACAGCAGCAAAAGACCAAGGTCTGGGAACATGGCTTTCTGTTTATGATCCAGCAAATATCACACTGAAAGTGCCGAAAGCAGCAGCTGGAACATTCACGGCTGATTTGACTTGGAACCTCGTGGCTGGCCCAGTAGCATAGAGTATGAAATAAATTCAACAAACTGCGGTGAAAATACTATAGGTGAAGGATTTTTTACCGCAGTTGTTGTTGAAAGGATGTGGTGGACAATGAATCAAAGTAAACGACTGTTTGTTTCGTTTTTTTCTATTTTAAGTCTATTTTTCATTTTTCCGTCAATCAGCCAAGCAAAGGATTCAGCAGGAGACTTTGGAATCAAACCGGTATTTCCAGAGAACCAAATAGATAAAGCAATCGGTTATTTTGATTTATTAGTGGCACCGGAACAAAATCAGACACTAGAAGTAATTATCAGCAATTCTTCAGATGAAGAACGAACATTTGAGGTCTCTGTCAATCCGGCGGTAACGAGTGATGGTGGAACGATCGATTATAGTCAAAAAAAACCAACGTTAGATGAGACATTGCCGTTTGATGTCCGTGACGTTTTGCTCATTGCGAAAAAGGAAATCAATGTATCAGCACATGCAGAAACAACTGTACCTATAGAAGTGAAAATCCCAGCAAAAAGCTTTAAGGGACGTGTATTAGCGGGTATTCATGTTTCACCTAAAGAAGAAGCTGAAACAGAAAATGCTACAGAAGGAGCACAAATCAAAAATCGTATTGCTTATAATCTCGCAGTCGTTTTACAAGAAAGTCAAGAGACGATAGAACCGGATCTGAAACTTTTATCAGGAGATTTGGACGAGGTCAACGCAAAGCCAACTGTTCAGCTTCGTTTCCAAAATCCTCAGCCTAGGATTATCAGCAATTTGATATTTACGAGCAAGATCTTTTATGAAAATCAGCTTTATATTGAAAATACGTCTAATGCATTTTTAGTTGCACCAAATTCGAATTTTCACTTGAATCTTGATTTAGCTGGTGATAAAGCAAAAGCCGGCGATTACCGCGCAGAAATCATAGCAAAATCAGGCGACAGTAATGAATGGCGATTTACACAAAACTTTACGATCAAAAAAGAAAAAGCACAAAAAGTAAATGAAAATTCCGTTTTTGCAGTACAAGAACAATCTTTCCCATGGCTTTATGCAGGATTGGTTGCTGCAGTTCTAGTGTTATGGTTGATTTTGCTGTTTTTGTGGGTCCACAAGAAAAAGAAAAAAGGAGAAACAACATGATGAGGTGATTTCGTTGAAAACATCGATCTTATTGGGAGGGATTATTGCAAGTTTGCTGTTCTTCAGCTGGCAAGAGCCAGTCCAAGCAGATACCAAAAGTTCAGGTATGATTACATTTTATGATCTAAGTCCAGTTCCGCATCCAATTGGTTCAGTCAATGGCGCATCAAAACAGCAGACACAGCTACCGATTTATAAAGAATCTAATCAACATGGCGTATTCCCGGAGACGAATGAACAAAAGATCCGTTTTCTTTATTTGATCATTGGTATAGAATTATGGCTTCTTGCGTGGTTGTTGTTATGGAGAAGAAAGGAAAAGGAGGATGAACATGTTGCTACAAAATAAATTTTCATTTTTTTGCTCCTTCTTTTTTACTTCGTTTTTTGTTTTAAGTATATTTACCTTTTCACCTTCGGCAGAAGCTGTTGGAGCAACGCCTCCTGCCATTTCTTATGATCCATACACGTATGAAAATATCGTACCTCCAAATGGTGGACGTAGTGCAGTCAATGGCGGGAAGCTTGTCCAACTAACTGGGGCTAACCAATTGCCTAAATTGACTGCTACTTATTTGAACGATGGTTCAAATGATCCTTGGAAAGGTGGCACGGTCCGTTTTCATTGGGAAAGCCATGTGAAACTAACAAATGTACTTGATTTGGTGAATATCACTGCACAAGGATTTGCATTTGTGGCGATCATCAATTTGCCGGAACATGTATCAAGCAGTGATGTATTAAAAGCAATTGACTGGAACAACGCCTACTTGTATATTGCCGGTGCCCCCATCAAGGTTACTAGCGGAAGTTTATTATCAGCAGGAAGCCATACCTTGCGTTTTGGGATGGGGTCGTGGGATACAAATACTCTATTGGCAGATATTATTGCTATTATTACGCGAGGCGAATTCAACGTGGATGATATCCCGCTTCAATTTGATGTTACAGCTAATGTCGCGAAGATGACAGAAAACGGAGATAAATATGATACGAGTCCAAACAAAATTTTGACCAAGGGTAAATTACAACCTTCTATGTCTAAAAAGGCCGTTTTTTCTGTTGATTTTTATGATTCGAATAATATTATCCAAGATCGTATGTTCAATTCGATTTTAGCTCCAGCTGCAGGTAGATTTTATCCTAAATTAACTGGCGGAAACTTGAATCCAGGAGCATATGCATTTTCTGCAAGTGCAGAGATAAATACGTGGAATAGTTACATCTCACCAAGTGATTCAACAGGAAAATATAATACATTTGCTGATACCACAGAATACGTGGATGGAAATAACCAGAACCTTCCAGGCTCTACCAATAGTCGGACATTGACGATGGGGCTGACTGAAGGACGTTTTGATCAGTTGCCATTTAGTCGCTTTGATCGCGTAGTCAACTATTTTACAGGAAAAAACGTTACACAAGGAGCAATACTGACTCATACTCCAGCAAGCACAAGTGGATTGAATCAGACAGCCAATATCGTGTACAGTGGGAAAGATGCGCAAGGCGGATTGCTTTCTCCTGTTGCTTTAAAGGTATTGGAGCAGTACAAGCTAGACGGAACGGTTTTACCAACAAACTTAACAGCCGATAGTTAGTGGGGAAAGCTCCTTTCTTCTGCATCGTACCAAGTCACGGCCAATTGGTCAGCAACTGAACTAAAAAAGGGTTCGATCCATTACAGGCTTTATTCGAAAGGAACCCAAAAATTAGCGACAGGATGGACAGATCAACTTTTCCAAACGATCCAATCAAATAACGGGGGTGTAAATACAGCTACTTCTACACTACCTGCATTGGCTTCAGGGCAATATTATTTTGATTATCGCTTGGTGGACGATGTACTTACTAACATGTATCCGTCTTTTGCGTACAAATGGCAGTCTGAACAAGCTGGAATCACCACTCTTCCTCAAATAACAGTGGCTAATTTTCCATCTGTGAGTGCAGATAGTCAGCTAAAAAACCTTAGCAGACAACCTGAGACAGGAGATCCCCTGTCTGCTCTATCAGGAGATACGATTCAAGAAAATGTGACATTCACGTTAACAAAATCTGGGGATGCGATAACCGACAAAAAAATCACGATCTCACTTCCTGAAAATACTACTTATATCAATGGTTCCTTAAAATTAAATGGTACAACTATCGCAGATACCGGCATTCAACAAGGAGTTTCTGTCCCAGCAGATCTATTGAGCAAAATAGGAGATACCATTCATCTTACTTACAACTATCAATTAAATACTGTAGATACTTCTGTACAATCCGTCAGCATACTGACAAAGGCAGCTGTACTTTCCAGCAATATTACATTAGCAGATGGTGCTAAGCTTCCTAACCCAGTTGTCCAAACATCTGCTAAAACAATTCTTGTCCCCAAACAAGAATTAACATTAGTTAATGTACCAGATGATTTTACATTTGGTAACGATCTCCCCAAACCGTTGAAGACAAGTTATTATGAAGCAAAAGGCGATTTTTCTTTTGATGTGCGGGATACTCGGCTTCCAAGCACGTCTCCTTGGCAACTGACAGGTACATTGACTTCTTTATTTAAGAATGATCAAGGTCAAGAATTAAGCGGAACAAAATTATACTTCAATCATTCTGGATCAAAGCAATTGATTCAGCAAGGTCAAAACACGTTGATTTATGAGAGTGATGGAACAGCTAAAGGAGAGGTTCTCGTTGACTTTCCCGATACCGATGGTTTACTCTTAGAGGTAAATAGCAGTACGAATGCTCAACCTGGCGCAACGTATCAAGGCATGGTCACATGGGAACTGACAGCTGGGCCAACCAGCTAAGTGATTAGAATTTGTATGGATCTGTGATAACTGTCACAGATCCTCTTTTTCAAGGATGAGAAGGAAACTTCTGCTGTTAAAATCAGAAATGCTTGGAGGAGTGGACTTGGAACTTTTCAGTTTGCTTGAAAAAAATGAACAACGGCAAATCAAACTTTTCCAACTTTTATTAGAGGAAAAAGGAGAGGTTTCCGTTAATAACGTACTTACCCGCTTATCAGTTGATCGGGCTACCTTGAAAGAAGATCTGTTTTATTTACAAGCTAACTTGGAAAATATCAAACAATTGGAAATTGTTATCCAAGAAGGGAATATTTTATTAATCAGACATGGAAATATAGCAGCAGTCGATGTTTATTATCATTGTTACTTGCGCTATTCTACAAAATATCAGATACTTCTTTATCTGTTGGAAAATGGCTTATTTGATCGGCAGAAACTTGTCATGGAACTTAATATCAGTTCGGCTACTTTGTCTCGCAGAGTGAAGGAATTAAATGATTCTTTAAATGAGTTTCATCTGAAAATAAAAAGCGGGCGGCTGACCGGTCCAGAAAGTCAAATTCGTTATTTTTATTTCCAATTATTTTGGTTTGGACGTCCCTATCTTGAAAACAAAAAAGAATACAGTGATTTATCAGGAAACACTTTTTTAGATCTGCTGCAAAAAGAGTTTAGTTTTGCTATTACAGAAGAAGGACGATTGAAATTTGAAATATGGCTTTCCATTATGAAGAAGCGAATGCGCTGTACGAAAAAATCCAAACCAGATTATAGCAATCTTCCTGTTGGATTGTTTCAAACGACACAATTTTTATTGGACCTCCATACATTTTTGACCCGTTACTTCTTTCAATATGCCTTTCCTTGGAATCAAAATGAAACGTTGGTTTTTTATCTTTTCATGATCAGTAACTTTACATTAGATACACATAACTCGCATGTCCAGGAGTTTTTGATAAGCGAAAAATACAAAGACGACGTAGTAGCTCAATTGAATCGAACGTTTAAACAATCGATAGAAGAATATTTCTCTTTTTATGTTTTTCCAGAAGAGATTTCGCAAAAGATTGCGTTGACAGTGATGCAAAATCACGCTCATTTTGCCTATTTTAGAGGATGGATGAATATTTTTGGCCAAGAAGGATTAAAACAGCGGTTAACTGAAGTAGAAGATAAACAATTCCTGGTTTTATGTGAAAGATTGGTCAGACAAACATTTGCTATTGTTGATTTTACTGAAGTAGACGAGGAAAATGCCCGCTTTGAATTATTTGCTCGCTATGCATCTATTTTACGGACGCTGATCAAGCAGTTAGAATTACGTCTGCAAATTGCTTATGATCTTCCTTATGAAAGGCTAATGGCGGATATCGTGAAAGAAATCATCCAGGAACAATTGCTGAATACGATCAAATATGATTTAGTCGAATACGAGAAAGAAAAGCAGTATGATATCATTTTGACTAGCCAATTGAAAGAGTACCCGTCACAGAAGTCCGCTAAAGTTTTTGTATTCACTAGCAACGAATATAATTATGATTTCCCCTATTTGAACCAATTTTTAAAAGAATGTTATTTAGAAAAATTGAATTTAAGGATGAATAAAACATGAAAATCGTGATCATTGGTGCTTCCCATGCAGGCATCACAGCTGCCCTAAATCTAAGAAAACTTCAACCGAAAGCAGAAGTTTTACTGATCGATGAAGATCATAAAGATGGACTAGGCTATGTTTCAAATGGAATCAACCTTTATTTAAAAGGAAAGATACGTAGTTTAGCTGAAGTTGCCCATAACATGCGGACTCTTCAAGAAAGTGGGGCAAAACTGATCACCGAATGGAGAGTAACTGAACTTGATCCAGACAAACATCAGCTCATCCTCGCATCCAAAGAAGGAAAAAACGAGACCATAACCTATGATAAATTAATCGTAGCGACAGGTTCCTCTCCTGTCACCTTGTATAAACAAATTGAAGCTGAAAATGTCTACACCTATAAAAATCTAGTGCAATCTAAGCAAGTACTTGCCGCTTTAAAAGAAGCAAAAGAAGTAGTGATCTTCGGTGCTGGTTACATTGGATTGGAATTAGCAGATGCTTTGAGAAATAAAGGATACATTATTCATCTAGTTGATTATATGCCGAATGTTTTATCAAGATATTTCGATAAGGATATGATCAACAGTTTTCAAAATCAGCTGCAAACTAAGCAAATAAATTTTTATCCAAATGAATTCTTGATCGATTGGAAAAAATCAGAAGAGAAAGTAGTATCCGTACAACTTCTGTCTCAAACAATAAAGGCAGATATGGTCATTTTTTCTGCCCAAACTCGTCCTAATACGACATTGTTAAAAGAAAAAGTGGCTTTGTATGAGGATGAGACTGTGATAGTCAATGAATATCTGCAGACAAGTGATCCGGACATCTATGCGATTGGAGATATCGTCCCAGTCAGTTTTGACAAAAATAAACGGCATCTCTTTTTACCTTTAGTTACTCGAGCTGTACATATGGCAAGAGCAGTAGCGCTAACTTTGAGTGGTCAGCCAACCGCTTACGACCTCAGACAAAAGATAACAGCAGCAGTCATTATAGACTACTTTTTAGGAACTGTAGGGCTGACAGAAGATGAAGCGCCATTCTTGGAACAAAATACCGGTTCGTGTTCAGGAGAATTTGATCTATTTCCACAATACGACGAAGAAAACAAAACAGTAAATGCAAAGCTGATCTACCATCCGGATACATTAGAAATAATTGGCGGACAGCTGATAAGCCAAGAATTCTTATTATCAGATTTGAACCTGCTTGCGGATATCGTGAAACACAAAACTACGATTCCACAGCTAGCAGTTGAGGATTTTGGATTTCTGTCTGAATACACCTCTCGTTTTCACTACCTCAATGAGTTAGCTTTTAAAGTACTAGCTAAGAGAGCAAATAGCAATAGAGTAGATAAAAGACTGTGAGAAATATCACGGTCTTTTATTGTGTGGGGATATAATAAATATTAATCAATCGAGAATAAAAAATTCATATAATGAAATAGCGGAAGAATTTTTTGAGCATAATATTCGCCAAAAATTTATCAAGTGATAAAATTGTTGTATAAAATGATTATTTCAGGAGGAGGAGTTAAATGTTTTTAGCATTAAATGAAATTATGCATTCAAAGTTACGTTATGCGTTAGTTGCAGGGGTGATGTTTTTGATCGCCTACCTGGTATTTTTTTTGACTGGGTTAGCTTATGGCTTAGCTCAAGATAATCGAACAGCAGTCGACAAGTGGGAGGCAGATTCGATTGTGCTTTCGAAAGATGCAAATTCAAATCTAGGGATGTCCATGATTACTAAGAAGATAGTAGAAGAAGTCGAAGGTGGGAAAGTGGCGTATCTTGCCCAAACACCTGGAGTCGTGACTAGTAAAGACAGTACAGAAGAAGGAAAAATCAATGTTAGCTTCTTCGGTATCGATAAAAATCAATTCATCATGCCCAATCTTGTTGAAGGAAAAGCTTTTGATAACGATGATGAGGCAGTAGGCGATATTAGTTTGAAAGAAGAATATAGTCTAGCCATAGGAGATACAGTTAAGTTATCTGGTAGTGACAAGACGTTTAAACTAACTGGCTTTACGGATCATGCCAAATTCAATGTCTCACCAGTTCTCTATACAACCATCAATGCTTACCAAGAAATCCGCTTCGAAAAAGAAGATACAAGTGAAAATGCACGGATTAACGCAATAGTTGTCAGAGGTAAAATCAGTAATTTACCTGAAGATTTAGAACAGATCAAAATTTCTAAATTCATCAATGAATTACCTGGATATAATGCGCAAGTATTGACTTTTGGATTTATGATCGGATTTTTGATCGTTATTGCGGCTATTGTGATCGGGATTTTCATTTATGTACTGACGATGCAAAAGATTAATATCTTTGGTGTAATGAAAGCACAAGGGATCACAGGAGGATTTATTGCGCGTTCTGTAGTGGCACAAACATTCATTTTATCATTTGTTGGTATTCTTCTTGGTCTATTAGGAACAGTGGGAACATCCCTTGTTCTACCTGATGCGGTTCCATTCCAAAGCAATTGGCTGTTTTTTGGCGTCATTAGCTTGTTGATGTTAGTAGTAGCTGTGTTAGGCGCACTATTTTCTGTTCGGACAATCGTAAAAATCGATCCGTTGAAGGCAATTGGATAAGAAGGAGGAAGAACATGAAAGCAATAGAATTTAAAGAAGTAGAAAAAAGTTTCCAAGATGGCGACCAAGTAGTTAAAGCATTGAAAGAAACAACCATGAGTATCGATAAAGGGGAATTTGTTGCAATCATCGGTCCTTCTGGTTCAGGTAAAAGTACTTTTTTGACTTTGGCAGGCGGATTGCAGACGCCTAGCAGTGGCTCTGTATTTATCAATGATCAAGAATTCAGTAATCAAAAAGAAAGCGAACGCGTTAAACTACGTTTTAAAGAAATTGGCTTTATTTTGCAAGCTTCCAATCTGGTTCCTTTTCTGACAGTAAAAAAGCAGTTATTATTAGTAGATAAGATTAAACATGAACATCGTCAAAAAGAAGCAAACGAATTATTTGAGCAGCTTGGCGTGGATAAGTTGATCAACAAGTATCCAGAAGAACTATCTGGTGGAGAACGGCAAAGGGTCGCAATCGCTCGTGCATTGTACAATGATCCGTCCATTATTCTAGCAGATGAACCAACTGCTAGTTTGGATTCAGAAAAGGCACGAGAAGTAGTCGATATCTTGGCAAAAGAATCAAAAGACAAAAATAAAGCAACGATCATGGTTACTCACGATACACGGCTGATTGACAAATGCGATAGAATATTTATGATGGAAGATGGTGTATTGAAAGAAAAAGAATAACCAAAAAGCAGGTGGAAAAATGGTCCATCGATACAACAAAGATACACAGCAAAAAATTTTGAAAGAAGCGACTGACTTGTTTATGTCCAAGGGATATCTCGGCACTTCAACAAGAGAAATCGCACAAAAAGTTGGGATCACCCAGCCCAATCTCTATCATTATTTCGGTGATAAAGAAAAACTATATACGGCAGTTTTAGAAAACCACTTAAAAGATGTTGGAAAAGCTTTGAGAGAAATCGTTCAAACAAGCGAAACGGGATTTCAAGTAACCTTGACAAAAATGGCGCAGTTTTTGATTGAGACACATCTGGTCGATTTGTTTCTGATGCTTCACGATCTTGAAAGCAATCTTTCAAAGGAAACAAGAGATCATCTTTTCTTTCTATGGAAGAAAAATTATCGTGAACCTTTTGAAGAAATCTTTTCAGCAAACCAATCTGTGCTAAGAAATGGGATTTCAAAAGAAATCGCAGCAAGGCATTTTTTCTTAGTGTTAGCACCTTACATCACTCGGTCGAAAAGACCTGTGGAAGAACCGCTAAATGTGGCGCAATTGATCGATTTATATTTGAATGGTGTATTAGGAGAAGCGTAAAGCTGTTATATAGGGAGAAAATAGTTAGGTGAAGAAGCAAGATATGACGAAGATCGTTATATCTTGCTTCTTTATATAGGTAGTTTTTCATAAATACAAATTTGTTATTCTCTCATGATTATCAGGGTATATTTTTATTTATTATGTCGGTGTTCCAGGAAGTGTTTTAATTTAATAACGTAGAAATTAATTGTTTGTAGAATGAAGGAAACTATTTATTGGGTAGATGAATCACCACGAATAGTCAAAAGGAGATTTCAGGATATGCCAAAAATGAAAAAAATCATTTTAGCAGTAATGTTATTTTCTACGGTTATATCTTTTACAGCCCCTTTTTTGCTTACTTAAGCTGATTTTAAGTTTTGACCCTTAGTCTGGATCTACGAGGTGAGAGTCAAGAATGAAAAAAATAATTGGAGCTTTTGTATTTGCAATCATTATCATTATTATCTGTTTTCAAATAGATGTTTTTGGTCAAAAAAAGATAGTTGGACAAACGGTCAGCAGTACGAACAGTACGGTTACAAAGACAAAGGAATCATTTGATGATACAGAACAAGAGACATTAATCAAAATCGGAAAAAATGACCGTACACTATATACAGATGACTCGCTAACTACCCCACTTGCAACTATAAACGGCGGAGAGCTGGCGGAGTTTCTTTCTGAAACAAAAAATGCTTATCAAATCAAGACAAATGATGGCTATACTGGATATTTAGCCCTCGAAGATGGAACCAAAGTCACAAAGAATATACAAACAAAACCGGAAGAGCTATCTGATGCAGTGATTGTATTAGATCCTGGGCATGGCGGAAATGATACTGGGGCATTAAGCAATGATGAACAAACAGAAGAAAAAGATATAACATTAAGTACAGCCATAAAAGTAAAAAAGGCGCTAGAGGATGCTGGAGCAACGGTTTATTTGACCCATACTACAGATGAATTAGTACAGCTTGGAGATATATGCGACTACAGTGAAGAAAAAAAGGCAGATGTCTTTATCAGTTTACACGCAGACTCTACGGAATATGCGAATGAAGCAACTGGAATCACGACATATTATTACTATGGACAAGAGGAAACATTAGCACAGACAATTGCTGACTCCTTCACTGATCTGCCTCTGGATTCAAGAGGAATCTCCACTGGGAACTATCAAGTTCTTCGAGAAAATCTTCAACCTTCTATTTTAATCGAGATGGGTTATATGAATAATGATAGTGATTTAAAGGAATTAGTAACAGACAGTTATCAGCAGCAGATTGCTGCAAGTTTGACACAAGCATTGACCACTTATTTTCAGTAATAAATAAGCCCAGCCAAACAAAAATAGCTCTTCATATTTTTCGTTTGGCCGGGCTTATTATCGCAGATGCAAGCTTTTGAACACCGTTTAAGGAAGAGGTTGTGAGCCTGCCGTTTAACTCCGCGTCACAAGGAGCAATTTCAAAAAACAGCTTCTCATGTTTGATGACTATTGTGACTTGTGACCGAGGAGTTGGCATGAGAACACCGTTTAAGAAAAAGGTTGTGAAATCAACGTTTTGTTCTGAGTATTAGAGAAACAAACGGAAAAATAGTTCCTCATATTTTGCCGTTTGTTTCTCTAATACCGAGGATCAGATGATTGAACACCGTTTATTCGGAACAAGGGACTGTGACATGACTTTTGTCACAGTTCCATTATTTTTTTAGTAGCTTCAAAGCTTTTTCTGTATTGGCAAAATGAAGTTTGGCATATTTTTCAAGCATAGGCATGCCGCCTTTCTCCAATAGTTTTGCCGCTACTTGGTCAGATTTCGTTCCAGCTCCTGATGGAAGGGTGATTCCAGCTTCAGCTGATGCTTTGTGTAACTCTTCCAAAAAGCTGGCACGACTGATGATAGAAGCAGCAGCAACAGCTAAATGATATTGTTCTCCTTTAGTAACGAAGTACAGTTTTTCTTGTAATTGATTTTTTTCTAAACGCGCATATTTTTTAAAATTTGCTTCTGGCGTAAACTGATCGATCAAAATCGCTTCTGGTTTTTCTGGCTCGATTTTTTTTAGCAGCAAATGGATCGCTTGATTGTGCAAAGCGACTTTCATCCGAACGGCATTGTATTTTGGTTGGATCTCATTGTATTTTTCTGGAGATAAGACAAGCAGTTTATAGGGGATGGTTTTTTTTAAGATGTCAGCAAGCTGGATGATTTGGCTATCTTTTAACTCTTTTGAATCTCTAACACCAAGTTTACGTAATTCTGCAAGCTGATCACGTTTCACATAAGCAGCACATACTGTTAGCGGACCGAAATAGCTGCCATTTCCGACCTCATCACTACCTAAAACGGATAATTGACTGATATTTTTTGGCAAAGAAGAGGCTGTTTTTGCTGGCTTGGCTTGTTTATCCTGTGCCTCCCCCCATTTATCAGCTTCTATTGCTGCATTCGTACCTTGAAACATCACTTTTCCGGATGTATAAGCAGTAATGGTCGTCCCGTCTTTTTTTGCAGCAAAGCTAGTATAAGGAATCTGTTTATTTAACAAATAAGAGCGATAGTATGCTTTCATTTGACTAAGTTGGTCGTTTGTTGCTTTGATAATGACGTTGCTCATAAAATTCTCCTCGTTTTTATACATAAAACTATACCGCAACTCACGACTTTTCGTTTTCTAAGAGATTGCGAGACATAGCATTTTTTTAAAGTTTATCATATAATAGTTAAGTATGTGAAAAATATTTGTGGAGAACGGTGAAAGAACCAACTTCATGGTACACTAAATAAAACTTTCATCAAATAGGAGGAAATGATTCGTATGGCGCACGAAAAAACACGCTACAAAGCAGTGATTGCCAACCAAACATATACTATTATCGGACGGGAAACCAAGCATCATATGGATATCGTAACGAAGCTGATCAATGAACAGTTAGCAGAATTGAAACAATTATCACCACAAATGGATAATGAACAAGCAGCAATCTTGATGGCTGTCAATGCGCTTTCGGATCAATTGAAGAAACAAGAAAGAATCTTGGAGCTGGAAGAAGAAACAGCAGAATTAAAGAAAAAAATGATCAAATTTACAGAGCTTGAAAATCGTGTGAAACGCATTGAAGCAATCGAGAACGAAGCTCGGGAAGTATTGAAAGAAAATGGTCAAGCAGATCATACCATTAAAAATCATGTGGAAGCACAACAGATTTTAAACGAGAAACGAAAAGGACAAATTAAACAAAAATCTTCTAATTAAGATCCTTTTATCAAAATAAGAAAAATTTAAAAAAGTTAGAAGAGAAAGGAACGTAGCATGCTGAGTTTGCTGATTTTATTTTTATTGCTAATTGCGTTTTTTTCTGGAGCACGTCGCGGGTTTGCTTTGCAAATCATATTCGCGATTGGATATGTATTGTCATTTATTGCTGCCCAGCATTTTTACAAACCATTAGCAAGTCATTTGGAATTATACATTCCATACCCAGCTGTCACCCCAACATCAAAGTTAGCATTTTTTGATCAGGTATTTGCCTTTCACCTAGATGAAGCTTTTTATGCAGGAACTGCTTTTCTGATTATTTTGCTAATTGGCTGGCTGCTTACCCGATTTGTGGGGGTTTTTGTCCATGGGTTGACGTATGTGCCGATCTTGAGACAGGTAGACTGGATTGCAGGAGGCATCCTGTCACTAATCATGGCTTACGTTACTATATTTTTGATTTTGCAGTTACTTGCCTTTGTTCCATTAGATGTGGTCCAAAATCAATTCGGCGAGCATAGTTTCGCTCGTTTTATCGTTGAGAGAACGCCATTTCTTACCAACAAGATGTATGAGCTTTGGGTAACGAATATTTTGAATTAAGGAAAATAGTGCTGGAAAATATTTCGTTTTTTGTACAGAGTAGTTTATTTAAGAAGGCTGCGTAGCGTATGTCCGGCACAGCTCTTTTTTCATAGTGAAAGATAAGGTGATAAAATGAATAACCGAATCCTTGAAACATTGGAATTTGAAAAAGTCAAACAGATGGTCAGACAATTTGTAGTGACTGCACAAGGAAAAGAAGAACTGGCAGAATTGGTACCAGTGAGTGAGAAACAAACGATCACAAACTGGCTTCAAGAAACTGAGGATGGATTGAAAGTGCAACGTCTGCGAGGCGGGATCCCTATACCTAAACTTGAAAATATCCGTCCCCATATGAAACGGATCGAGATCGGAGCAGACTTGAATGGAGTGGAGCTTGCACAAGTTTCCAGAGTATTGTCTACGACAAGCGAATTAAATCGTTTCATTGATGATCTTTCTGACAGTGAAATCGAATTTGCACGTTTGTATATGTGGGCAGATCAGTTAGTCACGATCCCTGTTTTGAGCCGCCGTTTAAAGGAAGCAATCGATGAAGACGGACGCGTGACTGATGACGCTTCTCCTGAGTTAAAGAGCATAAGACAGAACATTCGGCGAAGTGAACAAGCTGTTCGTGAACAGTTAGATGGGATCGTCCGTGGGAAAAATGCAAAGTATTTAAGTGATGCGATCATCACCATGCGAAATGACCGCTACGTTATCCCAGTCAAACAAGAATACCGCGGTGTATTTGGCGGTGTAGTCCACGATCAAAGTGCTTCAGGACAGACTTTATTTATTGAACCAAAACAAGTGGTGGATTTGAATAATCGTTTGCGTCAATACCAAATCGCTGAACGAAATGAGATTCAACGTATTTTAAGTGAACTTTCTGCTGAACTTGTTCCCCATCGTCAAGAAATCATCCACAATGCTTATGTGATTGGTAAAATGGATCTGATGAATGCAAAAGCACGATTTGGTAAAGAAGTAAAAGCTATCGTGCCGGGAATCAGTGAAGACAATCATGTCGTCTTGAAACAAGCAAGACATCCACTGATCGATCAGGAAAAAGTAGTTTCTAATGACATCACAATCGGAAAAGACTATCAAGCCATCGTCATTACAGGACCTAACACAGGTGGGAAAACGATCACGTTGAAGACTTTAGGTCTGTTACAACTGATGGGGCAAGCAGGATTACCGATTCCTGCAGGTGAAGAAAGTCAAATCGGTATTTTTGAGGAAGTATTTGCGGATATAGGAGACGAACAGTCGATTGAGCAAAGTCTATCGACCTTTTCTTCTCATATGACGAACACTGTAGATATTTTATCAAAAGTCAATGAAAAAAGTCTGGTATTATTTGACGAGCTCGGTGCAGGAACAGATCCGCAAGAAGGTGCTGCTCTAGCAATCGCAATCTTAGATGATCTTGGTAAAAAGTCTGCTTATGTGATGGCAACAACGCATTATCCTGAATTGAAAGTTTATGGATATAATCGGGCAAATACGATTAATGCCAGCATGGAGTTTGATGTGGATACATTAAGTCCAACGTATCGTTTGCTGATTGGCGTTCCTGGACGAAGCAATGCGTTTGAAATCTCTAGCCGATTAGGTCTTGATACAGAAGTTATTGATGAAGCGAAGCAGTTGATGAATGATGAGAGCCAAGATTTAAACGAAATGATCACAGATTTAGAGAATCGCCGGAAAATGGCAGAGACCGAATATCTGGAAATGCGTCATTTTGTTTCTGAGGCACAAGAACTTCACGATGATTTGAAAGAAGCTTACAGCTATTTCTTTGAAGAACGTGAAAAAGAAATGGAAAAAGCAAAGAAAAAAGCAAATGAAGTCGTGTCAGAGGCGGAAGAAAAAGCAGAAAAAATCATTGCTGATATTCGTAAAATGCAACAGCAGATTGGGCAAGGAAATGTGAAAGAGCATCAGTTGATCGATGCAAAGACCCAATTAGCAAATCTACATCAAGAAGAAACTTTGAAGAAAAATAAAGTATTGAAGAAGGCGAAAGAACAAAAAACGTTGAAACCGGGAGACGAAGTGTTGGTTACGACTTACGGCCAAAGAGGGACGCTTTTACGTAAAAACGGGAATCAGTGGCAAGTAGAAATCGGTATATTAAAAATGAATGTGTCCGAAGACGAGCTGACGCCTGTTGCTCCTCAAAAAGAGCCGACACAACGAGTTATCCATGCTGTACGATCTGAATCTAGTAGTCACGTGCCGAATCAATTGGACCTTCGAGGAAAACGATACGAAGAAGCGCTAAGTGAGGTAGATCAATATTTGGATTCTGCCATTCTAGCTGGTTATCCTCAAGTGACTATTGTCCACGGAAAAGGAACAGGCGCACTTCGCAAGGGAATTACTGATTATCTTAAAAACCATCGGAGCGTCAAAAGCTTTGAGTTTGCACCGGCAAACCAAGGCGGAAATGGTGCGACAATTGTTAAATTTAAGTAAAACTTACTAAAGGTAAGCAGATGGTTCGCTATCCAAGTATAGAAATGCTATACTAGTCATAGATTTTAAAAATGGAGGTCTTTGATATGTCACAAGTAATTACAGATAAGACATTTAATGAAGAAACAGATAAAGGACTTGTATTGATTGATTTTTGGGCAACTTGGTGTGGTCCATGTCGTATGCAAGCACCGATTTTGGATCAGTTGGAACAAGAATATGATGAAGAAGAATTCAGAATTGCTAAAATGGATGTGGATGAAAATCCAGAAACTCCTCAACAATTCGGTATCATGAGCATTCCAACATTAATGTTGAAAAAAGATGGTCAAGTAGTAGAAAAAGCTGTTGGTGTTCATTCAAAAGAACAACTACGTCAAATGATCGATCAATATTTATAAAAACTTACAGCAAAAATAAGCTGAGGGTGGAACTGAATCCAGTTCCGTCCTCGGTTTTTTTGCGGTTGAGTTAAGGTTATTCAAATTAATATTTTTTGAGTATAATTACGTTGTCAGGCTGGATTGTTTTTTTGACAGACATGCTATAATAACTTTAATTGAATATGAAGGGGAGTACCAGATGAACGAACGAATCAAAAACAAATTAGCTTTACTTCCTGATCAGCCCGGCTGTTACTTGATGAAAGATAAAAATGGAACGATCATTTATGTCGGCAAAGCCAAAATATTAAAAAATCGTGTCCGCTCATATTTTACTGGCAGCCATAATACGAAAACGGAACGGCTTGTTAGTGAAATCGAAGACTTTGAATACATCGTTACAGAATCGAATATCGAAGCATTGCTCTTAGAGATCAATCTGATAAAGAAAAATGATCCTAAATACAACATTATGTTAAAGGATGATAAAACCTATCCTTTCCTTAAGATAACGAATGAAAAATATCCCCGTTTGGTGATTACTCGTAAGGTACTAAAAGACAAAGCACTGTATTTTGGACCATATCCTGATGTCGGTGCGGCGAATGAGACAAAGAAGATCCTCGATCGATTATTTCCTCTAAGAAAATGCAAACCTAGTCAGACGAAGGAGCCTTGTCTTTACTATCATTTGGGACAATGTCTGTGTCCTTATTATTTCGACGTAGATCCGAAAGTCTATACGAAAATCGTTGATGAAGTGAAAAACTTTTTAAACGGAGGACACGAAAAAATCGAGTCAGAGATCCATCAGAAAATGGAAAAAGCTGCTGAAAATATGGAGTTTGAAAAAGCTGCAGAGTACCGAGACCAGATCCGTGCCATTGAGACAATCATGACTCGCCAAAAAATGACAAATACTGATTTACTGGATCGAGATGTATTTGGTTATGCGATTGACAAAGGATGGATGTGTGTCCAAGTGTTTTTCGTAAGACAAGGAAAGCTAATTGAACGAGATGTTTCAATGTTTCCTTTCTATAACGAAGCAGAAGAAGATTTCTTGACTTACATCGGTCAGTTTTATCAGGAAAATGAGCATTTCATTCCTAAAGAAGTCTTGATTCCTGATACGATCGACAAGCCAAGTGTAGAAGCTTTGTTAGCTACGAAAGTGCTGCAACCAAAACGAGGAGAAAAGAAAAAATTAGTTGAATTGGCGAATAAGAATGCCTCAGTTGCTTTGAATGAACGGTTTGATCTGATTGCCAGAAAACAGGAACGGACGATCGGAGCAGTTGAACGTTTAGGAAACGCGATGAATATCCCGACCCCAATACGTATCGAGTCTTTTGATAACTCTAATATCATGGGGACGAATCCTGTGGCTGCGATGGTCGTATTCATTGATGGAAAACCGGCAAGAAAAGAATATCGGAAATATAAAATAAAAACAGTCAACGGACCGGATGATTATGCATCAATGAGAGAAGTCATCTATCGCAGATATTCACGAGTGATTCGCGAAGGGTTGCCTTTACCTGATTTGATCTTGATCGATGGAGGAAAAGGACAAGTAGATGTGGCAAAAGATGTCTTAGAAAATCAATTAGGAATCGATATTCCTATTGCTGGCATGGCAAAAAACGATAAACATAAAACAAATGAGTTGCTATTCGGTACAGATTTGGCTGTAGTACCGCTTGAGCGAAATTCACCAGAGTTTTTCTTACTCCAGCGAATCCAAGATGAAGTCCATCGATTCGCAATCACTTTCCATCGGCAGCTACGCAGTAAAAACAGTTTTGCTTCCCGATTAGATGAAATTGAAGGGTTAGGACCAAAAAGAAAAAAAATGCTGCTTAAAGAGTTCAAATCGTTGAAAAATATCACAGCAGCCACGACAGAAGAATTACAAGAAATCGGACTGCCGAAAAATGTCGCACAAAACGTATTTGATAAATTACATCAGGAATGAGGAAAGGGCACTTTACAAAGAAAGTAAAGTGTCCTATCATTTTATGTACAACAAAAAGAGCGTTTACGTTTTGTTGGTAAATAATAAATCGCTTACGTCTGGTGTCTAAGGATATATGTGATTTCTTGAAGAAGGAGTGAAGAAATGTTAGAAGTCAAGGATCTTGTTAAAACTTTTGGGAACTACACAGCTGTCGATCATGTCTCTTTCCAAATCCCCGATGGAAAAATCATGGGGCTAATTGGCCAAAACGGGGCTGGGAAGACAACGACTTTTCGTTTGATCTTGGATTTTTTGACACAAGACCAAGGAGAAGTGTTATGGAATGGCCATCATCTTGGGGAGAAAGATTATGATGTCATCGGTTATCTTCCGGAGGAACGGGGACTTTATCCGAAAGTAACGATTCAAGACCAACTGCTTTATTTTGCAGAACTTAGAGGGAAATCAAGAAAAGAGATTGAACCAAAAATCGATTTTTGGATGGAAAAATTTCAGGTAAAAGGGAAAAAGACGGATAAAGTAAAATCTTTGTCTAAAGGAAATCAGCAAAAAGTCCAGCTAATCGCCACGTTAATCCATGAACCTAAATTGATCATTTTGGATGAGCCATTCAGCGGGTTAGATCCGGTAAATGCTGAATTGCTAAAAGATGGAATATTGGAATTGAAAAAACATGGTTCATGTGTCATTTTTTCTAGCCACAATATGGATAATGTAGAAAAAATCTGCGATCATTTGATCATGTTGCGAAACGGAAAAATGGTTTTGAATGGAAAAGTACATGAGATTCGTGAATCATTTGGCCGTACGAAGTTATTCTTGGAATCTGGTTTAAGCCAACAGGAAGTAGAAGAAATCGAAGGCGTGAAAAAAGTGATCCTTCATGAAGACAATACGTTAGAGATTACCTTAGAAGATCCTGAAGCTGGGAAAGAAATCTTTACTCGTGCGACTCAGTTCGGCTACATTCCTATGTTCAACCAACAACCGCCAACTTTGGAAGAGATTTTCAAATTGAAAGCAGGTGAAATCGATGCGTAAGTTTTGGATTATTACCAAAGATGTCTATTTAAAAAATGTTAAGTCGATTTCTTTCTTGATCATGATATTAGTCCCTTTTATCATGCTGGGTATCATTTATGTAGCAGGAAACTTTGCTCAACAAAATAGTGATGTCAATAAAATCGGCGTATTGGCTGATAATGAGCAAATCAGTCAGCAAATGAGCCAAGTCAAAACAGATGATTTTGAGTTCAAAGCAGTTGATTCTGAAGAAAAAGCACAAAAAGAGCTTTCGGAAGAAAAAATCGATGCGTATTTAGTAGTCTCAACTGAGAATGATAAGATAAATGGGATGCTTTATAGCGAAAATTCATTAGGACAAAGTACACAACTACTGATACAACAACAACTGACTGGCTTGCAATCGATGCTTCGAGCGAGTCAATTAGGCATTTCACCAGAAGAAGTAGCTAGCTTGAGCCAACAAGCAAGTTTGACTCGACAAAAAGTCAATTTTGATTCAAAAGGAAAAATGACAGTCGGAGAAGATAACTCGACAGTCCAATATGTCGTAAGTTATGTAGCAACGATTGTCTTGTTCATTATTATTTTGACGTATGCGCAGATCATTGCACAAGAGATCGCTTCTGAAAAAGGCACGCGGATCATGGAAGTGATCCTGTCCAGTACGACTGCACAAAAGCATTTTTACGGAAAATTAACAGGTGTTTTACTTGTTGCATTAACGCAAATGGCATTATACGGTATTATTTTTGGTATAGGATACAGTCAATTCAAAGATATGGAAATGGTCAAAAATATATTAGACGGTATCTCATTGGATAACTTGATTGGACCATTCTTGTGGTATTCTCTTCTATTCATGATCTTTGGCATTTTGATTTTTTCTGTTTTAGCAGCTTTATGTGGCTCTTTGGTCAACAAAGCAGAAGATACAGCAAAAGCAATTTTGCCAGTGACTTATCTATCTCTAGGCGGATACATGCTTGGATTGATACTAGGAGCTTCAGATCCAAACAATATCGTTATTCGGATCACTTCGTATATTCCATTCTTATCTTCATATATTATGCCGGTTCGCTTAGCAAATGAGACAGTCGGTATGGGTGGAGCATTGATTTCCTTGTTGGTACTTGTAGCCGTAACATTCTTATTGATGATCTTGTCTGCAAACATGTACAAATCGAATGTACTCGTTTATAGCGAAGGCGGATTATGGAGTTCATTGAAACAATCGATTTCAATTATGAGGAATGAACGAAAAAAAGCATAAAACAATCCTAAAATATAGAAGGAAGCTGGACATCTATTGTTCCCAGCTTCTTTTTGTATAGACCTATTTTATTTATTTTACTATATTGGATATATATTCATTGAAAATAGTGTATAACAACTTTATAATATTGAGTATACCAATTTTTGGAGGCGTTTTAATGGACCGTTATTTAGATTTACTTTCAGAAAAATTCCCCTCAACGGAAGATGTCATCACGGAAATCATCAATCTCGAAGCAATTTTGCAGCTTCCAAAAGGAACAGAGTTATTTTTGAGTGATATACATGGCGAATTTCCTGCTTTTGATCATATTCTGCGTATCGGTTCAGGAAATCTTAAAGAAAAGATCAAAGACCTTTTTTCTGAACAAATGACGGAAACGGATATCAGCCAATTCACTATTTTTACGGCTTATCCAGAATATGCATTAACGACTGATTGGTACAAAGAACAAGATAAATCGCAGCTGATCCATCATTTGATCGATCTTTTACGGTTTACGACAGTCAAATATACCCGGTCAAAAGTTCGAAAAGGATTGCCGAAAGAATATAGCTATATCATTGAGGAACTCTTGTATATCGATGACCGTATCAATGGAAAAAAAGACTATGTAAAAAAAATCATTGAACAACTTGTTTTGATGAAGGAAGAAGAAAAATTTTTAACGAAACTTGCACAGACGATCCAAAAATCTGTCATCGATCATTTGCATATCGTTGGAGATATTTTTGACCGAGGAACTCAAGCAGCCAAAGTGATGGATCGAATCATGGATTTTTCTTCTGTAGATATCCAATGGGGAAATCATGATATTTTGTGGATTGGTGCGTATTGCGGCTCTGAGGCATGTTTACTGACACTTTTACGGATTGCAGCACGCTATAATTATTTATTTGAATTAGAGAAAGAATATGGGTTGAATTTACGTCCATTGTTTTCTTTTGCTCATCAAACTTATCAGAAGAATCCAGTATTTGCGCCTAAAAACAGTAAAAATCTATCCGAAAGAGAGCAAGAAGAATTAGAAAAGATCCATCAGGCACTTTCTATCCTTCAATTCAAATCAGAACATCAGTTATTGGATCGTCGACCTGAATTTAAAATGGACGATCGTAAATTGCTGGAAAAAATCGACTATGAAGCATCAACGGTTGATTTAGAAGGTCAGCTCTATGAGTTGAAAGGAACTTGTTTTCAAACGATCCAGCCAGATGATCCAAAAAAATTCTTGGAAGAGGAACAAAAAGTGATTGATAGTTTGATGTATTCATTCCAGCACTCTTTGAGAATGCAAAAACATATGACGTTTTTGATCGAAAAAGGGGGAATGTATCTCACGAACAATCAGCATGTGCTGTTTCATGGCTGTATACCTGTAGACGAGAAGGGACAGCTCTTAGCATTTGAATTAGACCAATCTTATCGCGGAAAAGAACTGCTGGGCTTTTTTGAAAAACAGATAACTGAAAGCGCAAAAGATCTGACTGCAAAAGAAGATTTAGCAACCGATTTGATTTGGTATGCGTGGAGTGGGCCATTTTCGCCTTTATTCGGCAAGAGTAAAATGGCGACTTTTGAACGTTATTTTCTCACAGAGCCTCATACGCACGTCGAGAAAAGCAATCCTTATTATCACTTGCGAGATGAAGAGTGGTTCAGTGAAAAAATTTTAGCAGAATTCGACACAAAAGAAGAAGGGTCAGCAATCATTAATGGGCACACGCCAGTAAAAGTAAAAAAAGGGGAGTCACCGATCAAAGCAAATGGAAAAGTATTTGTCATTGACGGAGGTTTATCCAAAGCTTATCAAAAAACGACAGGAATTGCCGGTTATTCACTATTATGCAATTCTTATGGTTTCCAAATCGTGACACATTATCCGTTTTTGCCTATTGAACAACAATTTGCAAAAAAATCCGACCAAACAAATGTGAAAAAAGTAATCGAACAGCAGCTACCACGCAAACTCAATCGTGATACAACAAAAGGTATGGAACTGCAGCAGCAGATTACCCAGCTCAAAAGGCTGTTGGACTATCGAAAGGACGATTGAGAAGAATTCCAGTGAACATTGTTCCATAGACTGGAGACTGAGACAAAAGTCGTGTCGCAGTCTCTTTTTCCGGATAAACGGTGTTCTTCTGCCAACTCCTCGGTCACAAGTCACACTATTCAACAAACATGAAAAGCTGTTTTTTGAAATTGCTCCTTGTGACTCAGAGTTGAACGGCAGGCTCACGACCTCTTGGTATAAACGGTGTTCAATCAGCTGACCCTCGATATTAGCTCAAAAAACGGTAAAATATGAGAAGCTATTTTTCCGTTTTGTTTCTCTAATACTCAGGTCAAGGCACTGATTTCACAACCTCTTCCTTAAACGGTGTTCAAAAGCCAGTTTCTCGGTATTAAGCCAAATTTATGCAAAAATGTGAAAAGCCATTTTCACAAAATTTTTCTTAATACTCGAAACTAAACAGCTTTTTCACAACCCTTCAGAAAGTCTATTAAAATTCATTCACAAAGAAATCGAATAAGCGCTGTTCAGATGGATGTACACGGTGGGTAAGTTCCGGATGCCATTGAACACCGAGGATTTTATGCATATCATCTTTGCTTTGAACCGCTTCAACGAGTCCATCGTTAGAAAAAGCGATGGCTTTTAATAAAGGTGAAAGATCTTTGACTGCCTGATGATGGTAAGAATTCACAAAATATGGATCGGGGAGAAGGTTGCTTAACAAACTGTCTGAAACAATCTTGACTTCGTGAGTCGTAAATTGCGGGGCAGTGGGCTGTTGTTCATGTTTTACTGACCACTTTGGATATAATGAAAGATCTTGATAAAGTGTACCTTCCAAAACGACATTCAATAGTTGGAGTCCCCGGCAGACTGCAAAAATTGGTTTTCTTTGTTTCAATGCTTCCAAGATCAGTGCCTGTTCAAATTGGTCTCGTTGAATATTTGTTTCCGTTAGCTTTGGATGAGGATCTTCCATGTAAAGTTGTGGACTGACATCTTGACCACCTGCAAGAATGAGTTTGTCGATTTGTCCAATCAGTTGAGGAGCTGAATCTGGAGACATGACTGGCAGAATAAGAGGCAATCCTTGAGCATCTAAAACTGCATCCACGAATCCTTGCGGTGTATAGCTCACTTGATTTCCTTGGAAAGTATCTGTTGCTCGAATCAGTTGATTTCCGGCAATGCCGATGATTGGTTTCATTTGTATTCCCCCTAAAGTAGACCTATTGTAACAAGGATTTAAAAAAAATTAAACTATGTAAGACTTGCCCCTATACTTATCTGTTCTTGCTGTGTTACTATCTGTAAAGAGAAATTTCGTGTGAAATTCATGACGATAGTTGAAAATATTGCTTAATTTGTTATAATAAAAAGTAAGCAGAAATAAAAAGGTTGGGCGTAAGCTTCAAGGATCTAGTTCTTCAAGGGGTGAGAAGGACATTTTATTGAAGGGGCCTGCCTATACTAAGTTATCTTTAGAGGTACATACTTTCAATGAAAAAAGAAAGCATGTACCTCTTTTTTAAATCGAAAGGAAGTGAAGCAAGTGTTAGAAGCTTTGGAACAAATCCGAAAAGCAGAAGAAGAAAATGAAAAGCGTGCTCAAACACTGCGGCAGCAGCTGAAGATCTATGCAACAGAAAAAGAGCAGGAATTGGAAACGATCCAAACAAACTATCGACAACAACTAAAACAGTTGGTGGAAGAAAAAGAACAATTCGAAATACAAGAATTAGAAAAAGAAAAAATGAAATTGAAAGCAGAAGCAGACAAGGTGCAAGCAACTTTGAAAGATCAATATCAAAAGCATCAGAGTCAAGCGATCGGTGCGATCATTGAAAGGGTGAAAGAAACTTATGGCCGTCACTAAGATGGAAAAAGTGACCCTCATTTCAGATAAAAGAAATCAGGAGAGGATTTTACAAGCAGTACAAGGAATCCAAAACGTTGAAATACGGGATCTGTATCAAAATAGAACAAACAACCAGTGGGTAGAGAAGTATTTTCCAGATACCACGATTATTGATAAAGAAGCAAAATTAAGCGCTTTAGGTAATCGGTTGAAAGACATCCAAGAAGCTATCCAATTCATACAACACCACGGCGATAGCCGTCAAAAGAAACTCCATTTGAAACGTCAAGAACTTTCCTTACAAGATTTGGAAGCCAATTATTCCGAAGAAAATTTCATAAATAAATTGAAAGAAGTCCTTGATTTAAAAGAAAAGTGGGAACAGCTAACTGAAAAACGTGATCGTTTAGAAGAAGAGGAAGAATGGCTTCTTCATTGGCAACAGCTGGATATTGCTCCAAGTATGTATGCAAGTAAGACGACCATTTTTGAGATGGGGACTGTGAGTGCAGCAAATTTTGAAAGTTTCAAGGAAGAACTGAGTAAGCTTGATGACGTTTATATGGAAGAAATAGATTATACGCCAAAACAAGTTTATCTTTCGTATGTTGCTTTAAAAAAATCAGTTGCTGTTATAGAAGAAATTGCTGGGAAATACGGGTTCAATAAAGAAACGTATCCTTATGAACAAAATCCTAAAGAAAAACTGCAAGAGACCAAGCAGCAATTATCCATTGTTCACGAGCAGCAAAAGAAGATAACGACAGCGTTAGGTCAGTGCAGTGGCTATATCCAAGAATTTGAATGGGTAGAAGAAGTCACACTTGCCGTTGCAGAACGAGAAAAAATAAAAGAACGGTTTATCTATGCGACTTATCTGATCGTTTTGCAAGGTTGGGTAGATGCAGAAGAAAAACAGAATTTGCTGCATGTGTTAAACGAAACCGTATCAGAAGAAGATATATACGTCAGTTTCGAAACACCAAACTCAGAAGAGATTCAGCAGGAAGTCCCTACTAAATTGAAAAACCATCCGCTTGTCGAACCTTTTGAATTGCTGACTGAAATGTACAGTCTGCCAAAATATGAAGAAGTAGATCCAACACCTTGGATGACACCATTTTATCTTGTCTTCTTCGGGATGATGGTCGCAGATGTTGGTTACGGATTGCTGATGCTCATTGGGACAATACTAGCTCAAAAACTACTTGTTCTACCACGCGGGATGAAACGTTTCGTAAAATTCTTTGAGATTCTCTCGATACCATCGATCATCTGGGGATTGATCTACAGTTCATTTTTCGGACAGGCATTACCAAAAGAACTGTTTGGCATCCGCTTGCCTTTCCCAATCCTATCTACGACGGATGACGTCAATACGATTTTGATTTTATCCGTGATTTTCGGTCTGATACAGATTTTGGTTGGATTATTTGTGGCAGCAAAGGAAAATATCAGGAGAAAAGATTACTTGAGTGCTGTCAGTGATGGATTTGCCTGGCAAGGGATCCTAATTGGGATCGTTATTGCGTTGGTTGGTGCCATGTTGATAAAAAATACAGCATTTGTTTACCTTGGCGCTGGGCTATCGATCATTGCTGCCTTATGTATCTTGATCGTTCCGATTATCCAAACGCCGTCTAAAGTCAAAGGTGCTGCCAAAGGTGCGTATAATCTTTACGGACTGACCGGCTATATCGGTGATTTAGTCAGTTATACACGTTTGATGGCATTGGGTATTTCAGGCGGAAGTATTGGAGCGGCATTCAATATGCTAGTTGCTTTCATGCCGCCAGCTGCTCGATTCAGTGTAGGGATCCTTTTGATCATCGCTTTACACGCACTGAATATGTTTTTGACACTGCTAAGTGCCTATGTCCATGGCGCACGATTGCAGTATGTCGAATTTTTTGGGAAGTTTTATACAGGAGGCGGACGTGCCTTTGATCCGCTGAAAACGGCGGAAAAATACGTCAACATCAATCACAAGAAAAAAAACAATAAATAATTGGAGGATTTTTATACAATGATGGATTACTTAATTAGTCAAAATGGTGGAATGGTATTTGCGGTATTAGCGATGGCAACAGCGACGATTTTTTCAGGGATCGGTTCAGCTAAAGGTGTTGGAATGACAGGTGAGGCAGCAGCAGCATTGACAACAAGTCAACCCGAAAAATTCGGGCAGGCTCTGATTCTGCAATTGCTTCCAGGTACGCAAGGTTTGTATGGATTTGTTATTGCCTTTTTGATTTTTATCAACTTAGGAAATGACATGTCAGTTGTACAAGGACTGAACTTTCTAGGCGCTTCTCTGCCGATTGCTTTTACAGGCTTGTTTTCAGGTATTGCCCAAGGAAAAGTCGCAGCGGCAGGTATTCAAATTTTAGCGAAAAAACCTGAACATGCTACAAAAGGAATCATTTTTGCTGCGATGGTTGAAACATACGCGATTTTAGGTTTCGTTATTTCCTTCCTATTAGTGTTGAATGCCTAAGCATAAAGGAGGAAAAGCAGATGAACGCCATTGAAAAAATCATCTCTCAGATGAACGAAGCAGCAGAGCAGGAAAGAGCGGCGTTAGAACAAGAAGAGCGAATGAAGATCGATCAAAACTTTGAACAAAAACGTACGCAAGTTGAAACAGAACATCAAAAACAAAAAGAAAAACAAATCGAATTACTCGAAAAAAAATACCGTCAGCTAAGGAATCGCCAGCAAGTAGAAGTACGACAAGAAAATTTGAATGCGAAGCAGGAATTTTTAAGACGATTGTTTGCAGATGCGGTAACTGAAATGGAAAATTGGGATGAATCTGAACAAATCCAGTTTATCAAAAATGCATTGTATTCATTACCTTTGACAGGAAAAGTAGCATTCATTGCTGGAGAAAAATCAGCAGCCTATCTTTCTCAGACGTTGTTGGATGAATGGAACAATGAACTTCCCTTTATGATGGTTTTAAGTGATGAAACTGTTGCTGATCAAGCGGGTTTTCTGATAAACGATCAAGGAGTTCAGTATAATTTTCTTTTCAGCAGCCTTGTACAAGATATCCAAGGAACGATGAGTTTTGAGATTGCCAATCAATTATTCGAATAAGGAGGGATCAGTGTATGGAATACCACGAACTAAATCCCTTGATTCGCGGAAGAGAGCTTGAACTTTTGTCCAATGAGACATTTGAACGGATGATTCAAACAAATTCTGTCGAAGCACTTGGTGAAATATTGAAATCCACGATTTACAGTCCATATATTTATGACGGATATGAATATGACTTCGAACAGAATCTTTTAAAGGAGCAGAGCCGTCTATTTCGCTGGTTAAAGGAATCAGCACCGGAGCCTGAAATCGTTTGGATCTATACGATGCGCTATACTTTCCATAATCTGAAGGTTTTGACAAAAGCCGAGATGACAAATCAAAATCTGGACCATTTGTATATCGACGATGGATTTTATTCATTAGAAACCTTGAAGGATGCCATTCATACGCAAGTTTCAAATGAACTCCCTGAAAGCATTATGGACAGTATACGAGAAGTACGTGATTATTTTGAAGAGTCTACCATTCTTCAGGGAATTGACGTGATTTATGATCGACAGTTTTTGACAGAGCAGCGACGGCTTGCCGATAAGCTAGGATATCAAGAATTGCTGACAGAAGTCATTGCTTTTATTGACTTGACCAATATCACAACGATGGCTCGAGGAATATTGCAGAAAAGAACATATGGGTTCATGACGACGGTACTTTCCAGCTCGGGAAGTATCGAAAAAGAAGTATTTTTGAACTTTGTAGATAAAGATATGGAAGATTACACGAATTTTCTATTAGAGACAGATTATGCTGATTTTCTGCGCCCTGTCATCCGTGAAGGAAATCTTGATCTCGTAAAGCTTGAACAGTTGAAAGATGATTATCTAAGTTCATTGTATCAAGAAGCACAAACCCAGGCTTTCGGACCACTGCCACTACTAGCCTTTTTGAACGCAAAAGAGGTAGAAAGCAAAAACCTTCGTTTACTGGTTATCGGCAAAAGAAGCCATTTCGAATCAGAAACAATCAGAAAGCGGGTGAGACAAGTCTATGACGCATAAGATCGGTGTAGTTGGCGACAAAGATTCTGTTTTGCCATTCAAATTGTTTGGCTTTGATGTTCGTTATGGTACCACCAAGCAAACCGTTCGTCAGGCAATTGAAGAAATGGCAAAGAATGAGTATGGCGTGATTTATGTCACAGAGCAATGTGCAGCATTGAGCCCAGAAACGATCGAACGTTACAAGGAACAAATGATACCTGCTATCGTATTGATTCCCAATCATCAAGGATCATTAGGAATAGGGCTGGAAGAAATTCAAAAAAACGTAGAAAAAGCAGTAGGTCAAAATATCTTATAGTATGAAAAGGAGATAGAAATTTTGCAAATTGGAAAAATCATAAAAGTCTCCGGACCTCTTGTAATGGCTGAGAACATGTCTGATGCCAGTATCCAAGACATGTGTCTAGTGGGAGATCTAGGAGTTATCGGAGAAATTATCGAGATGCGTGGCGATGTGGCGTCTATTCAAGTATATGAAGAAACTTCTGGAATTGGTCCAGGCGAACCGGTTCGCTCTACTGGTGAAGCTTTATCTGTTGAATTAGGACCAGGGATCATTTCACAAATGTTTGACGGAATCCAACGGCCATTAGATACATTTATGGAAATCACACAAAGTAATTTCTTAGGGCGCGGAGTTCAATTGCCCGCATTGGACCATGAGAAAAAATGGTGGTTCGAACCAACAGTAGAAACCGGAGAAACGGTGAGTGCCGGAGATGTTATCGGGATCGTAGAAGAAACAAAAGTTATCAAACATAAAATCATGGTGCCAAATGGGATAAAAGGTACGATCAAAACAATCGAAAAAGGTTCATTCACTATTGATGAAACAGTATGTGTCATTGAAACCGAAAATGGTGACAAAAATTTGACGATGCTTCAAAAATGGCCAGTAAGACGTAGTCGGCCAATCAAAGAAAAATTAAACCCGGATGCACCCATGATCACTGGACAGCGAGTGATTGATACATTCTTCCCAGTGACAAAAGGAGGAGCAGCAGCTGTACCTGGTCCTTTTGGCGCAGGGAAAACAGTCGTTCAGCATCAAATTGCAAAATGGGCCGATGTGGACATGGTTGTCTATGTGGGATGTGGCGAGCGTGGAAATGAGATGACGGATGTTTTAAATGAATTCCCTGAATTGATTGACCCTAATACAGGAGAATCGTTGATGGAACGTACGGTATTGATTGCTAATACATCAAACATGCCAGTAGCAGCTCGAGAAGCTTCTATCTATACGGGAATCACAATTGCGGAATATTTCCGTGACATGGGTTATGACGTTGCTATCATGGCAGACTCCACTTCACGATGGGCAGAAGCACTTCGTGAGATGAGCGGACGTTTGGAAGAAATGCCTGGTGATGAAGGTTATCCAGCTTATCTTGGTTCACGGCTTGCGGAATACTATGAACGATCTGGAAGAGTCATTGCATTAGGATCAGAAGGTCGCGAAGGAAGTATAACCGCAATCAGTGCTGTATCGCCGTCTGGAGGGGATATTTCGGAACCAGTCACACAAAATACATTGCGGGTCGTAAAAGTATTCTGGGGTCTTGATTCCAGTTTAGCCCAAAAAAGACATTTTCCTTCGATCGATTGGATACAAAGCTATTCTCTTTATTCAACAGAAGTAGGGAAGTATATGGATCATATCCTTCAAGCTGACTGGGCATCCATGGTCACCGAGGGCATGCGTATTTTGCAAGAAGAACAGCAGCTGAATGAAATCGTGCGTTTGGTAGGGATTGATTCCCTTTCAGATAATGACCGTCTGACATTAGAAGTGGCAAAATCCATTCGTGAAGATTATTTGCAGCAAAATGCTTTCGATGATGTCGATACATTCACCTCAAGAGAGAAACAGTTCAAAATGTTGAAGATGATCTTGACCTTTGGTGAAGAAGGACGCCGTGCGTTGTCGTTAGGTGCTTATTTAAGTGAGATCATGGACGGTACCGTATCGATTCGTGAAAGGATCGGACGAAGCAAATATATCCCGGAAACAGAATTAGAAAAACTAGATCAAATTATTGGTGAAATCAAGCAAACGATGCAAACGATCGTTTCAGAAGGAGGCATGAGCAATGATTAAAGAATATCGTACGATCGGTGAAGTCGTCGGTCCATTGATGGCGGTTGAAAAAGTTGCTGGTGTCAAATATGAAGAATTAATCGAAGTCCGTATGCAAAATGGCGAGATTCGTCGTGGACAAGTATTGGAAGTCCAAGAAGATAAAGCAATGGTCCAAATATTCGAAGGAACAAGTGGGATCAATTTACGTGACTCTTCTGTACGATTTTTAGGCCATCCTTTAGAACTAGGTGTATCGGAAGACATGATCGGTCGAGTATTCGATGGTTTGGGACGACCGAAAGATAACGGACCAGAGATCCTGCCTGAAAAGCATTTGGATATTAACGGAGAAGTAATCAATCCAGTAGCTCGGGATTATCCAGATGAGTTTATCCAAACAGGTATCTCTGCAATCGATCATTTGAATACATTAGTTCGTGGGCAAAAATTACCAGTATTTTCTGGCTCTGGTCTTCCTCATAAAGAATTAGCTGCTCAGATCGCGCGACAAGCAACGGTACTCGATTCATCAGATGATTTCGCCGTAGTCTTTGCTGCTATTGGAATCACTTTTGAAGAAGCAGAATTTTTCATGGAAGATTTTCGTCAAACGGGCGCAATCGACCGTTCTGTCATGTTTATGAATTTAGCAAACGACCCTGCAATCGAACGTATCGCTACTCCTCGTATGGCTTTGACTGCTGCAGAATATCTTGCTTATGAAAAGGGAATGCATGTTTTGGTTATCATGACAGACATGACCAACTATGCAGAGGCATTGCGAGAGATTTCTGCAGCACGGCGAGAAGTTCCAGGAAGAAGAGGATATCCTGGGTATCTTTACACGAACTTAGCTACTTTATTCGAACGAGCAGGAAGAATCCGCGGACTAAAAGGATCGGTTACTCAAATTCCGATTCTAACAATGCCAGAAGACGATAAAACTCATCCAATCCCTGACTTGACTGGTTATATTACAGAAGGACAGATCATCTTGACTAGAGAGCTTTACAAGAGTGGGATTCAGCCACCAATTGATGTACTCCCGTCTCTTTCGCGGTTAAAAGATAAGGGAACTGGACCCGGAAAGACAAGAGAAGACCATGCAGCTACGATGAATCAGCTTTTTGCAGCCTATGCACAAGGAAAACAGGCAAAAGAATTAGCCGTAGTTTTAGGTGAATCTGCTTTATCTGATGTAGACAAGATCTATGCGAAGTTTGCTGAGCGGTTTGAAAAAGAATATGTCAATCAAGGATTCTACACGAACCGTTCGATTACTGAAACACTTGATCTAGGGTGGGAACTGCTATCGATGTTGCCAAGAACCGAATTAAAACGAATCAAAGACGACATGCTGGACAAATATCTGCCAGAAGGGAAGTGAGTTCTGATGGCACGATTGAATGTGAATCCGACCCGCATGGAATTGACTCGATTGAAAAAACAGTTGACAACTGCCACAAGAGGGCATAAATTATTAAAAGATAAGCAAGATGAACTGATGCGTCAATTCATCCTGTTAATTCGAAAGAACAACCAGCTGCGTCAAGAAATGGAAGAGTCTATGACAGAAGCAATGTCTGATTTTGTATTGGCAAATGCTTCGATCACGGAACCTTTCATCGAAGAATTATTTGTTTTGCCGGCGGAAAACGTTGATTTGTCTATCGTAGACAAAAATATCATGAGTGTAAAAGTACCTGTGATGAATTTTGAATATGATGAACAGCTGACAGACACACCTTTGGAATACGGGTATTTGAATTCCAGTGCCGAACTGGATCGGTCAATCGATCGGTTTACTACCCTGCTTCCAAAACTTTTGGAACTGACAGAAATCGAAAAAACTTGTCAACTGATGGCGAGTGAAATCGAAAAGACACGTCGGCGAGTCAATGCATTAGAATATATGACGATCCCTCAATTAGAAGAAACGATCTATTATATTCGTATGAAGCTGGAAGAAAACGAGCGCGCAGAAGTAACAAGGTTGATCAAAGTAAAAAATATGGGTACCACTGACTAAGTGGTATCCTTTTTTAAAAGAGGAAAACGATGATTAAACAAAGCAAACAAATAAAGAAACGCTTGCCGGCTGTTCAGCTTCTCGCATTAGGATTTTTTCTCCTGATTTTAGTTGGCGGCGGCCTACTTACCCTACCATTTTTTAGTAATAGTGGGCATGGGACAAATTTTATCGATGCACTTTTCACTGCAACTTCTGCTGTCTGTGTAACGGGATTGACAACATTGAATACAGCAGAGCATTGGAACAGTGCTGGTCAATTTTTGATCATGCTTTTGATTGAGATCGGCGGTCTTGGTTTTATGATGGTTCCGATTCTATGCTTTGCATTGATAAAGAAGAAAGTCAGTCTCAGCACACGTATTATATTAAAAGAAGCGCTGAATCTAGAAGAAGTATCAGGTGTGATGAAGCTCATGCTTTACATCCTGAAATTGGCCTTTGTGATCCAATTGATTGGTACGGTTGCTTTATCTTTTGTATTTGTGCCTGAATTTGGCTGGTTGAAAGGTATCTGGTACAGTTTATTCCATGCAATCTCTAGTTTTTGTAATGCAGGGTTTGATTTGTTAGGAGACAGTTTAGCCAATCACCAGCAAAATGTTTATTTGATCATGGTGGTATCTGCTTTGATCATTTCTGGTGGGTTAGGCTTCATCGTATGGCGTGATTTACTGGAATATCATCAGAAAAAGAAGATGACGATTCATTCAAAAATCGCATTAACCGTTACAGGTACCCTTTTATTAGGCGGATTCGTTGTGTTCTTTTTCACAGAGCGCAATGGGGCAACGCTAGTGGAAGGGAATATGTTTCAACGATTGGCAAACACCTTTTTTATGAGTGTGACACCTAGAACGGCTGGATATTATTCAGTTGATTACCTCCATATGAGCCATGCAGGTCTGATTTTAACGATGTTTTTGATGTACATCGGCGGAACATCTGGGTCGACGGCCGGCGGATTGAAAACAACTACGTTAGGTGTGTTGCTGATCCAGATGCGTTCGATGTTGAAAGGACGTACGAGAGCGGAAGCATTTGGCCGTACCATCCGACAAGGCGCAGTGTTGCGGGCACTTACTTTATTTTTTGTTACGTTGACGTTGTGTGTAGTCGCCATCATGATTTTATCGGTGACTGAAACGATACCTAAAACTTCTGGCATCGAATATATTGCTTTTGAGGTCTTCTCTGCATTTGGTACAGTAGGTCTTACGATGGGATTGACGCCAGACTTGACTGCAATAGGGAAATTGATCATTATAGCGCTTATGTACATTGGACGAGTTGGTGTATTGACTGTGGTCTTCTCTCTGATGACAAAAGCACAAAGAACACAATCAAAATACAAATATCCAGAAGAAAGTGTCATGATTGGATAATTTCATCTTCTGACAGAAACCTAGTGATTTATTAAAATAAGAAAATAAAATAATTTTTCTTGCTTCTTGGATACTTTAAGTGCAAAATGTTCGTTTATTTTTTGAGGCACTACCCGTTGTTGAACCTCGGGTAGTGCCTCTTTTTTATTGAAAGGAATCAATAAGATTTGATTCCTTTATTTATCAATAGGTTATAATTCATATTTTTTTATTTTTTCTTTTACGATACTTAGTCCAGAAGCTAAAATTTCAAGGTTATTAGAGGATAGGGAAATTCGAACGAATGCATCTGGTTGCGCACGTGTAGTAAAGCGTCTGGAATGATAAAGTCGGATACCGTTAGCAAGAAAGTCATTCTCAATTATCTTAGGGTCAATCTCAGGATCAACTGGAAGAATTCGATAGTAAGGGACACGATTCGTTGGTTTTTCTACTTTGAAAAGAGAATCAAAAAGCTGATTGGCTCTTTTCGTAAGACTTAATTTAGTTTCTAAGATCCTATTTGCTTCATTTGAATGGAGGATTTGAGTGATGACTTCCACATCTAATCCAGAAGTTTTCACATTTATATTAAAAATTGCTTGTTCTATCTTGCTTTGGACATGTACTGGAACTACAAGATAAGCAACTCGCAATCCAGAACAAATAAATTTTGTCATTCCAGCTAAGTAGATTGTTTGGTTAGGTAATAATTTTTGGAAAGGAGGAATGATCGTATGTTGATAGTGAGTTGTTAAAAATGAATGGATATCATCTTCAATAACCCATAGACCTTCTTTTTCAATCACTTCGGCTAATTGCTCTCGTCTTTTGTGAGAGATTTGAAACCCTATAGGATTATTACAAGAAGGCATAAGGAAGACACCATGAATCTTCTTTTTTCTACATTCCTGAATCAATATATCAGGTCGCATTCCTTGCTCGTCAAAATCAATTGGAACGATCTCTAAATGATATAACTGAGCCAATTCAATGAAATTAGCGTATGTATATCGGTCTGTTGCTATTCTATCACCTGGAGAGAAAAGTGCAGAAAGTGTGATAGCCAATCCATTTTGAACACCGGAAACAATAGATAGAGATTCTAAGGACGGAATGACTCCTTGAGTTTCTAACCAATTTGCTGCAGTAGTCAATTGAAAATTTGTGCCTTTGGGATCTTGGTAATTAAGCAAACCAACAAGATTTGGGTTATTACTAGTTGATTGAATAAACGGGACAACGAATTTATTACATTCTTCAAAAGAACTAACCAGACCAAAATCAATGATATGTTCGGTTACTTCATTGGTAGAGATGGTGATGGACTCAAAGACATTGGGAGAAATAAATGTGCCACTTCCAATATTCGTATACAGCAAACCTTTCTCAATTCCATATTTATAAGCCTTGCCAACGGTAGTAAAATTTAAATCTAAATAATCAGCTAGCTCTCTTTGGGAGGGTAACTGAGTGTTTTTCTGTAATTTATTCTTTAAAATATCTTGTTCTAATTGTTGAATCAACGATCGATAATAAGGACGCTTCAATTTTTGTTTGTCTGGTCGCCAAGTTAACGGGTAATTGTCATAAGAATTAATAGGCATTTTCTCCACTCCTTAAAATTGTATACCATACAATTTTACCATTGATTGTATTGATTTTAGAAGTTAATCTTTTGTGAGGAGGGAATTGTCTATGAAAATTATTAATTTTGAGGAAGTAGTAGCTTCTTTTAGTTTTGAAGAAGCGATTCAAGTAATGAAAAAATGTTTTTTTGATTATGAAAGTGGTAAAATCAGCCAAAATCCTCGATTGGTGGAAATTTTACCTGACGGAAAAGACAAAAATATGTTTGCGATGATGCCTGCTTATTTGGGGGAGAACAGATATTTTGGAACAAAAGTCATTACCGCTTTTCCGGATAATCATCAGTATCATTTACCTTCTCATTTAGGAGAGATTTTCTTGTTTGATGCTCAAAACGGACTACCCAAAGCATTGATAAACGCAAATGCAGTCACCTGGATTCGAACAGCTGCTGTATCTGCGCTGGCAACAGATTACTTAGCAAATCCGCATGCAGAAACACTTGCTTTAATTGGAGCTGGTCAACAAGCATTGTCGCATTTGACTGCGATTTCTACCATTCGTCCCATCACTACAGTGTTTGTTTACGATATTTTAGAAGAAAGACGAAATACTTTTATCGCTAAAGCTAAAAAACAGTATCCTAAAATAACGTTTATAAATGCAATATCAGTAGAAGATGCAGTACGTCCAGCGGAAATCATTTGTACGTTGACCTCTAGTAAAGAGGCATTTCTTCAAAAAGAGTGGGTAAGGGAAGACGCACATATCAATGCTGTGGGCACATTTACTCCTGATACAAGAGAGATAAGTACATCGTTGATGGAAACTTCTCAAATCTATGTAGATGATTACTCAGCTGCCTTAACAGAAAGCGGGGACCTGCTTATAGCCATGGCAGAAGGAGATTTAGAGGAATCTTGTATTGTTGGTACATTAGGCGAATTAGTTTCTGAGAAAAAAACATTTTATAAAGGAGAATCGAGGCCGACGATTTTCGACGCAGTTGGTCTAGCTATTGAAGATCTTTGTTGTGCAGAATATATTTATAACAAATTAGAGAAAGGGGCTTTAAAATGAACTTAGATTATTACGTAGTTGATGCATTTGCAGATGAGGTGTTCAAAGGAAATCCAGCAGCGGTTTATGTGCTAGAAGAATGGCTGCCAGAAGGTACGATGCAAAAAATTGCCATTGAAAACAATTTATCTGAAACAGCATTTACAGTGAAGAAAAACCAAGAATTTGAGCTTAGATGGTTTACGCCAGATCGAGAAATCGATCTTTGTGGTCACGCGACATTAGCAACAGCATTTGTTTTATTTAACTATTACAAAATACCTGATGAAACGATTAAATTTTCTACTCAAAGCGGTAATCTATTTGTGACAAGAATTAAAGATTATTATTACATGGATTTTCCTAGTATTATGCCGAAAAAAGTGCCGATATTGTCTGAATATGAAGAAGCGATTGGGGCTAAGATTAAAGAAGCCTACTTAGCGCGTGATTTATTTTTCGTATTAGAAGATGAAAAAACGGTGGCTAAATTGCAGCCAGATTTTACAGCTATCAAAAATTTTGAATTAGGAATAGGAGTCATCGTGACAGCAGAAAGTGTGCAAAAAGACTTTGTTTCTAGAACCTTCTTTCCAAAATTAACAATCAATGAAGATCCAGTATGTGGATCAGCACATTCTAATCTTATTCCTTATTGGGCAGAAAGAATGAATAAAACAAAATTGTCAGCTTATCAAATGTCATCAAGGGGCGGGGATCTAGAATGTGAATTAAAAGAAGATCGTGTGATAATAGGAGGAAAAGCAGTTTTGTTTTCTAAAGGTACCTCGTTTATTTGATTTCTTTCAAATGAATTAAAAATAAATTGGTGGAGAGTGGCAGCCTTATAGCTACAATGGTTGTTAAAAAAAGACGCAAACTTTTTCAATTTAATGAAAAGTTTGCGTCTCATTTTAATTATTGGTGTTTGTTTTTTATTCAATCAAGAGTAAAATGCCCCATACTAACTATCCTCGGATGACTTCGATTTTATAACCATCAGGGTCAATGACAAAGTAGTAAGAAGGCGCAGTGCCAGGTAATCCTTTTAAGTCAGTAATCTCAAGACCAGCAGCTTTATGTTGCTCGTGTAATTTTTCTAGATCATCAGCTACAATAGCGATATGACCATAGCCGTCTCCTAGATCATACGCACCATGATCATAGTTGTAAGTCAACTCTAATTCATAGTCATCCCCAGGAAGTGTCAAATAAACAAGTGTAAATTTGTTTTCTGGAAAATCACGGCGGCGGCTTTCTTCAAAACCAAATGCCTTTTGATAAAACTCGATTGATGCTTCAAGATCTTTCACTCGAACACATGTGTGAGCCATTTTCATAGATTCATCTCTCCTTTTCCTTTTACTCAATCATAACAAAAAGAAGTAAGGAAATAGTTGATTTGTGCTTGTTCATGAGAAATTTCTCATGTAAAATGGATAGAAAATAAAACTGTTAAGGTGGAAACTATTCATGGATAAACAAATTTTTGGTGAAAAAAAGCAATTTGCTGATTATCAAACCCGTTATGCAGCATATATTGTCATAGAAAGAGATCAGCAGATTGCAGTAATCGAGGCTCCAAATGGTGCTTTTTTTCTTCCTGGCGGGGAAATTGAAGGAGAAGAGACGAAAGAAGAAGCGATTGTCCGTGAGCTGATAGAAGAAATGGGAATTGTGGCAGAAATTTCTTCTTATCTGGGAGAAGCTGATGAGTATTTTTACTCGAATTATCGTGCAACTTATTATTATAATCCAGGATATTTCTTTGTTGCTGATTCTTGGAAGCGTATAGGAGAACCAACTGAAAAGACCAATAAAATTTGGTGGGTGAGCCCTCAAGAAGCGCTTGTGAAATTGAAACGTGGTAGCCACCGATGGGCAGTCGAGAGATGGATCGAAAAAAATAAAAACTGAAAGAAAGCGAGTAGATCAGCTTTCTCTCAGTTTTTTTATTTATTACAGTACATATTTTTTGATTGCTTCAGCTACACCGTGCTCGTCGTTTGATGAAGTGATGACATTTGCTGCTTCTTTGACAAGAGAAACGGCATTTCCCATTGCTACTCCTAGACCAGCATATTCAATCATGGATAAGTCGTTCTCGTTATCTCCGATAGCCATGATTTCATCTTGATCAATACCAAGGTGCTGGGCGAGATTCGCAACTGCCGCACCTTTACTTGCTTCTTTATTTAGTACTTCGAAGTAATAGGGCGCACTTTTGACCGTTGTGTATTTATCACGGAAAGTTTGCGGTAAACGCGCAATTGCTGCATCTAAAATTTTTGGTTCGTCGATCATCATCATTTTGACGATGTTCATGTCTGGTGTCATTTCTTCAGGTGTTCGATATTTTAGCGGCATCTTGACTAAACTTGCTTCGTGGATCGTATAAGCGCTGATATCTCGATTAGGCGTGTAGATCGCTTTGTCATCGATCGAATGGAGATGACTGCCGACACGGCGTGCCATCACTTCGATCTCTAGGAAATCTTCATGAGTCAGTCCGTGACGGGCGATGATTTTACCTGATTTCGTTTGTTGTACGAGTGCCCCGTTATAAGTAATAACGTAATCATTATCTTGAAAAAGGTTCAACTCGTTTAACTGTTCCTGGACACCTGGTAAGGGACGGCCAGTGCATAAAACGATCGAAACACCTTTTGCAACAGCAGCGGCAATCGCTTCTTTTACTTCTTTTGTTACTTCTCTTTTCTCATTTAATAAAGTACCATCGATGTCGATAGCGACTAGTTTGATAGACATAATTTCCTCCAATATATTTTAATTTATTTCAATCAATGCGCCATTACGGATATGGCTGGCAAATTCTTGATAAGTTTCGTCAAATAAATCATAATGATCACGCAAGGACGGATCAACCATTTCTTTTGGAAAGAAAAATCGCTCATCTCCTTGTTCTTGTCCCGCTAATGCAGCAACAAGCTGACTAACCTGTGATAATTCTATCAAAGTTCCGTCATTTCGCAAAATCTCGATTTGTGTGCGATGTCTGCCTTGTTCTGGGCGATAAAAATCATAAGGTAGATCGTAGCTAGAATTCACAGCAGTGTAATAAACAGGATTATATCCGACCTTTTCTACTAACAAAGTGAGTTCTTGGACTAATTTTGAATCCCGGTTGCCAGAAAAAGTAGCAGATTTCAGTGGTTTACGATTCAAAAAACGTTTAGCTAAATCATTTAAAATAGGATCAGCAGATTCAGACCATTGAGTAAAGTAAGTGCCCAAGACCCCATCATCAAGTTTGAGGTATTCTTCTAAAGTAAAGCTTCCGTCAAGAAATGGCAGAAGTAATTGAGAATGGAGTTCAAAACTGCTGGCATCTTCTTGATACAACTCGTGTGCGCGATGAAGCAGATGCTCCAAAATCACTTCCATACCGCGGGAAACAGGATGGAAGTACACTTGCACATACATTTGATATCGGCTAACGATATAATCTTCCACTGCATGCATGCCACTCATGGAAAAAGCGATCCCGCCTTCATAAGGACGAATCACACGTAATATTCGGGTAAGATCAAATGTTCCATATTCTGTTCCAGTGAAATAAGCATCCCGAAGCAAATAGTCCATTCGATCCGCATCGATCTGACTAGAAATCATTTGGACAACTTGTGGGTTGGGGTAAGTTTTTTGGATTACACTAGCTACCTTTTCAGGAAAACCTTCTTCTACTCGGTTAAGAATCTGATACACTTCTGTTTCTGGAGAAGTGATGATCTCTACAGTGATGGCTTCATGATTCGTATGGAAGATATGTTCAAATGTATGAGAGTAAGGACCATGACCGACATCATGCAACAGTGCCGCACATAAAGTCACCAGCCGTTCCTGATCATCCCAGCCTCCGTTGCCTATTTTTTCTTTTGAAAAATTTCGAGAAAAGATATCGCAGATTCGTCTTGAAATCTCATAAACGCCTAATGAATGAGTAAAACGGCTATGTTCTGCTCCGTGAAAAGTGAAAGAAGAAGTGCCTAATTGTTTAATGCGTCGTAGACGTTGGACTTCTTTCGAATTGATCAAATCTAAGATTACTTGATGCTGGACATGGATATAGTTATGGACTGGATCACGAAAAACTTTTTCCATAGGCAGCATTTGATATTTATAAGGGGTTGTCATAATGTAGCTCCTTTATGTTATTACGTTGTTCCATTCTCTGGATTTGGTTGTTCCATTGCTCCAGCTGGATTTCTTTTTTTAGCCAGTCGGTAGAATCCTGTAAATCACTTGCAGAATACAGCTTTTCAAAAGCTTTTGCAAATGCTTCTTTGACTTCTTTTACAAAAAGGGGTTGGTCAAGCAGTTCTTCAAGTGTTGCCATTGTAGCAGGATCCACTGCAGGATAGCCATTTGTACCAAAGTCTTCTTTTAAAGCAGATTGATAAAATCGCTTCATGACTTGCCCACGTTTTTCCTGATTACCGTTGACACTTAAGTACATCATAACAGAAATCCCATTTTTGATCCGACGCTGAGCGATACCGGCAAATTTTTTGCCATGGATGCTTAAATCATAAGTTCCAGGACAATAAGAATGGGTGATTTCGAATGCTTGGATCGGTGCCTTTGGAAAAGCGTATTTAGTCAATAGGAGCATTTGCTCGTAAGCGTCATCTATGGTTATTTTTTTTGTGTCACTTTGGGGGAAAATCAAAGAAATATTCAAAATTCCTTCATCTGATACGATCCCTAATCCACCTGAATTTCTGATCACTGGAGCGTAACCTGCATCTTTCAGTGTTTGGATCCCGTCACTTAGAAAAGGAGTTCGAACATCCTTCATACCTAAGATGACTGTGCAGTCATATTGCCAGAAATGTAAAAAGATTTGCTGGTGTTCTTTAGAATATTCCGTTAATATATCTGTTAATGCAAAAGGGGAAAAGTCGTTTTTTTGATAAATGTGCTGATCTAGTCGAATCGCAGGGTTCATTCAACCGGCTCCTTTGTATAAATTCATATTTTCTACAATATTATACTCTAAAATCAAAGAGTTGTTTTGGAAAAAAGGTTTTCTGTAAAAATGGACAAGTTGGTTGACAAAACAAAAGAAACTAGGAACAATGTAGCTATGAGAAGTAAAGGAGAATGAATAATGGAATTATCACAAGGAACACCGATTTCAATCAAATTGCGTACAAAAGTAAAACAGCAAGGGGAAGTGCAAGATTTTTATTTTGATTTGAAAGGGCAAATGGTGACAATTGGCGATACGCTGTACATACGTTATAAAGAGATTCAGGAGGAGACGGGCGATGAGATTCCTGTAACGATCAAATTAGTTCCAGATGGTCATGTACAGCTGATCCGTGCAGGAGAAATGCGGATGCGTTTGAAATTTGGCTATAAAGAACGGTTAGAAACATCCTATCGAACACCATACGGTATGATCCAGATTGCTACTTTTACGAAAGAACTGCATGTTAGTTTGAAAGACCGTCCCACAGCAGGGAAGGTTCGAATCGATTATGATCTGTTCATGGGACCGGAAAAAATCGGCGAATATTATTTGACCTTGGATTTTACAGCGTAAATATAAAAGAAAAGTTTGATTTTTTGTGTCTGATTTTGTATGATAAGGAGTAGACTGTGAAAGGACGTGTCCTGATTGGAAATTAGTGTATTTGAAGGTGCAAACAAAAGCGAATTATCAATGATCGAAGTAGCACACGCGATCTTAGAACAACGTGGCGATGTCATGGATTTTTCTGATTTAGCTAACCAGATCCAAAACTATCTTGGGAAATCAGACAGTGAAATTCGTGATTCACTCGCACAATTTTATACTGACTTGAATATTGACGGCAGCTTTATCTCATTAGGGGATAATCGTTGGGGCTTGCGTTCATGGTATGCTATCGATTCGATCGATGAAGAAGTAAACCATGGAATGGACGAAGAGGATGAAGATACTCCACGTCGCCGTAAACGCAAGAAAGTCAACGCCTTTATCAATGATGATGAAGACGCGATCGATTACAATGACGATGACCCAGAAGATACAGATCTGACAGAAGAAGATGACGATGATCTGTTTGATGACGATGATGATGAAGATGAAGAAATCGCTGCTTATAATTCTGACTTGCAAGAAATCGGAGCAGATGACCCGACAGATGATGAAGAAGACTTGCCAGGAAATATCGAAGAAGATTTAAGTATCATAGACGAAGACGATGATGATGAAGATTATGAAGAGGAAGAATTTTCTGACTCTGAAAAAGAATAAACATTATTTTCTTACGAGAGGTTGTGACAGAGACGATCAGCCTATCAGAATAAGGAGGTGTGACACGATTTTTGTCACACCTTCTTTTTTGTATATAAAAATCCCAAGTAAATACATAAAAAATAAAAAAATTGAAACTTTTAGCGCACCTTGTACGTCATATTAAGTGAGGCAGAAAGGAGTGGAGAATGATTTTTACTGGATATAAGAAAAAACGGCAGATCGAAAAATACCGTCACCTGCTGAATGGACTCATCGAAACTGATTATCAAAAAATGTTCCGTATCACGATGAATTACGTACATGATAAAGAAGAGGCCTTAGATGTGATGCAAGATAGTTTTCATAAAGCCCTGAACTATTTTGAAAAAGAAAAAGAGATCGAGCATTTTAGTGCATGGTTTTATCGGATATTGATCCGCACGGCATTAGATAGTTGGCGCAGACAAAAAAGGACGCCTGTGGACTTATTTGAAATTCAAGATATCCCCCAACAGTTACCTTTAGAAACTTCCGTTGCAGAGCTCCATATGATTTTAGATAAAATAGACAGTCCGGAAAAAGAGATTCTGATCCTCTACTTTTTTGAAGGATTTCGTTTGAAAGAAATTGCAACTATCTTGGATATGAATGAAAACACAGTTAAAACGAAAATGTACCGCTCATTGAATGCTTTACGTCAAATCCTAGAATGAAGGAGAGAAGAGTGCCATGTATTCCCAAAAAGAAAATTTAAAAAAACTAAAGAAAACTTATAAAGAACAAGCAATTCCCAAAGGGCTTAAAGAGGAGATCCGCCAGCGTTTTATTATCGAAGAGCAATCATTTATAAAAGCAAGGCGGAGAAAGAGACGTCTCCAAGGGTTCGGAGTATCTTTGGCTATCGTAGTGATTACAACAAGTAGCCTTCTTTTTAATAGTCAAGTTCGAAGCTTTGCAGAAGATTTACCCATCTTAGGATCAGTCATTGAATTGATCTTAGGCGAACGCTTTACTGATCGATCTGAAAAAATCGATATTCAGGTACTGAAGATCAATACACAAAATGAGAAAGAAAATAAAACAATTCATGGATTAAATCAAAAATACTTTCGCGAAGGACAAGCAGATTTTGAAAAAGCTGAAAAAGAATATGGAAATTTTGAAACGGATCATTACCAAGTTTTGGGAGATTATCAGAAAATCGTAGACGATAACCGGTTTCTCGTGATTGAAAGGCAGATCACCCAAACAGCAGCAGATAGCCATGTTGAAAAAAGATACGACACAATCGACAAGAAAAACAGTGTCCAGCTCTCACTTCCACTTTTATTCAAAGATGACACCTATCTATCTGTTTTGACAAAAGAAGTCAAACGGCAGATGGCCGAACAAGTCAAGGAAGATCCATCTAAGTACTATTGGACTGAGCAAGATATTCAAGAAGGGACGATAGAAAAACCAACACTTGTTACGCCTACACGAAGTTTTTATTTGAACAAAGAGCATCAATTAGTTTTGACTTTTTCTCAATACGAAATTGCTCCTGGTTATATGGGTACACCAGAATTTGTCATTCCTAAGTCCGTGACAAAAACGATTTTGGCATCGGAAGATTATTTGGATCATTAGACGAGAAGTAGTTGCGACTAGCAGTTTCAATTTTCAAGTAAGTACAAGTAAATAATAAGAAGAGAAAAAGAGAAAGAAGAGATATAGTGAAAAGAAATTATTTAGTTATCAGTATTATTGCTTTATCCGTGCTTTTGTTTTTCGAAATTACTTCGGTGGCCTCCTTGATCACCGAAGTAAAAGGACAAACACACTCTTCGGAGCATTCGTCACAATCTTTCAAACAATCAGAACAATCAACCATTAAAAGCCAATCAACTGAAACAGCTAACGTCAAAGAAGCCATTCAAGAATCAGCGAAAAAGGTACAAAGTCAGTCATCACAATCAACACAAGACAGTACAAAAACGAGCCGAGATACGGCTGTCAAAAGTATTGCCATCAGCTTTGATGATGGACCAGGAGCGACCACAACGCCGCAGCTTCTGCGAATCTTAAAAGAAAAAAACGTGCATGCCACTTTTTTCGTCTTAGGAGAAAATACGGCGCAACATCCTGAAATCGTGAAGCAGACAGCTGAAGCAGGGCACGAGATTGGCAATCACACATACGATCATCAGAATCTGGCCACTCTTTCTGCCCAGTCGATGACGGAGGAAGTGACGAAAGCAGACACTGAGATCAAAAAAGTCACTGGCAAAACCCCCACTTTTGTTCGTCCGCCCTATGGTTCTGTCACGAATGTAGGAGCAACGATCATCCAGCGACCGATCATCGAATGGTCTGTTGATTCAGAAGATTGGAAGACAAGAAATCCTGACTTGATTTTGCAGAAGATCCAAGCAACAGTATACGATGGGGCAATTATTTTATTCCATGATATCTATCCTGAAACGATTCGTGCCGTTCCTCAAGTGATCGATTATCTGAAAGAGCAAGGCTATCGCATCACGACAGTGGGGGATTTATTAGGACATCCAACGGCTGTCGAGAACTACTATGGCAGAAACGATCATCGGCCAGTTCAGTAAGTGAGACAAGTATCTTTAATAAATAACACATTTTAATAAGTAGTTGAACACATAACTACCTTACTTGCAAAGGCTTAACAATATCTATACAGATACAACAAAAAACTGTCCACCAATTTTCTTTGGCGGACAGTTTTCACTTAAAAATAAAGAAGCAACTATTCGTAAATTATGCTAAAATAGCAGTAGAACGCGTCCTGAGGGAATCGAACCCCCGTCTCAAGAACCGGAATCTTACGTGATATCCACTACACTAAGGACGCAAGCACTGGGATAATTGTAACTAAACAGATAAAAAATTACAAGGGGATTGGACAAAAAAATGAAATTTGAGCAAAATTTTTCACAAAAACAGCAGCAGACACAGAAACTAGCCATGACGCAACAGTTGCAACAGTCCATCCAAGTTTTACAATATAACAGTGAGGAGCTGTTGGCATTCGTTGAGAATCAAGCAATGGAAAATCCATTGGTGGAAGTTGTTGAGCCGGAATGGCAGCCAGATTACATAAAAGCTTCTTCATCTTCTTATGAAGGAGAAGAGACAAATTACCTAAATCAGATTCCTGATACAAAAGGGTCTTTATTTGATTCATTGATCGAACAAGTCCATTTGAATTACCGAGATACTTTTTTGAGGAAAATCGTTCTTTATCTTGTAGAATACATCGATTTGAACGGATTTTTGACGATTAGTTTAGAAGAAGCCGGAAAAGAGATTGGAGCTACGCCTATCCAAATGCTCGATGCGTTGACTCTGATTCAGCAATTAGAACCAGCTGGAGTAGGTGCACGTAGTTTGCAAGAATGTCTCATGCTTCAAACAGAACGAGATGATTATGCGCCGGAATTAGCTTATATCGTGTTGGAAGAATGTTTTGAGGAACTGGTGGAGCGAAAATGGAAAGAAATCGCACAACGTTTTTCTGTTGATCTACATGCTGTTCAGCAGATATTCGACTATTTACAAACGTTGAGTCCAAGCCCTGGCCGGATTTTCGACCGTAGCAGCGAATTGTACATTATTCCTGATGTCCGGGTATTAGTGGACGACGATAAAAATGTACAAGTTATCTCAAACCGAAAAAATCAGCCAAATATACGCTTTCAAGAGAGTTACTTCAAACAAATGTCACAACAAGCAGATAAAGAAACTGAAAATTATTTAAAAGAACGGAAACAGGAATTCGAATGGTTGAAGAAAACGATCCTCCAACGTGGGGATACAATTTTGCGGGTTGCTCAAGTCATTGTTTCCCGGCAAAAAGCTTTCTTTATCGACAAGGAACGTCCAATCAAGCCTCTTACGTTAAAGGAAGTTGCAACTGAGATAGATGTGCATGAATCCACGGTCAGTCGTGCAGTCAACGGGAAATATTTGGAAACAGATTTCGGTGTATTTGAATTAAAAAAATTTTTCACTACACGAATTCCTACGAATAGTACAGAACAGACAGAAGACCTTTCAGCAGATACAGCGAAGAAAAAGCTGCAGGAATTAGTCGATCAAGAAGACAAAAACAAGCCGTTGTCTGACCAGAAATTGGTTGAATTGCTGAAAAAAGACGAGATAGTAATCTCAAGAAGAACAGTAGCAAAATATCGTGATTTATTAGGAATCCCGAGTTCATCAAAAAGAAAACGTTATGATAACTAATCAGTCAAAAGACTAGAAAAAGTATTTCACTTTTTCTAGTCTTTTTAGTTGAAAAACGAGAAAAAAACTGTTAGACTTACAGTCGTGAGGTTGAGATTTCCCTTTATTGATGTGAAATTTGAATAGTTAATTTCTTTTTTTATCGTATATGGGTCGTTTTAAGTCTACATTGGACGTAAAGTGTCCAACTAAGGAGATCGCTATGCTGGATGAAATAAAAATGATTGAATCTGTTGCACCAGATATTATCGAAGTGTTGCAAGAACGCTATAAAATTTTACGAAATATCTATTGGATGCAGCCGATTGGACGTCGAAGTTTATCGGAAAGTATGGGGATCACAGAACGAGTATTACGAACAGAAACAGACCTTTTGAAAAATCTGAATTTGATCGACACCTCAAAAAGCGGTATGACGCTGACAACTAAGGGCGAAGAAGTTTATCAAAGCCTTGAAAACTTCATGGATCAGCTTTTAGGTACGCATCAAACCGAACAACAGTTGGCAGAATATTTTGGTAACCAACGCTGTATCGTTGTTTCAGGAAACAGCGAAGAGCAGACCAAAGTGGCTGATGCATTCGGCGAAGCGCTGAGCGAAGCCCTAGACCGACTACTTCCAGAAGGCGAGAATATCATCGCTGTGATGGGAGGAACTACTATGGCTGTGGTAGCCGAACAATTGTCTAATCTGGAAAATAAGAAACGGCATAACCTGTTTGTCCCTGCAAGAGGCGGGATTGGTGAAGCGATAACTGTACAGGCAAATTCTGTCAGTGCAAGAATGGCTGCTAAAGCAAACGGTAACCACCGTGCACTTTATGTTCCGGAACAATTAAGTCTGGCAACTTACAATTCTTTACTCAATGAGCCATCTATCCAAGAAGTCTTAAACTTGATTAGTGAAGCGAATTGTGTTATTCATAGTATTGGGCGTGCATTACACATGGCAGCACGTCGTAAGATGACTGAAAAAGAATTAGTCATGCTGAAACAAGCAAATGCTGTTGCGGAATCTTTTGGCTACTTTTTCAATGAAAAAGGTGAAGTCGTTTATAAGGTCCCTAGAATCGGCATAGAATTGCAAGATTTGGAAAAAGTCCCGATCATCATGGCAATCGCGGGCGGAAAATCAAAAGCCAAAGCAATTCGAGCTTATATGAAAAATGCACCAAAACAAACGTGGCTCATCACTGATGAAGCTGCTGCAAATGAGATTTTAAAAGGGGTAACCCTTTAAAATAAATATTTTTTTGATTTTCATAAGGAGGAAATCTTAAATGACAGTTAAAGTAGGTATTAATGGTTTTGGACGTATTGGACGTCTAGCATTCCGTCGTATCCAAGATGTAGATGGAATCGAAGTAGTAGCAATCAACGACTTGACAGATGCTAAAATGTTGGCACACTTGTTAAAATACGACACAACTCAAGGACGTTTCAACGGAACAGTTGAAGTTCATGAAGGTTCATTCAACGTAAACGGAAAAGAAGTTAAAGTATTAGCTAACCGCAACCCAGAAGAATTACCATGGGGCGAACTAGGCGTAGATATCGTTCTAGAATGTACTGGTTTCTTCACTTCTAAATCAGCAGCTGAAAAACATTTAACAGCTGGTGCTAAACGCGTTGTTATCTCTGCTCCTGGCGGAAACGATGTTCCAACAATCGTTTATAACACAAACCACGAAACATTAACTGGTAAAGAAACAGTTATCTCAGGTGCTTCATGTACTACTAACTGTTTAGCTCCTATGGCTAAAACATTGAACGACAAATTTGGTGTTGTTGAAGGATTAATGACAACTATCCACGCTTACACAGGTGACCAAATGACTCTAGACGGACCTCATCCTAAAGGTGACTTCCGCCGTGCACGCGCTGCTGCTGCAAACATCGTTCCTAACTCAACAGGTGCTGCTAAAGCTATCGGTTTAGTAATTCCTGAATTGAACGGTAAATTAGACGGAGCTGCTCAACGTGTTCCTGTACCAACAGGTTCATTAACAGAATTAGTAACAGTTCTTGAAAAAGAAGTAACTGTTGACGAAATCAATGCAGCAATGAAAGAAGCTTCAAACGAATCTTACGGATACAACACAGACGAAATCGTTTCTTCAGATATCGTTGGTATGACTTACGGTTCATTATTTGATGCTACACAAACTAAAGTAATGACAGTTGGCGACAAACAATTAGTTAAAACTGTTGCTTGGTACGACAACGAAATGTCATACACTGCACAATTAGTACGTACTTTAGAATACTTCGCTAACTTATAAGATAGACAAACGTACAAGTGTAAATTATAGACATGTACATTTAAAAGCGGGGAAGCAATCGCGCTTCTTCCGCTTTTTTTGATAATAAGTTTATTCAGGAGGAAATAAAATGGCTAAGAAAACAGTGAAAGATATCGATTTAAAAGACAAAAAAGTTCTTGTCCGTGTTGACTTCAACGTTCCTTTGAAAGACGGCGTGATCACTGACGACACTCGTATCAAAGCAGCATTGCCAACAATCAACTACGTTCTAGAACAAGGCGGAAAAGCAATCCTTTTCTCTCACCTTGGACGTGTAAAAACAGAAGAAGATAAAGAAGGAAAATCTTTAGCTCCAGTTGCAAAACGTCTAGGCGAATTATTAGGTAAAGAAGTAACATTCGTACCTGAAACTCGCGGAGAACAATTAGAAGAAGCAATCCGCAACATGAATGACGGCGACGTTGTCGTATTCGAAAATACACGATTTGAAGATATTGACGGTAAAAAAGAAAGCAAAAATGATACAGAACTAGGTAAATACTGGGCTTCATTAGGCGATGTATTTGTTAACGATGCTTTCGGTACAGCTCACCGTGCACATGCTTCTAACGTAGGTATCGCTTCAACTGGTATCCCAACAGTTGCTGGATTCTTGATGGAAAAAGAAATCAAGTTCATCGGTGAAGCAGTAGAAGAACCAAAACGACCAATGATTGCAATCCTTGGTGGCGCAAAAGTTTCTGATAAAATCGGCGTAATCGAAAACTTGATTCCTAAAGCAGATAAAATCTTGATCGGTGGCGGAATGACTTACACATTCTACGAAGCAAAAGGAATCAAGATCGGTAACTCTCTAGTAGAAGCTGATAAAGTGGAACTAGCAAAAGAATTAATCGAAAAAGCAGGCGACAAACTTGTCTTGCCAATCGACAATGTCTGTGCACCAGAATTTTCAAATGATGTTGAAACACAAGTAATCGAAGGAGACATTCCTGATGGTTTGATGGCTTTAGACATCGGCCCAGCATCAGTAAAATTATTTGCTGATACATTACAAGGTGCAAAAACAGTTGTTTGGAACGGACCTATGGGTGTATTTGAAATGAGTAACTTTGCTAAAGGTACAATCGGTGTTTGTGAAGCAATCGCTAACTTAGAAGGCGCAACAACAATCATCGGTGGCGGAGACTCAGCCGCAGCAGCAGAACAATTAGGATTTGCTGACAAATTCACACACATCTCAACAGGTGGCGGCGCAAGCTTGGAATTGCTTGAAGGTAAAGAATTACCAGGACTAGCAGCAATCAACGATAAATAAACGACCAAGTTTGCTCAATTCTGACGAGTAATCGATCAAAAGGTGAAGGGAGTTTTCATGACTCCCTAGCCATTTTTCAATAAATTAAGGAGTGTGTTCCTCAATGCGTAAACCTATTATCGCAGGTAACTGGAAAATGAACAAAACTGCATCAGAAGCAAAAGAATTTGCTGAAGCAGTAAAAAACAAAATCCCTTCAAATGACAAAGTTGATTCAGTCATCGGATCTCCTGCATTATTCTTACAAGAATTAATGACATCAGCTGAAGGTACAGAACTAAAAATCTCAGCACAAAACTGCTACTGGGAAAACTCAGGTGCGTTCACTGGTGAAACTTCACCAGCAGCTCTTGCTGATCTAGGTGTTCATTATGTGATCATCGGACATTCAGAACGTCGTGAATATTTCCATGAAACAGACGAAGACATCAATAAAAAAGCGAAAGCTATCTTTGCAAATGGTATGACACCAATCCTATGCTGTGGCGAATCTTTAGAAACCTATGAAGCAGGCAAAACTGCTGAATGGATCGAAGGACAAATTACAGCTGGTTTAGCTGATCTTTCAGCTGAACAAGTGTCAAACATGGTTATTGCTTATGAACCAATCTGGGCAATCGGTACTGGTAAATCAGCTGACGCACAAATCGCTGACGAAATTTGTGGAGTTGTACGTCAAACAGTTGAAAAACTTTATGGAAAAGAAGTATCAGAAGCAGTTCGTATCCAATACGGCGGTTCTGTAAAACCAGAAAATATTGCTGAATACATGGCAAAAGAAAATGTTGACGGTGCTTTAGTCGGTGGCGCAAGCTTGCAAGCAGATTCATTCTTGTCATTGTTAGACGCTGTAAAATAATTGTTGAAAATTTGCGAAAAATGCAAGAAATGTTTGCACTAATGAGCAAAATTAACTAAAATCGTATATGAGGGAAATCCCTTAGGAAAAAACAAACTCAAAGGAGAGACAAAACATGTCAATTATTACTGATGTTTACGCTCGCGAGATCTTAGACTCACGTGGTAACCCAACAATCGAAGTAGAAGTATACACAGAAAGCGGAGCTTTTGGCCGCGGAATGGTTCCTTCAGGTGCTTCAACTGGTGAATACGAAGCAGTTGAATTACGTGACGGAGACAAAGCTCGTTATGGCGGTAAAGGTGTAACTAAAGCTGTCGACAACGTAAACAACATCATTGCTGAAGCAATCATTGGCTACGATGTTCGTGACCAAATGGCTATCGACAAAGCTATGATCGCTTTAGACGGAACTCCTAACAAAGGTAAATTAGGTGCGAACGCTATTTTAGGTGTTTCTATCGCTGTTGCACGTGCAGCTGCTGACTACCTAGAAGTACCTTTATACCACTACCTAGGCGGATTCAACACAAAAGTATTGCCAACACCAATGATGAACATCATCAACGGCGGATCACATGCTGATAACTCAATCGACTTCCAAGAATTCATGATCATGCCTGTTGGCGCTCCAACATTCAAAGAAGCTCTACGTATGGGTGCTGAAGTATTCCACGCATTAGCTTCAATCTTGAAAGCTCGCGGATTAGCAACTTCTGTTGGTGACGAAGGTGGATTTGCTCCAAACCTTGGTTCAAACGAAGAAGGTTTTGAAGTAATCATCGAAGCAATCGAAAAAGCTGGCTATGTACCTGGTAAAGACGTTGTTCTTGCTATGGATGCTGCTTCTTCAGAATTCTACGACAAAGAAAAAGGTGTTTACGTACTAGCTGATTCAGGCGAAGGCGAAAAAACAACTGACGAAATGATCAAATTCTACGAAGAATTAGTTTCTAAATATCCAATCATCTCAATCGAAGACGGATTAGACGAAAACGACTGGGACGGATTCAAGAAATTAACTGACGTATTAGGCGACAAAGTTCAATTAGTTGGTGACGACTTGTTCGTAACAAACACTCAAAAATTATCTGAAGGTATCGAAAAAGGAATTGCTAACTCAATCCTTATCAAAGTGAACCAAATCGGTACATTAACAGAAACTTTCGAAGCTATCGAAATGGCTAAAGAAGCTGGCTACACAGCAGTTGTATCTCACCGTTCTGGTGAAACAGAAGATTCAACAATCTCTGATATCGCTGTTGCAACAAACGCTGGCCAAATCAAAACTGGTTCTCTATCACGTACTGACCGTATTGCTAAATACAACCAATTACTACGTATCGAAGACCAACTTGGTGAAGTTGCAGAATACAAAGGTTTGAAATCTTTCTACAACTTAAAAAACAAATAATTCTTTTCTAATGAAGATACATGATCGACTATTGAAAGATAGTCGAGTATGATCACTTAGTTAAGTAATCGAACTCTCTACTTGCTGAAATATCAGCAGGTAGAGAGTTTTTTTTGCAACTAGCTTCTGTATATGATGTTTACAAAGAATGGTACAAGAAAAGATCATCCTTGAAAAAGGAAAGCTAACAATAACTAGCATCATATAAGAGCTTTTAAGGATAGAACAGTAGAATAGGAATCTATGAGCAAGTCCTCTCGTATAAATAAAATAGGAGGGAAGTAGCAGCATATTTTTCATAAAGTGGCTCTCTTTCTTCATTTTTACTTTGGTTGCTCCTATTTGAAAATTCGAGCACACTCAAATACAATAAAAAGAAATGGCAAGGGAGAGAATTAGATGAAAAAAGAAGAAAAAATCGCGATTTTACAAGAGATCATCCGAATTAAATCAGTGAATGGAAACGAAGGTGAAGTAGCAGCCTATTTGAATAAGCTTTTGGCAAAGCATGACATAACAGGAGAGATTGTTTCTTACAGAGATGGTAGAGATAATTTGATTGCTCGTTACCAAAAGGGCCAATCAGGAAAAGTGTTAGGCCTATCTGGGCATATGGATGTCGTGGCGGCTGGTGATGAATCGTCTTGGACCTATGCACCCTTTGCAGCAGAAATCCATGGGAACCGTTTGTACGGACGTGGTGCTACAGATATGAAGAGTGGCTTGGCAGCAATGGTGATTGCCATGATCGAACTGAAAGAGTCAGGAAAACCATTTAACGGAACAGTCAAATTATTAGCCACTGTCGGAGAAGAAGTGGGTGAACTAGGTGGGGAACAGCTCACGAAAGCAGGCTATGTAGATGACTTAGATGCCTTGATCATCGGAGAGCCAACCAATTACAGTTTGATGTATACGCACATGGGATCAATCAACTATACAGTCACCTCGCACGGAAAAGAAGCGCATAGCTCTATGCCAGACCAAGGTTATAATGCAATCAATCACCTAAATGAATTCATTACGAAAGCAAATGCTGAAATGAATCACCTCGCTGAAACAATCGAGAATCCTGTCCTAGGAAAAACAATCCATAATGTTACATTGATCAGTGGCGGGAATCAAGTCAACAGCATCCCAAGCCATGCGCAGCTCCAAGGGAACATTCGATCGATTCCAGAATACCCAAATGATAAAATCATTGCATTGCTGCAATCAATCGTCAATGAATTGAATCAAGAGACAGACTATCATTTGGAATTGATGATCGATTACAACAAAATACCTGTCAAAGCTGATCCAGATTCTCCTTTGATTCATTGCATTCAGCAACAATTCAGCCAGCCATTACCTTTAGTTGGAGCGGCAGCAACAACGGATGCAGCCGAATTTACGAAAGCTAACCATTCCTTCGACTTTGTCGTCTTTGGGCCTGGTGTCGTTACTTTGCCTCATCAAGTAGATGAGTATGTTGAAATCGATAATTATTTGGATATGATTGAAAAATATCAAGGAATTATTTTATCCTACTTAGCGTAAGATTTTTTTAATAAATGAAAAAACAGAGCCAGATTAGCATTATTTTGCTAATCCAGCTCTGTTTATTCAGCCTATTTTTCTTTTTGAATATATCAAGCGTTGTGGCAACATAGTGATGACTAATGAAACAACGACGATAGACAACAAACGATCAAGGTAGTCTGTACCTGCCTGTACCAAGATCACACTTGTTGTCTGACTTAAACCTAACCCATGTAATAGCTGAACGATCATACTGGATCCTGAGGAGGTGATCCCGCCAAATAACTGAACGGTAATGATCGAAGAAACGATCGTTCCAGGTACCGACAAAATCAAAGCGAGTAATAACAGTTTCAAGCTGTTTTTATCTTTGCCGAGATATCTTGGCAAAATCAATCCAGCAAGCAAGCCTGTGAGAATTTGGATTGGCGAATAATACAGAGAAAAAATATCTGTAGTCACTCCACTTAAAATACCGCTGGACAATCCTGTCAGCATTCCAGGTACAGGCCCAAGCAATGTACCAGCAAAAATCGTTCCGATAGAATCGAGATAGATTGGCAAACGAAGCCATAAAGCAATCGTTCCTCCAATATAATTGATCCCAATACACAAAGCCATCACTGTAAGTACGCGAGTTGCCATTTTGTTTTTATTCATTTTGTTAGCCCATCTTTAACCTTTCCAAATCTTTCATAATCGTTTCTTCTTGTGCATTTAAAAGAACGGTTAAAAACTTTCGGAAAAAAAGACGAGTATCTACTTTTGTCATAATTTTACTGTTAGCAGGTTTCTGCCAAAATTCATAACGATCAACCAATGTTTGTCCACGACTTATTCCTTGAGTTTCCACAGCAGTGAAGCTTTTGAAACCTTCACAGATGGCCCCCTCGATAAAATAAGCAACAGCTAACGGATCATTGATGACACATCCTAAAATTCTTTCTTGTTTCCAGTGGAAGTCAAAATAAAAACGAGTGATCGCTTTTAGATACTCTCCCTCTTCAGGATTCATTTGACAGCAGTATTCGAGGATAGTCGGTGTCAAGACGATTTCTCTTGTCACATCTAACCCAACCATTTCTATCGTTTGTTTGAGATTCTCGAATACATAAGAAGCTGCTTCAGGATCACACCAGTAATTGTATTCAGCAACTGGCGAACAGTTACCATGGCTTTTGTAAGTTCCACCCATCGAGACAAAACGATCCATATGTTTCCCAATATTTGGGTTGACTTTCAAAGCAAAAGCGATATTGGTCAAAGGACCCAAAGCAATGACTGATGTATTTGTCTTTTCTTTGAAATAATCAGCCAAAAAATCAACGGCATGGAGAGGTTCTGCCTGTTTTCTCAAGATCATCGGGAAATTTGTTTCCCCTAAACCATCCATACCATGAGTGTCTTGTGCACTGATGAAAGGTTGCTTCAAAGGTTTTTCCATTCCTTGATAAACAGGAATGTCTAAACGATCACAGCGTTCCAGGCATTTCAGCACATTCTGCGTACCTATATCTGCAGGGACATTCCCACAAACTACGGTAATAGCAACTACTTCGATATCAGGGGATTTGACAGCTAATGATAAAGCTAAAGTGTCGTCGATCCCTGGATCGCAATCAATAATTACTTTTCGCATTATTTCCAATCTCCTTTCTTTAGAGATACTTAGTTTTTTATTCTGGGAAGTTTCCGAACCAGTCCAAGACGAGCGTCTTGATTATAATGCACGAAATTAGTATACTGGCTTTTATTGCGAATGTAAATGCTCTCTTACAAGTAAATCTATTGAGGAGAACTTTAAGTAAATGATACAATGAAAAAGAAATGGAATTTACGTGTGCCGAAAATAAAGAATCCTATGGATCGGTACATTGGATAATAGTTAGATTATAGTTTGGCAGAAAGCGGCGGGTGTACAATGGTTATTTTTTATTTCATTCTTATTCTGATAATTATAGGGATCAGTTACCATTTTCTTTCTTATTTTTATGCAAAGAAATTAGTAAGAGCGGGAGTACAGAGAGGATATGACTGGTATGAAGACACTGGTCATCGTTTGATGGACCCTGCTGCAGTCACGTCAGTAGAAAAAAAACGACAAAAATTAGAAGAAGAGTGTGAAAGCTTTTGGGAGCAGGGAACACCCAAAACAATCAAAAGTTATGACGGGTTGAAACTAGCTGGTCAGATGTTCATCCATCCAAATAAGCAGAATAAATGGGTCATTTGCGTACATGATTACCGAAGCACAGGGAAAAGAGACATGTCTCATATAGGTAAAAGATATGCAGAGAAAGGATTCAACGTTCTTGTACCTGATTTACGTGCGCACGGAGAAAGTGAAGGAGAAATCATCGGAATGGGATGGCTAGATCGGCTAGATTTAATTGCCTGGATCCAACTCATCTTAGATGAACAGCCGAATGCGTCCATTATTTTACACGGCGGATCAATGGGAGCTTCTACGATCATGATGGCAAGTGGTGAAAAACTTCCATCAGCGGTCAAAGGATTTATTTTAGACAGCGGATATGTTTCTGTTTATGCAGAATTCCGATATATGTTAAGTAAAATCACTGTCTTTCCTAAAAAAATGGTCATGAGATATGCGAATCATTATGCCCAGAAATACGCCGGTTACTCCTTAAAGCAAGCATCAGCTACGAGACAGCTTGGCAGCAACCATCTGCCTTTATTGGTCATTCATGGTGAAAGAGATCATTTTGTCCCTACAGAAGCAGCGTACACGATTCAAAATGCTACGGCAGGGGATAAAGCACTGCTGCTTGTTCCAGAAGCAGAACACTTGGAAGCATCGATGAAAGATCCGAAAACCTATTGGACAGTGATTTTTTCATTTATTGAACAAAGAATAACGATGAATTAATTTTCTCTTCTTTTTTGTAAGTAATTCGAGGATAAATAATTGTTTATAGATCAGGAGACTGCTAAAATAAGGTAGGAATAAAAAAATATCAGTTATTTGAGGAGTGCGGCATATGGAAATCAAAGAAGAAAAAAATCGTCTTGCTTTATTCAATGATGAACAACAAGAGATCGGAGAAATGACATGGTCAGATGCGGGCCCAGACATCATGATCATTGACCATACATTTGTAGATCCAGCATATCGTGGTCAAAAGTTAGCTGAAAAGCTAGTGTATACTGGAGTAGAATTAGCAAGACGAGACGGGAAAAAGATCATTCCTTTATGCCCTTATGCAAAAAAAGAGTTTGAAAAGAAACCAGAATATCAAGACGTCTTACGTCAGTCATAAGAATAACAGCTGAAAGTTTTGAACTTTCAGCTGTTATTCCATTTATATAGAGTTGTCACGGACTTTTATCTATGATAAAGTTAAAGAGACGATATCTTTTGGGAAGGAGGCTGCGATATGTATAATTTAATTTTGGGAATCGTGATCGTTTTATCGATTGTTATGGTCATTGCGATTATGATGCAGCCAAGCAAGCAAAATAGTGCAGCGAGTGCATTTACCGGCGGTGCGGATCAACTATTCGGCAAACAAAAAGCTCGCGGCTTTGAAGCTGTCATGCAGCGATCAACTGCAGTTATGGGAGCTATCTGGATGATCTTATTATTTGTCCTAGCATATTTATCTTCGAAGTAGTTGAATAAGCCTCTCGCAAAACGGCGGGCGGCTTTTTTTATTGCAAAGAGAACGCTTAAGAAGAAGTTATGAAAGAAACTATGGTAAAATGAGGCGAAAGAGGTGAGACGAGTGAGACAATTACCAAAACCCCTTTATGCAAAACATGGAAAGCGAGCGGTTTTGCTGCTTCACGCTTACTCAGGAAGTCCAAACGATGTTCGAATGCTCGCACGATTTTTGGAAAAAGCAGATTATACAGTTTATGCGCCGCTTTTTAAAGGACACGGAACAATGGAGCCATATGATATTTTGCAAGAAAAAGCAGAAAGCTGGTGGGCAGACACTAAAAAAGCCATCCATTTTTTACAGTCTGAGCAGTTTTCTGATATTGCCGTATTAGGATTATCAATGGGCGGCATCTTTGCTGTACGAGCACTAGAAGAAGAATCAGTGATTGGCGGCGGTTTTTTCTGTTCGCCTTTGTCTCCTGTAAAAACAAACGTGCCTGAAAACTTTGAAAAATACGTACGTCAAGTGCTGAAGACAGCAGGTAAATCAGAGAAAGAAATCAATGAAAAAGCAGTTGCTTACCGCTCGTTAGCTGAACAACAATTAATGGATATACAAGATCAGGCAGCAATCGTAGAAAGTAGGTTGTCAGATATCCAACAGCCGATATTTTTAGCTCAAGCTGGGAAAGATGAAATGATCGACCCTAATGGCGTATTTGAAACTGCACGCAAGTTGAGCCGTCAGCGAGTGACACTTCAATGGTATCCTGAAAGTGGTCATGTGATTACAGTTGGTACAGCAAGACGCGAATTAGAAAAAGACGTCTTGGAATTTTTAGAAAAATTACCTTGGAATGAGGAATAAATATGACAAAAGAAACGATAAAAGAGAAAATTCTCTTTTTCATGGAAAGCAGTCGCAAACGCAGTTTTTCTATGGAAGAAATCGCTGAAGGTTTAGGGTTCCAAAAAAGCGATGATTTTAAATTACTAGTACAAACGATTGCTCAAATGGAAAGAGAACAGAGTATAGTTTTCAATAAAAAAGGAAAAGTGAAACTTCCTTTAAAACCAATCTTGATCGAAGGAACATTTCGAGCAAATGAACGAGGATTTGGATTTGTAACGATTGATCCCGAAGAAGATGACATCTATATCCCAAAAGAAGCGACTGGTTTTGCAATGGATGGAGACACCGTAGCAATCGATATCATGAAGCGAGCAAATACAGATATGGATCGCGGAGCAGAGGGGAAAGTAGTCGAGATTCGAGACCGGGCGACTACTCAGTTAGCAGGGGAATTCGTTGCTTATTCAGAAGAAGAAATACAAGAAACGGATCTTTACGGCGTTGTTATCCCGAAAGATAGAAAGCTCAACCAATTTAAAGTATATGCAGCAGCAGAGGGAGTTCGTCCAGTTGACGGAAGTATTGTGCTGATCGAACTGACCCATTACCCTGAAAAAGGGTATGCGACTAGTTTAGAAGGGATAATCAAGCAAGTGATTGGTCATAAGAATGACCCTGGCATGGATATCCTCTCAATTGTCGTGGCTAATGGTATCCCTACGAAATTTCCTGATGATGTATTGTCTGAAGCAGATGAAGTTCCAGATCAAATCAGCGAAAAGGATATAACTGGACGTAGAGATTTAAGAAATCAGCTCATTGTTACGATTGATGGAGAAGATGCAAAAGATCTAGATGATGCAGTTACGGTTAAAAAATTAGATAACGGTAATTATTTTCTTGGAGTACACATTGCAGATGTTTCTTACTATGTGACACAAGGCAGTCAATTGGACAGAGAAGCATATGAAAGAGGGACAAGTGTATATTTGACTGATCGAGTGATTCCGATGATCCCGCAACGTTTATCGAATGGTATCTGTTCACTGAATCCCCATGTTCCAAGGCTGACCATGAGTTGCGAAATGGAGATTGATCCAAATGGACAAGTAGTCTCTCATGATATTTTCCCAAGTGTGATCCAAACAACAGAACGGATGACCTACACAGCTGTCAATCAAATCTTAGAAGATCAAGACGAAGAAACGATGCAACGCTATGCTCAGCTCGTACCTATGTTCCAAGAAATGGGTGAATTGCATCGAATCCTTGAAACGATGCGAATCAAACGTGGCGCGATTTCTTTTGAGGATCGCGAAGCGAAAATCCTTGTTGATGCTGAAGGACACCCAAATGACATCCAGCTAAGAAGCAGAGGAATTGGTGAACGCTTGATCGAATCTTTCATGCTTGCGGCCAATGAAACGGTAGCTGAACATTATAATAAATTAAATCTGCCGTTTATTTACCGAATCCATGAACAGCCAAAAGAAGAAAAAATGCAGCGCTTCTTTGATTTTGCTTCAGCTTTGGGCATTCTGGTCCGAGGAACGAAAGGAACGATCACACCAAAAGATTTACAGCATGTGATCGAAGGAGTAGAAGACAAACCAGAAGCTGCAGTTATCAATACTATGTTGCTAAGAAGCATGCAACAAGCACGCTATTCAGAAGACAATTTTGGGCATTATGGCTTAGCGGCAGATTACTACACACACTTTACATCTCCTATTCGACGCTATCCCGATCTAATCGTCCATCGTCTGATCCGTTCTTACAGTGAAGATAAAAGTGAAAGCAATCAAAGTTCGTGGGCTGCGGAACTTCCTGAAATTGCAGATCATAGTTCTAAGATGGAACGTCGTGCAGTAGAAACAGAACGTGAAGTAGATTCCATGAAGAAAGCAGAATTCATGATGGACAAAGTGGGAGAAGAATTCGATGGGATCATCAGCTCTGTTGTGAAATTCGGCCTGTTTATCGAACTGCCGAATACAGTAGAAGGATTGATCCATATCAATGAATTGAAACAGGACTACTTCCATTTTGTTGAAAATCATTTAGCTCTTGTAGGTGAAAGAACTGGTCTGACTTTTAAAATCGGACAGAAAGTGCGAGTAAAAGTAGTCAAAGCTGATCCAGATGAACGGGCAGTAGATTTTGAACTTGTTTCCGCAGAAGAGGTTACAGCGTTGGAACGGCCAAAAATACGAAATGGAAAATCAGGAAAACGCGAAGGAAAACAAGCAGGAAAACGCCCAGAAAGAAATGGCAAGAAGAACAAACGATATAGCGATAGTAAGCAAACGTTCGGTAAGAAAAAAGGGAAGAAGCCATTTTACAAAGGTGTTAAAAAGAAGAAAAAGAAAAAATAAAATGAGTTGGAGGAAACAGCTATGCCAAAAGGCGAGGGAAAATTAATTGCACAAAACAAGAAAGCTCGCCATGATTATTCGATCATCGACACGATGGAAGCAGGGATGGTCTTGCAAGGAACCGAGATCAAGTCGATACGAAACAGCCGGATCAATCTAAAAGATGGATTTATTCGCGTCCGCAACGGAGAAGCTTTCTTGCATAATGTTCATATCAGTCCTTATGAACAAGGAAATATTTTTAATCATGATCCGTTGCGCACGAGAAAGTTATTATTACACAAAAAACAAATCATCCGTCTTGAAAATGAATTGAAAAATACTGGGATCACTGTTGTTCCTTTAAAAGTCTATATTCGTAACGGCTATGCCAAGGTATTGATTGGTCTGGCAAAAGGGAAAAAATCGTATGATAAACGGGAAGATTTGAAACGAAAAGATATCGATCGACAAATTGATCGAACATTAAAAAATTTCTCTAGATAATTTCATTATCCTTTTTCGCATATTCGGTGCTTTTGCTTTTACTTAATGATAAAATTTGTTAGCATTTAATCTGATAAAACATGATTATCATAGGTTTTTTCTTAGATCAGGAGCACCGTGTATAAAGAAAAATTCGCTTCGTTTTTGACTGAAATAAAAAAGTGTCTAATTTTCATGAAAATGTTTTGAATTTTCTGTTTCATGGTGGTATGATACCGTGTGGTTAGAAACCGATTGGAAAAAACCAGATACGCACATGAATTGATTTTATGTGAATTTCGGGGAAAAGAGGTGAAATGGATTGGATGAACGCTCGCTAACGTTCCACATTGGACCAATTTGGTTTGATGGTACAGTTTGTATAATGGTGTTACTGACCTGTTTGATTGTTTTCTTCTTAGCTTACTTTTTTACAAGAAATCTTAAGTTGAAACCAACAGGCAAACAAAATGCGATAGAATGGGTCATTGATTTTAGTCGAGGAATCGTAACAGATAATCTGCCTAGAAAAGAATTGAGCAATTTCCATTTGTTGGCATTTACATTGTTTTTATTTGTTTTTGTTGCAAACAACATCGGTTTAGTAACAAAAATCGTTTTACCTAACGAAACAACACTTTGGAAAAGCCCGACAGCAGACCCGTTTGTTACTTTAACTTTGGCATTTATAATGATCTTACTTACTCACTTATTTGGGGTGAAAAAGTTAGGCTTCAAAGGATATTTCGTAAATTCGTTCTTGAAACCATATAGTTTTATGTTTCCGATGAAACTGATTGAAGAATTTACAAACTTATTAACACTTGCTTTACGTCTTTATGGGAATATTTATGCGGGGGAAGTTTTGCTAACCTTGATTGCAAAAATGGTAATAAGCTTAGGCTGGTTCTCATTGCCGTTAGCAATTCCATTAGAGATGGTCTGGATCGCATTCTCCTTGTTTATCGGAAGCATCCAAGCATTTGTCTTCGTTACTTTATCTATGGTTTATATGAGCCATAAGATTGAAGTGGAAGAATAATATTCGTTTTAAAAACAAACTACTATTTATCTAATTTAGGAGGAAAACAATTATGAATTATATCGCAGCAGCAATCGCAATCATGGGAGCAGCAATCGGAGCCGGTTATGGTAACGGTCAAGTTATCTCTAAAACAATCGAATCAATGGCTCGCCAACCTGAAATGTCTGGTCAATTCCGTACAACAATGTTTATCGGGGTAGCTCTAGTCGAAGCTGTTCCTATCTTAGGGGTAGTTGTCGCCTTGATTCTAGTTTTTGGTGTTTAATTGAATCAGTATTAAGGCAGAAACAATTTGGTTTGTTACTGCTTTTTTACATGAAAACTAGAAGTACTTCAAAGAAAGGAAGGCTCGCCTATGCTGAATCAATTGGCAATTGCAGAAGTTGGCAATGCGATGTTAGGAAATGTCATCGTTGTCAGCGGCTCATTTTTGATACTACTGGCTCTCTTGAAGCATTTTGCTTGGGGACCAATCAGCGATATTTTGAAAAAACGTGAAGACAAGATCGCCAATGATTTGGATTCTGCAGAACAATCTCGCATCAACTCAGCGAAAATGGAACAAGAACGCGAACAACAATTGTTAGCCTCTCGTTCTGATGCAGCTGATATCATCAAAAATGCGAAAGAAAGTGGAGAATTAAGCCGCCAAAATATTTTGAAGGATGCTCAAGAAGAAGCAGCTCGTCTAAAAAGTAAAGCCCAAGCTGATATCACTGTAGAACGTGATTCAGCGCTGAACTCTGTAAAAGACGATGTTGCAGAACTATCTCTTCAAATCGCGGAAAAAATCTTGAACAAAGAATTATCTCCAGAAATGCACGAATCATTAATCAATCAATATATCGAAGGTCTAGGTTCTTCAAATGAAACTAGATAAATATACAGTAGGAAGACGTTACGGGAAAGCTTTATTTGAACTGGCGATCGATTCAAATCAAGCAGAAGAAATCTATCAAGATCTCGTAAGCTTACGTCAAATCTATGAACAAGTACCTGGATTAGGTAATATGTTAAGTGATGTTCGTCTAGAACCTCATGAAAAACGAGAAATCATGGACAAGCTTGTTAGTGGCTATGATGGAATCGTTAAAAACTTTTTAGAAGTTGTTTATGCGTATAACCGAATGGATGATCTTTTGTTCATGATCGAAGAATATGAACGTCGATATGATGAACATCAAGGTTTGCTGTTGGGAAGTGTCACAACAGCAGTTCCACTTTCAGACGAACAACGAATACAATTAGAAAAGAATGTTGCAAAAACAATGAACTATCAATCAGTCGAATTAAAACAAATCGTTGATTCTTCTATTATTGGTGGCGCGATTGTTGAAGCTAACCATCGAGTAATCGACGGAAGCATTCGCACGCAATTAGAAAATATGCGTAATCAATTAAATAGATAGTACAAAGAGGTAGGTGAATCGAATGGCCATCAAAGCAGAAGAAATTAGTGCCTTGATTAAAGAACAAATTGAAAATTATCAAAACGTGCTTTCAGTCGAAGAAATCGGTACCGTAACTTATGTAGGTGACGGGATCGCTCGTGCACATGGTTTAGAAAACGCGATGAGTGGTGAGTTGCTTGAATTTTCAAATGGCTCATACGGAATGGCGCAAAACTTAGAATCAAATGATGTAGGTATCATTATCCTTGGCGATTTCGAGTCCATTCGTGAAGGAGATAAAGTAAAACGAACAGGAAAGATCATGGAAGTTCCAGTTGGAGAGGCCTTGATCGGACGGGTAGTTAATCCGCTAGGTCAGCCAATCGACGGACTAGGTGAAATCGTTACTGACAAAGCTCGTCCAGTAGAAGCAATGGCACCAGGCGTTATGCAACGTAAATCTGTTAACGAACCAATGCAAACAGGTCTAAAAGCAATCGACGCTCTTGTACCAATCGGACGCGGCCAACGTGAATTAGTTATCGGTGACCGTAAAACAGGGAAAACTTCCATTGCGATCGATACGATCATCAACCAAAAAGGTCAAGATATGATCTGTATCTATGTAGCAATCGGACAAAAAGATTCTACAGTTCGTACACAAGTTGAAACATTGAAAAAATATGGCGCAATGGATTACACAATCGTTGTGAATGCCGGTGCGTCTCAACCAGCGCCGTTGCTTTATATCGCACCATATGCTGGTACTGCAATGGGTGAAGAGTTCATGTACAACGGGAAACATGTCTTGATCATTTTTGATGATCTTTCAAAACAAGCTGTTGCTTATCGTGAACTTTCCTTGCTACTTCGCCGTCCACCAGGTCGTGAAGCTTATCCAGGGGATGTTTTCTACTTACACTCACGCTTATTGGAACGTGCAGCAAAATTAAGTGATGATTTAGGTGGCGGTTCAATGACTGCCTTACCATTTGTTGAAACACAAGCTGGAGATATCTCTGCTTATATCCCAACAAACGTTATTTCGATCACTGATGGACAAATCTTCTTAGAAAGCGACTTGTTCTACGCAGGGACTCGTCCAGCGGTTGATGCCGGACTATCTGTATCTCGTGTAGGGGGTTCTGCGCAAATCAAAGCAATGAAAAAAGTTGCTGGGACTTTACGTCTAGACTTAGCAAGTTACCGTGAATTAGAAGCATTTACACAATTCGGTTCTGACTTGGATGCAGCAACACAAGCAAAACTAAATCGTGGACGCCGTACAGTAGAAATCTTGAAACAAAAATTGCATGCACCGCTAGCTGTTGAAAAACAAGTAGTGATTTTGTATGCTTTGACACATGGATTCTTAGATAGTATCCCTGTAGACAGTATTTTAGACTTCGAACATGAATTATTCGAATATCTGGATACCAATCATTCAGATATCTTTGAAACAATCCGTACAACAAAAGATCTTCCAGAAGAAGAAGCGTTGAACAGTGCGATTCAGGAATATAAAGACATGTTCTTAGCTACAAAAGGAAATAATTCCTCTACAGAAGATAAATTGAAATCCATTCAAAATGCATAGTGAGGTGAGATGAATGGGTGCTTCATTAAATGAAATCAAGACACGTATCGCTTCAACGAAAAAAACGAGCCAAATCACGCGGGCAATGCAGATGGTGTCTGCTTCTAAGTTGACAAAATCTGAAGCTTCTTCACAGAAGTTTCAGGTTTATGCAACAAAAGTAAGAGAAATCGTTACGCATTTGACTGCTACTCAGTTAAATGATATTGCCTCAGAAAATCCTAGAGGGGATATCAATTACAACAGCATGCTGCTCAGCCGTCCTGTTAAGAAAACTGGTTATATCGTCATCACTGCAGATGGCGGTTTAGTCGGTGGATATAACAGCTCGATATTGAAACAAACGATGTCTATTTTAGAAGAAGACCACCAATCACCCGATGATTACGTGATGATCGCAATTGGCGGAACTGGTGCAGACTTCTTTAAAGCACGCGGTATCAATCTAGCATATGAGCTGCGCAATCTATCTGATCAGCCAAGCTTTGATGAAGTCCGCAAAATCGTAAATATGGCAACAACTATGTACCAAAACGAAGTATTCGATGAATTATACGTATGTTATAACCATCATATCAATTCGCTAACTAGTCAGTTTCGTGTAGAAAAAATGCTGCCAATCTCAGACTTAGATCCAGAAGAAGCAACTACTTTCGAACAAGAATATATTTTTGAACCTTCAAAAGAAGAAATCTTGTCTCAGTTATTGCCTCAGTATGCTGAAAGTTTGATCTACGGTGCGATCGTTGACGCCAAAACAGCAGAACATGCTGCTGGTATGACAGCAATGAAAACAGCAACTGATAATGCTGCTAATATCATTGATGAGCTGACGGTTTCTTATAACCGTGCAAGACAAGGGGCTATTACCCAAGAAATTACCGAAATTGTTGCCGGAGCTTCGGCACTAGAATAGTATTGAGATTGGAGGAAAAAAGATGAGTTCAGGCAAGATTGTTCAAGTAATCGGTCCCGTTGTCGACGTGGAATTTTCTTTAGACCAATCCTTACCAGATATCAACAACGCATTAGTTGTTTATAAAAATGACGAAAATAAATCAAAAGTTGTTCTTGAAGCAGCGTTAGAATTAGGGGACGGAGTGATCCGGACCATTGCGATGGAATCAACAGATGGTTTACAAAGAGGAATGGAAGTCATTGATACAGGCAAAGCAATCTCTGTTCCTGTAGGTAAAGAAACATTAGGTCGCGTATTCAACGTACTAGGAGATACGATCGATTTAGAAACACCTTTCCCAGAAGATGCGGAAAGAAGCGAAATTCATAAAAAAGCACCAGCCTTTGACGAATTAAGTACAAGTACAGAAATTTTGGAAACAGGGATCAAAGTTATCGATTTGCTTGCCCCATATTTAAAAGGTGGGAAAGTCGGACTATTCGGTGGTGCCGGTGTTGGTAAAACCGTACTGATCCAAGAACTGATCCATAATATCGCCCAAGAACATGGTGGTATTTCTGTATTTACCGGTGTAGGTGAACGTACTCGTGAAGGTAATGACTTGTATTATGAAATGAAAGATTCAGGAGTTATCGAAAAAACAGCCATGGTGTTCGGACAAATGAACGAACCACCAGGTGCACGTATGCGTGTTGCTTTGACTGGTTTGACGATTGCGGAATATTTCCGTGATGTAGAAGGTCAAGATGTACTGTTGTTTATCGACAACATTTTCCGTTTCACTCAAGCTGGATCTGAAGTATCAGCCTTGTTAGGACGGATGCCTTCTGCGGTTGGTTATCAACCAACATTGGCAACAGAAATGGGTCAATTGCAAGAACGTATCACATCTACGAAAAAAGGTTCGATCACATCGATCCAAGCAATCTATGTGCCAGCCGATGACTACACTGACCCGGCGCCGGCAACAGCATTCGCCCATTTGGATGCGACAACCAACTTGGAACGTAAATTAACAGAACAAGGGATTTATCCAGCGGTAGATCCATTGGCTTCTTCTTCAAGTGCTTTAGCACCTGAAATCGTGGGAGAAGAACATTATAAAGTAGCAACAGAAGTTCAACACGTATTGCAACGATATCGTGAATTACAAGATATCATTGCTATCTTAGGTATGGATGAATTATCCGATCAAGAAAAAGTGTTAGTTTCTCGTGCCCGCAGAGTCCAATTCTTCTTGTCACAAAACTTTAACGTGGCTGAACAATTTACTGGTCTTCCAGGTTCATATGTCCCTGTAGAAGAAACAGTGAAAGGATTCCGCGAAATCTTGGAAGGCAAATACGATGATCTTCCTGAAGAAGCTTTCCGAAGTGTTGGCCGAATCGAAGACGTCGTAGAAAAAGCGAAAACACTAGGCTACTAGAAAGGGGTGCCCCATGGATCAATATTTAACAGTAAATGTGGTAACTCCTGCCGGTTTGGTCTATGATCACCATGCAGCTATCGTCGTTGCACGTACGACAGCTGGTGAGCTTGGGATTTTGCCTAAACATGCACCAATCATCGTTCCATTGACGATTGATGAAGTTCGTGTAAAACGAACAGATTCAGATACCCACGTCGATTGGATCGCTGTTAATGGCGGAATCATGGAAGTTCGTGATAATGTTGTTTCAATCGTTGCTGATAGTGCGGAACGTGAACGTGATATCGATGTATCTCGTGCGGAACGTGCAAAACAACGCGCAGAACGCCAAATCGAAGAAGCAAAAGCAAAACAAGATACGAACGAATTGAAACGGGCAACTGTTGCGTTGCACCGAGCAATCAATCGTATCAAAGTATCTAAGCACTCATAAAATGAGATGCGGATGTTTATCCGTGTTTAAGAACAGTAAAAAGAGGTTATGACAGAAGTGGTCAGCTTCAAGACATAAGAAGGAATTTACGAAAATTGCTTCTCAAATTTTTGTGAAATCTCAGCTTATTTTTCGAAGAAGCTACTTCTGGAACACCGTATATCAGAGGTTGTGAAAAAGCTGCCTTGCATCAAGTAATAAGAACAGCTAAACAAAAATAGCTCCTTATATTTTTCGTTTGGTTGGACTTATTACCGCAGATGCAAGCTTTTGAACACCGTATATCAGAGGTTGTAAAATCAGCGTTTTGTCCTGAGTATTAGAGAAACAAATGGAAAATAGTTCCTCATATTTTGCCGTTTTTTGAGCTAATACCGAGGGTCAGATGATTGAACACCGTTTATTTGGAATAAGGGACTGCGACAAGACTTTTGTCTCAGTCCCTTTTTTTGCATATTTTTAGCATTTATTTCCTAAAAAATGTAAGGGGATTCCTATATTTTTAAGTATACTTGTTTTTCCTTTTATACATTTTATGGTATTATCATTTTATTAGTTATTATAAAACAATCGTTAGAAAGGACGTCATTATGCAAGTATACGGAATTGATGCGGTGCTTCGAATCGTGAGTCATTTGGCGTTTATCTACTTAGCCTTCTGGTCTTTACGTTCGTTACGCATTGAAACTTTTTTCAGACCAATGCATAATACGCAAATTAGAATGGCAATCGTACTTTTTTCAATTTTTTTAGGGTACACTGCAAGTAATTTTTTCTTAGAAGTTATCGCTTTATGCCGAAATCTTTTCGTTAGCCTGTAAATTTTAAAAAAAGGTACTATTTTAAAAGCAAGGATGTTATAATAGAAAAGATTTTGAGTAAGTGTATGCTCATTGGAATTTTTTGGAGGGAACAACATGGAAGAGATCATCGTAAGAGGTGGCAATCAATTAAATGGAACAGTAAGAATTGAAGGAGCTAAAAATGCTGTTTTGCCTATTTTAGCTGCTAGTTTGTTAGCAGAAGAAGGTATTACGACATTAGACAACGTTCCGATTCTTTCTGATGTCTTCACTATGAATCAAGTGATTCGTCACTTAAACGTAGATGTAGATTTTGATGAACAAAAGAATCAAGTAACAATCGACGCTTCAAGACAATTAGAAATCGAAGCGCCTTATGAGTATGTTAGTCAAATGCGTGCTTCAATCGTTGTGATGGGTCCGCTACTTGCCAGAAATGGACATGCAAAAGTAGCTATGCCTGGTGGATGTGCGATTGGTAAACGACCAATCGATTTGCATTTAAAAGGATTTCAAGCTTTAGGAGCAAAAATTATTCAAAAAAACGGCTATATCGAAGCAATTGCGGATGAATTGATCGGTAACACGATTTATTTAGATTTCCCTAGTGTAGGTGCTACTCAAAATATCATGATGGCTGCTGTAAAAGCAAAAGGAACAACCATCATTGAAAACGTAGCTCGCGAACCAGAAATCGTTGACTTAGCAAACATTTTGAATAAAATGGGCGCTCAAGTCTATGGAGCTGGTACTGAAACAATGCGTATTGAAGGCGTGGATCATTTACATGCAGTCAACCACTCAATCGTGCAAGATCGTATCGAAGCAGGTACCTTTATGGTTGCTGCTGCAATGACACAAGGCAATGTGCTGATTGCAGATGCTATCTCTGAACATAACCGCCCATTGATTTCTAAATTGATCGAAATGGGTGCAGAAATCATTGAAGAAGAAGGCGGAGTCCGTGTCATCGGACCAAAACATATCTTACCTACAGATGTAAAAACGATGCCTCATCCTGGTTTCCCTACAGATATGCAAGCTCAAATGACAGCTATCCAATTAGTTGCAGAAGGTACAAGTGTGGTGACTGAAACAGTGTTTGAAAATCGTTTCCAACATTTAGAAGAGATGCGCCGTATGAACGCTCATGTCAAAATCGACGGAAATGTAGCAATCATGGATGGAAACCATGAATTGCAAGGTGCAGAAGTATATGCAACAGACTTGCGGGCAGCAGCAGCATTAGTTTTAGCTGGCTTGAAAGCAAATGGAATCACACGTGTGCGTAACTTGAATTATCTAGACCGTGGATATTATAATTTCCATATCAAACTACAGCAATTAGGTGCAGACGTCGAACGTGTAGACATGGATCAAACTTCTGCTGAAAAAACAGCACAAACGATTGCTTAAGGAAGTGGCTGAATGAGTAACCAACGATATATCTTATTAACTTTGATAAAGATTTTAGTGGTGATCTTATTGCTTATCCTTCTTTTTGTGGCCGGAACGATGATCGGATATGGTGTCATCGGTGGCGGCAATCCATTTAAAGTATTCCAGCCAAGTTTGTGGATTCATATTCGAGACTTTTTTCATTGATAAATAAGAATCACAGTGGTTCTAGTCGATATGAAGTGAGCCATGAAGCAGAACATGATAAAAGAAAACAGAAGGGAACGTTGACGTTAGTCGCGATCCCTTTTTTTAGTAAAAGAAAAGAAGGAATCTAATTGATGAAGAAGATATTGATTTATTTAGTTAGAGGATATCAGCGCTTTATTTCGCCTGCATTTCCACCTAGCTGCCGTTATTACCCAACCTGTTCCAATTATATGATAAAAGCAATTCAAACCCATGGTGCGCTAAAAGGGACGGTAATGGGGACTGCACGGATCTTACGCTGTCATCCTTTTGTCAAAGGCGGTATCGATTATGTACCATTGACATTCCGATTAACGCGAAATAAGAAAGATAAAAAAGAACCAGATTATAAAAAGGTTGTGAAAAATACGGGTAGCACTGAGCGATAAAGAAACAAGTTGGAAAATAGCTTCTCATATTTTGCAAAATTGTGAGTTATTGCCGAAGTGTTGGATTTTGAACACCGTCAAAAAAAAGGTTGTGAAAAATACGGGTAGCACTGAGCGATAAAGAAAAAGAGGAAAATTATTGTCAAAGTAACAACTCCGCAACTACTTATATGGGGGACAAAAAATGATCGAAGAACTAAACAAGAAAGATTTACCATGGTCCTTGTTATTAGATGCAGATCCTGATAAAGAAAAAGTTCAAGTATATGTTTCCAGAGGGAGTGGCTGGATATGGAAAGAAAAAGAAAAAACAATAGGTGTACTGATCTATGTGGCAAGGGAAAAAGAATACGAAATCGTCAATGTAGCAGTAGCCCCAACGTATCAAGGAAAGGGGATTGGCGGAAAATTACTTGAGACAGCTTTTCAGAAGCTTTCACAACTCGCTTCCAGTCAAACTCAGATCATCATACGAACCGGCAGTACTAGCAGTGCGGCGTTACATCTCTATCAAAAAATGGGCTATGTGGAGATTGGTCGAGTCAAAGACTATTTTATCCATCATTACTCTGAGCCCATTTTTGAAAATGGAGATCAATTAAGGGATCAAGTGATTTTAGCAATTCACTTACCTAAAAATAGCTTTAACTAATAAAATTTCAATTCAAGAAAATGCTTTCAAATGCTAAATAGATACATTACAATAGCTTTAGCAAACAAAAAGGAGAATATTTTTATGGGAATATTAGTTTTTGATTTTGGTGGATCGGCTGTCAAATATGGTTGTTGGGATGGCAAAGAGATTAAAGGCAAGGGACAATTTGCAACGCCTGAATCTTGGGAAGAAATGAAAGCGCAATTATTTCAAGTTTATAAAAAAATACTCGTTTCTTTTGAAGTCGAAGGAATTGGAATCAGCTCTCCTGGAGTAGTGAATAATGAGAAACAGGTGATTGAGGGAATCAGTGCGATTCCTTATATTCATGGATTTAATATTTTCCGAGATTTGGAAACTCTGTTTCAACTTCCAGTAACGATTGAAAATGACGCCAATTGTGCCGGAATGGCTGAATTTTATGAAGGTGCTGCCCGCGATTATCAAGATGTTGCTTTTGTTGTAGCAGGAACTGGGATTGGCGGGGCGTTGTTCACGAAAGGACAAATCAATAAAGGGGCACATCTTTACGGTGGAGAGTTTGGGTTGATGTTCTTAGATGGCGATAAGACATTCAGTAAAATTGGTACAGCGGTACAGATGGCTTGGCGTTATTGTGAACGAAAAGGTCTCGATAAAAATGCTTATACCGGAAAAGATGTCTTTGAATTAGCAGAAACTGGAGATGCAATAGCAAAAGAAGAAGTTGAGAGTTTTTATACGTATCTTACAAAGGGATTATTCAGTATTCAATTTTCGTTTGATCCAGAAGTGATCGTATTAGGCGGCGGGGTTTCTGCAAAAGAAGGGCTCATTGATGAGATCAAAAGCCGAATGAAGAAGCTGACAGAACAATTCGATTTGCATGATTTCGAACCGCAGATTTTATTATGTGAATACAGAAACGATGCTAATCTTGTAGGTGCAGCAGCAAACTATCTCGCTGTACGTCAAGGAGAGAATTAAGAGCTTTAGAGAAGGTGCAGCTTGCATAAAAGAAGTGAATGAAATGAATAGGAGATTTTTACCTAAGGAATGTTTTATTTGCTGCAGTATGATAAAATATCTGAGAGGTGAAAATGATGTCAAAAAAAAATAAAGATATTGAAGTGCGTATAGAAGAAGTGAAAAAAGATATCAAAGGTAAGAATTATGAAGTCACTCAGTTATTTATAGGGAAAAAAATGATTGGTGAGATCTTAGCCTATGGACCAAAAGAATATGAAATTTTCTTTGGTGAAGAAGATTTTGGAAAAGAAAAAAGTCTTGAAAATGCGATAGAAACAGTGATTCGACACTGGAATCTGCACGAATAAAAAAATATCAAAAAAACTTTCAATAAAGGGTTGCAAAAATCTGGAAAATTAGGTATTATAACTAAGTCAGGTTGATACAAACCTTTCGGAGGAGTAGCGAAGTGGCTAAACGCGACGGACTGTAAATCCGTTCCTTAGGGTTCAGTGGTTCGAATCCACTCTCCTCCATTTCATTGGGGTATAGCCAAGCGGTAAGGCAAGGGACTTTGACTCCCTCATGCGTTGGTTCGAATCCAGCTACCCCAGTATACCACAATCGTAAGCTCTCGTTAGTTCGAGAGCTCTTTTTTTTGCTTTGCTACCTTGTTCCTTGAAGATTCTGCTGATTTAAGATAGAGTTAAGTTAACTACAAGAATTGGAGGGATCCACATGAAATGGAAAGAAAAAGTAGACGAAGCAGCTGAAAAGTTATATGATTTGGTCAAATCAGAAAAATACAATATTGAAGTGAATATTCCGAAAAAAGGCGGAAAAGCGGTCCAGGTAAAATCAAAACGCCCAACGAATCATACAAAAAAATGGATGGCTAAAAACCGCTAATAATAACAAAAGATCCATAAGTCGGCATTTTCATCGATTTTAGGGTCTTTTGTTATTTTCTAGGTTGGACATATCTAAAAAATTGTTTCTGACAATAGGAGTAGGAAGAACGATGTGTGTCTAAATCCTCTGTTGATGGATAGAAACCTTTATCTTTTTCAGTTGTGAATCAGGTATATACCAGTTATAATAGAAGAAACGAAAGGACGGGTGTACGTTATGTCGAATCAATTACCTGTATATATACAGATTCATGACCAATTAAAAAATGAAATCGAACAAGGTATATGGAAAGTCGGAGACCGTCTTCCTTCAGAAAGAGAATTAGCAGTGAAATTCAATGTCAGCCGTATGACGTTGAGACAAGCAATTCAAAACTTGGCAGATGAAGGAATCTTAGAAAGAAAGATCGGTTCGGGTACATATGTTGCGCGAGAAAAAGTACAAGAAAAAATGTCTGGTGCAACAAGTTTTACAGAAATTATGGAATCGCAAAATCGAGTACCATCTAGTCGGACAATCTCTTATTTCTTGACTTCGCCAAGCTCAAGTGAAATGGAAAAACTAAACTTGAGTAAAGATGACACGATCTTGCGAATGGAACGTATTCGTTTCGCAGATGATGTCCCTATTTGTTTTGAAGTTGCCAGTGTGCCACAAAAGCTGATCGATGGCTACAGCAAAGCAGAGATTACTGAATCGTTGTATCGCACGCTAGAAGAAAAAGGCGGGAAAAAGATCGGTCCAGCGAATCAAACGATTACTGCTGTGTTGGCTTCTGAGAAAATTGCTGACTATTTAGAGGTAAAACGAGGAGATGCAGTTCTTCGTTTGCGCCAGATTTCTTATTTTGAAGACGGTACGCCGTTTGAGTATGTGCGTACGCAATACGTAGGAAATCGTTTTGAGTTTTATTTGGAAAAATAAAAAACAGGTGATCCCTGATTCCTTATTAGAAATAAAAGAGAATCAGAATCACCTGTTTTTATATATGATCAGTTACCAGTTGCTCGTGATAAGAAACAGGACCCTCTTCAAATTGGACTTGTCCGTTCAGCAGCTCAATGATGGATTCTTTAAAGTGGTCAGCACTTTTTTCATCTACAGCACAGATGACGCTAACTTGATCAGTATATTGGATTTCTTTTATAAAAAAATGTTGGAGTTCAAGATAATTCTGTAATTTTCCTAGTTGCGGATACGTGATCATCACAGAGATCTCCTGTTGCAAGGTACCTTCTACGATTCCAATGTCAGACAATGCTTGAGAGACAGCATGAGTGTATGCTCGTATTAATCCGCCTGTGCCGAGTTTCGTTCCTCCAAAATATCGAGTGACTACTGCAGCTACATTGATCAGTTGATTTTTTTTGAGGACTTCCAACATCGGTACGCCCGCCGTTCCACTTGGTTCTCCATCATCGCTGCTTCGCTGGATTTCATTTTTTTCTCCAATGATGAAGGCGCTGCAGTTATGGTTCGCTTTCCAATGTTCTTTTTTTATTTCTTGAATGAAACTTTTTGCTTGGTCCTCTGATTCTATTCGTCTAAGAGAACAGATAAAGCGTGATTTTTTGATCTCAATCTCACTTTGTCCATTTTCTTTTATTGTACGATAGCGCTCGATCATCTTGTCACCTCTTTTTTTCATTTTCTTTATTCAGTATAAATAAAGTTCTAGGTTGTTTCAACACTGTAACGGTTGCGCAATCGCTGTAGTATGCGATAATAAAGACAAAGGTAGGTGGATCTTGGGATGCAGGAACGAATGAAAAAGTACGATGCAATTACGCATTATTTGAAGAACAATGGCGGCTCTCAAGTAACGTTGACCTTTACCCAATTTGACGAACTGCTGTTTCCCAGTAACGGACTTCCCAAAACAGCAAGGGAAAGTACAGATTGGTGGGCAAATGATTATAAACACCCTGAAAAAGGTGCCTATGGCTGGATAAATGCAGGCTATGAAGTAGTTGTCATCAATTTGGACAAAGAATATGTCGTGTTCAATAAATTAGTGAAATCTAGTTGGCTATTTGATTAAATAAACCGCGTTTAGAAAACGTTGACAAATTTCTTTCTTTTTATATAATAGAGTAACAGACGCGAAGAAAACGTTTGCGTAGTTTGTTTTAAAAAGGAGAGAAAAGTATGGCTAAAAAAACAATCATGCTTGTATGTTCGGCTGGTATGAGCACAAGTTTACTAGTAACAAAAATGCAAAAAGCTGCTGAAGCAAAAGGAATCGACTCGGATATTTTCGCTGTGTCCGCTTCTGACGCAGATAACAATCTTGCAAATAAAGATGTAGATGTACTGTTATTAGGACCTCAAGTTCGCTTTATGAAAGCTGATTTTGAAAAACGTCTGGAACCAAAAGGCATTCCTTTAGATGTCATCAATATGGCTGATTATGGTATGATGAATGGCGAAAAAGTGTTAGATCAAGCAATCACGCTCATAGGTGAATAAATAGAACAGTATAACTATCGAACAAGCGATCCAAAAAATAGATCGCTTGTTTTTTCGTATATTTTTTTAGGGCGAATAATATGAATCATTTTTGGGGTAGAAGGCTTCTGACGAGAGATATTAAAGCAATAGACTGTGAGGAGGTAAATTTACCAAATTATGAGAAGATCGCAGCAGTGGAACGTTTGGGCAACTGGATTCTTTGTCATCGCTGTGGAATGAGGACGTCCGTCATTGATGGACAGCTTGCAGATTACGGTTATTTTTGTACACATTGTCTATATTTAGGGCGATGCGACACTCAACAAGATTTATATTTGTTTGATCAGCCTGAAGCAAAACCTCGAGAAGTCGTCTTTTTTTGGACAGGACAGCTTACTGAAAAACAAACGGAAATCTCAAAGAGAATACTTTGCCATTCAGAAAAAAGACATCATCTTATTTGGGCTGTAACAGGTGCAGGGAAAACAGAGATGCTTTATCCTATTTTAGTGGAAACTTTAAAAGCTGGAGGAAGAGTAGCGATTTGTACACCGCGAGTCGATGTTTGTAATGAATTGTTTTTACGCTATCGTTATGTTTTTCCAGAAGAAAAAATCACGTTGCTCCATGGGAATACAGCAACGGCTTATACCTTTACTTCTTTTGTTATCTGTACGATTCATCAGCTATACCGTTTTTATCGGTCCTTTGATTTAATAGTGATCGATGAGATCGATGCGTTTCCTTATAACGGGGATGCAGGATTAGCTCATGCTGTGCAAACAGCGATTAAACCAGACGGACGATTCATCTACTTAAGTGCCACACCTGATAAAAAGTTACTAAAGGAAATCAAGCAGACGTTTGACATCCACAAACTTGCTTTACGCTTTCATCGGCGTTTACTTCCTGAACCCGTCTTGGTTTTCATGAATAATTGGCGACAAAAATGCAAGAACAAGAAGAAGATAAAATCTTTGGTGCGGATCATTCATCAATTAATTAAAGAAAACCATATCCTTTTATTTTGTCCAAGTATCACGATGATGCATCGTTTGAAAGCCACACTTCAAGAGGCTCTTCCGAGATATGAGATCACAGATGTTTCTTCAAGAGACAATCAGCGGGCGGAAAAAGTCCAGAAAATGCGAGAAGCAAAATATGACATACTGTTAACCACGATGATCCTTGAACGTGGAGTCACATTTGAAAGAATATCCGTTATCGTTTTAGGAGCGGATCATCCGGTTTTTACTAAATCTTCTTTGGTACAAATCGCAGGAAGAGCCGATCGTAAAGGGCCTTATACGAACAGTCAAGTATACTTTTTCTATGAAGAAAAAACTGCAGCTATTCGAAAAGCTTGTCAGGAAATCAAAGAAATGAATGAAGAAGGGAAGAAGATGCTGTGAGGTGCAGTTGCTGCAGTAAAGATATCGTCCAAAATTTAACATTCAGCGAGATTATTGGTGTTTCGAAATACAGATTACCTCAGACTTGTTCAGTTTGTCGCGCACAATTTCATTTATTGGAAACAAGAGGCTGTTCTGGCTGTCAAAAACCAATCCATTTCAATCTAGAGAGTACGAAAAAGAAAGTAAAGTCTATTCCCGTTTACTGCAGTGACTGTCAAGAATGGAAGAAGAAATATCCGACCTATGATTTTCAGCACCGTGCCTTTTTTGTGTACGATGAAAATATGAAGGCCTGGCTCAATCAATACAAGTTTATGGGAGATATCCGACTAGCAGGCACCTTTGCATATAAATGGACGCAGATAAAAAAAGAATACCCGACATACATCTATTGTCCAATACCTTTATCTGAAAAAAGGCGAACAGAAAGAGGATTCAATCAAGTAAGCGAGATGTTGAAAGCAGCAAGAATTCCTTTTCAGATGCTACTCAAAAGAGAGAAGCATCTGCTGGCTCAAGCAAAAAACACGCGAAAGGAAAGATTGGAGATGCCTCAACCTTTTGAACTTGCAGTCACCTTTTCTAAGATACAAAATAAAAAAATATTGATTATTGATGATGTCTATACAACAGGACAGACTCTTTTCCACGCAGCAGATTGTTTGCAGGTCGCACAGCCGAAAATCATCCGAACTATTTCTTTGGCGAGATGAATTAGATGTGGAAATTTGATAGCGATTTAATTTGCAAATAACCTAGAGTTCGATATAATAGAATTAAGAAGAGGGAAAGAGTGGTCCTTCTCCTTCTTGATTGTGGTAGACGAAAGGGGTAATTTTTATGTTTAGATATAATGTACGCGGCGAAAATATCGAAGTAACTGAAGCGATTCGCGACTACGTTGAGAAAAAAGTAGGCAAACTAGAACGCTATTTCAGTGACGCACCCGATGCAACGGCGCATGTGAACTTAAAAGTTTATACAGAAAAAACAGCAAAAGTGGAAGTAACGATCCCATTACCTTATCTTGTATTACGTGCCGAAGAAACTTCTCCAGATTTATACGCAAGTATCGATTTGGTTGTTGACAAATTGGAACGCCAAATCCGCAAATTCAAAACAAAAATTAATCGTAAATCCCGTGAAACGGGCATGAATACTGCAGATGCTGCTGCTTTATTCAATGAAGAGGACGAAAACGAAAATGATTCTGAATTAGATATCGTACGTACGAAACGCCTTTCATTGAAACCAATGGATAGTGAAGAAGCAGTCTTACAAATGAACATGCTGGGACATAACTTCTTTATTTTTGAAGATGCAGAAACAAATGGTACAAGTATCGTTTACCGCCGTAAAGATGGAAAATACGGACTGATTGAAACAGACTGATCAGCCTTACTTAAATAACAACGAAAACTTGCAGCAGCTACTGACAGCTGCCGCAAGTTTTTTTGAGTTTCCCTCCTCTTTTAGATGAAATATGAATAAATTATGAAGTTCTTACTTTAATACGCTTAAGATATTTCAATTATCTATAACTAATGATAAAATGAAAAGTAAAGTCTACATAGTCTGGATAATAAACAGAAGGAAAAGGAGATTACACAACGCATGGCCAATTTGATTCGTTCACTTATCGAAAACGATAAGAAAGAACTAAAACGTTTAGATAGCATTGCAAAAAAAGTTGAAGCATACGCTGACCAAATGGCAGCATTAACTGATGAACAATTACAGGCAAAAACTGCTGAATTCAAGGGCAGATACCAAAAAGGAGAAACATTAGATCAATTACTTCCGGAAGCTTTTGCAGTCGTCCGAGAAGCAGCAAAACGTGTATTGGGGTTATATCCATACCACGTACAATTGATGGGTGGAATCGTGCTTCACGATGGAAATATCCCTGAAATGCGTACTGGTGAAGGTAAAACCTTGACTGCGACGATGCCAGTATATCTAAATGCTCTGACTGGCGAAGGGGTCCACGTAGTTACCGTCAATGAATATTTAGCAACCCGTGACTCAACGGAAATGGGCGAACTTTATAATTTCTTAGGATTAACAGTGGGGTTGAATATCAACTCAAAATCTTCGGATGAAAAACGCGAGGCTTATAATTGTGATATCACTTATAGTACGAATAATGAATTAGGATTTGACTACTTGAGAGACAATATGGTCGTTTACCGCCATCAAATGGTACAACGTCCGCTGAATTATGCCATTGTCGATGAAGTTGACTCAATCTTGATTGATGAAGCGAGAACGCCGCTGATCATTTCAGGGCAAGCAGAAAAATCCACAGCTTTATATACAAGAGCAGACAACTTCGTGAAACGTTTGAAAGAAGAAGAAGATTATAAAATCGATGTACAATCAAAAACAATCAGTTTAACCGAAGCAGGGATCGAAAAAGCAGAAGAAACATTCGGCTTGGATAACTTATACGACATTGAAAATACTGCATTGACCCATCACTTGGATCAAGCATTGAGAGCCAACTATATCATGCTTTTAGATATCGATTATGTTGTCCAAGACGGAAAAGTACTGATTGTTGACCAGTTCACTGGTCGGATCATGGATGGACGCCGTTATTCAGATGGACTTCACCAAGCAATCGAAGCTAAAGAAGGCGTAGAGATCGAAGACGAAACGAAAACCATGGCGACGATCACTTTCCAGAACTATTTCCGTATGTATAAGAAACTTGCGGGAATGACTGGTACAGCTAAAACAGAAGAAGAAGAATTCAGAGAAATTTATAACATCCAAGTATACCAGATTCCGACAAATCGTCCGGTTATCCGTGATGATCGTCCAGATTTACTTTACCCAACATTACAAAGCAAGTTCCACGCTGTCGTGCAAGATATCAAAGATCGCTACCGCAAAGGTCAACCTGTGTTAGTCGGAACTGTTGCGGTTGAAACATCTGAGTTATTATCAGATATGCTGAATCAAGAACGTATTCCTCATGAAGTGCTGAATGCGAAAAATCACTTTAAAGAAGCAGAGATCATCATGAATGCTGGTCAAAAAGGTGCTGTGACGATTGCTACCAACATGGCTGGTCGGGGAACAGATATCAAGTTAGGACTTGGGGTAAGAGAACTTGGTGGTCTAGCAGTTATCGGGACAGAACGACATGAATCTCGTCGTATCGATAACCAGCTTCGAGGACGTGCAGGACGTCAAGGAGACCCAGGTATGTCACAGTTCTACTTGTCATTGGAAGATGATTTGATGAAACGATTCGGTTCAGAACGAATCAAAGCTTTCTTAGATCGGATGAAGATCGGTGAGGAAGATGCTGTTATCCAAAGCAAGATGCTGACGAAACAAGTAGAATCTGCACAAAAACGTGTAGAAGGAAATAACTATGACACACGTAAAAACGTCTTACAATACGATGATGTGATGCGTGAACAACGTGAAGTAATCTATAAACAGCGACAAGAAGTAATCATGGAAGAAAAAAGCTTATCCAAGCCACTAATGAACATGGTCAAACGGACAATCAGTCGTGTAGTAGATGCGCATACACAATTAGAGAAAGAAAATTGGAATTTGGAAAGTATCATCGATTTTGCCGGCAGTACTCTTGTCCATGAAGATAGCATTACTCTTGCAGATATCGAAGGAAAAACAGCTCAGGAGATCAAAGAGTATCTAAACGAACGAGCACAAGAAGTATTTAATACCAAAGCGGCTCAACTAAATGGTCCAGAGCAACTGTTGGAATTTGAAAAAGTCGTGATCTTGCGTGTTGTGGACTCTAAATGGACAGACCATATTGATGCAATGGATCAATTACGTCAGTCAATCGGCTTACGTGCTTATGGACAGAACAATCCATTAGTCGAATATCAAACAGAAGGCTATAAGATGTTTGAAGATATGGTAGGCGCCATCGAGTATGAAGTCACTCGAATCTTTATGAAAGCTGAGATCCGTCAAAACGTACAGCGTGAACAGGTTTCTCAAGGAACAGCTTCTCACTCAGAAGACGGAGATGCCAAAGAAAATAGTAATACTAGCGCGAAAAAACAGCCAATCCATGTGAACAAGGTCGGAAGAAATGATCCTTGTCCTTGTGGAAGCGGGAAAAAATATAAGAACTGTCATGGAAAAAATGCAAACTAATTTCTGACAGCAGGATTGGTGAGACAAATTCTTTTTTTAAGAATTCGTCTCACCTTCTTTCTGTTATTTGCTGATTCTGTTAGACTAGATATAATGAAAAAAGTATAGTGAAAGAAGGAAAAAACATGGAAATATCCGAAATTCGAAATCTCCTGACAGAAATGCAGGAAAAGGTCACAAGTTTCAGGAGGTCTCTTTGACTTAGATCAGCTGGAAGAAGACATCGCGGAAGCAGAAGCAAAAATGGCTGAACCTGGTTTTTGGGATGACAGCGAAGCCGCACAAAAAGTGATCAGCGAAAATAACGCTAATAAAGAAACCTATGACCAATTCCATTCTCTTGCCGAAGAACTAGAAGAAATCGAATTGATGGTGGAGATGCTGCAAGAAGAACCTGATGCAGCAATGCAAGAAGAAGCAGAAACACGTATCAATGCATTAGATGAAAAAATGAAGACGTATGAATTATCTATGCTGTTAGACGGACCTTATGATCGAAACAATGCGATCGTCGAATTGCATCCAGGGGCTGGCGGAACGGAGTCCCAAGACTGGGGCAGCATGCTTTTACGTATGTATACACGTTGGGCAGAGCAGCATGGCTATCAAGTAGAAACACTAGATTATCAAGCAGGTGATGAAGCAGGGATCAAGAGTGTGACCCTGCTGATTAAAGGACATAACGCTTTTGGTTATCTAAAATCAGAAAAAGGTGTTCATCGCCTTGTACGGATTTCGCCTTTTGACTCAGCGAAACGACGTCATACTTCTTTTTGTTCGGTAGATGTGATGCCAGAGCTTGATGAAACGATCGATATAGAAATCAATCCAGATGATTTGAAAATCGATACGTACCGAGCAAGTGGTGCAGGTGGTCAGCACATCAATAAAACAGAATCTGCTGTACGGATCACTCACTTGCCTACAGGAACAGTAGTAGCTAGTCAGGCACAACGTTCACAATTGAAAAACCGTGAGCAAGCGATGGGGATGTTAAAAGCTAAGCTTTATCAATTAGAAGTGGAAAAGAAAGAACAAGAAGCAGCTGCACTTCGAGGAGAACAAAAAGAAATCGGCTGGGGTTCACAGATCCGTTCTTATGTTTTCCATCCATATTCTATGGTAAAAGACCATCGGACAAACGTAGAGACAGGAAATGTCCAAGCAGTTATGGACGGTGACCTTGATTTATTTATTGACGGCTATTTAAAAATGCATCTACAATAAGAACCCATTGTTAAATTGAAATAAAATTGTAAGATTTTGCAAGCATGTTGAAACATTGCCATGCTATAATAGCTAAAGACTGAAAAAGATATGGAGAGAACGCCATGATTGAAATGAAGGATGTAATGAAGAAGTACTCAAATGGTACGACCGCTATCCGCAATCTCTCGATTGTCATCGAACAAGGAGAGTTTGTCTATGTGGTTGGTCCGTCTGGAGCCGGTAAATCTACATTCATCAAATTGATGTATCGAGAAGAAAAAGCTTCAAAAGGAACTTTGAACGTCGCAGGTCATGATCTAATAGCAATCAAAAACCGCGAAGTTCCTTATCTACGCAGAGAAATCGGCGTGGTGTTCCAAGACTATAAATTATTACCAAGAAAAACAGTATATGAAAATGTTGCGTACGCTATGCAAGTTATCGGCAGAAAACCTCGGGATATCAAAAAACGAGTAATGGAAGTGCTGGACCTTGTTGGTTTGAAACACAAAGTTCGAGTCTTTCCTAGCGAATTATCCGGTGGGGAACAGCAACGTGTCTCTATTGCTCGGGCAATCGTGAATACGCCTAAAGTACTTATCGCGGATGAACCGACAGGAAATCTGGATCCAGAAAACTCATGGGAAATCATGAAATTATTAGATCGGATCAATGCCCAAGGAACTACTGTCGTGATGGCTACACATAACAGTACGATCGTAAATACGATTCGGCACCGAGTAATTGCTATCGAAAACGGCCGCATTATTCGAGATCAAGCGGAAGGGGAATATGGATACGATGATTAGAACCTTTTTCCGCCATTTATTAGAAAGTATCAAGAGTTTGAAACGTAACGGCTGGATGACAGTTGCTTCAGTCAGTGCGGTAACGATCACGTTGACTTTAGTCGGTGTATTCATGGCAGTTATCATGAATGCAACTAAATTAGCTCAGGATATAGAAGGAAACGTTGATGTCTCTGTATTCGTAGATATCGGTACAAAAGACGAAGAGATGAAAAAGCTAGAAAAAGAATTGAATGACTTAGATCATGTTAAAAAAGTTGAATTTTCAAGTAAAGAACAGGAATTGAAAAAAATCCAAAACGAAATGGGTGATTCCTGGAAATTGTTTGAAGGTGACAATAACCCGTTATATGATGTGTATGTAGTAAGTGCTACTGATCCTTCTTATACAAAACAAGTAGCAGAAGAAGCAGCAGATTTGAAGAATGTTTCTCGTTCTGATTACGGTGGAGCTTCCTCAGATCGGATTTTCCAAATCGCTGGTGCAGTTCGGACATGGGGATTAGTTGCAGCGGCATTGCTGCTGTTCGTAGCGATGTTTCTCATTTCGAACACGATTCGGATCACGATTTTGTCTAGACAGCGTGAAATTCAAATCATGCGTTTAGTCGGTGCAAAAAATGGATATATTCGCTGGCCGTTTTTCCTTGAAGGTGGCTGGATCGGTCTGATCGGTGCGATTCTTCCGATTTTGATCATCACATTTGGTTATGCATGGTTTTTCCAATTGATCAATCCATCATTATTACGTTCCCATTATTCATTGATTCATCCACAAAATATCGTTTGGAAAATCAATCTTTTAATGGTCGGCATTGGTGTGATCATTGGTTCACTTGGCTCGATCATTTCTATGAGACGTTTCTTGAAATTCTAATACCACAATATAAATAAAATGAGAAAGTTGGACAGTTTCGTTCCAGCTTTCTTTTTTTATTGGCTAGGAGAATAGAAGGAAGCGGCTTTTTTCCCTTTACTTTAAAAAACAACTTGGGTATTCTTAAGTTGGTAGAAGAAGAGGTGAAGCCGTGAAAATTATCGTTGACAATTTTTTTACGATCCTTTTGATTATGAATATTTTGCTTTCCTTTATCATCGTTTTTCGAGAAAGAAAGGAAACTGCTCAAACATGGGCATGGCTGCTCGTTTTGATGTTCATTCCAGTTGTAGGATTTATTTTATATATTTTTTTAGGAAGAGGGATTTCCAAAGAGAAAATCTTTGATTTGAAGATCCAAGGGAAAATCGGTAAGAACCTGGAAATTGAAGAAGACAAACAGGCATTGATGCGAGGGCTTTATCCTCATCCGCCTACTGGACAAGTAGATGTGAAACAATTGATCTATATGCTCACGGTATTTGAAAGTACGCTCTATACGACTAAAAATGAAATCACTTTATTTACAGATGGTCGTGAAAAATTCGATGCGCTGATTGAAGATATCAAGCAAGCAGAAGACCATATCCACTTCCAGTATTATATTTATCGCAGTGATGCATTAGGTGAAGAAGTTCGAGATGCATTGACAGAGGCGGCAAGACGAGGGGTAAAAGTCAGAGTCCTTCTTGATGCATGGGGTTCCACACAAGTTTCTTCCAGCTTTTTTCAGAATTTGAAAAAAGCAGGCGGAGAAGTCGCATTTTTCTTTCCTCTATTTGTTCCGTATATTAATCCTCGGATCAATTATCGCAATCATCGTAAAATCGTAGTTATTGATGGGAAAATCGGATATACAGGTGGGTTCAATGTTGGAAATGAATATCTAGGATTGGTAAAGAAATTTGGTTATTGGCGAGACAATCATTTGCGTATTTACGGAGAAGCGGTGTATACCTTGCAAAACCGTTTTTTGATGGACTGGAATTCTCAGCATACAAAAGAAGTAGGCTATTCTCCCAAATTTTTTCCGTCCATTCACTCTACTGGTGATATAGCTGTTCAAATCGTGACAAGCGGACCAGATACCGAACATGAACAAATCAAAATGACTTATTTGAAAATGATTTCGTTAGCCAAACGGGAGATATTAATCCAAACGCCTTATTACATACCGGATGGGTCGATTCATGAAGCACTGAAGTTGGCTCTTCTTTCAGGCGTAAAAGTTCATATCCAAATACCTAACAAACCAGATCATCTTCTCGTTTACTGGGCAACGTATTCTTTCGCTGCAGAGCTGATCGAGTATGGAGCAAGGATCGAAACATATGAGAATGGATTTATTCATGCAAAGACGATGATTATCGATGGTGGCATTGTTTCAGTTGGCTCAGCAAATATCGATGTTCGTTCATTTCGCTTGGACTTTGAGGTCAATACACTGGTTTATGATGAACGAATGGCTTCACGTGTAAGAAAAGCTTTTTTTGAAGACTCGAAAATTTCTACGCATCTCACAAAAGAAATGTATGAAAACCGAGGAATAATCATCAAGATGAAAGAAGGATTAGCAAGATTGATTTCGCCGCTCCTTTAAAACATAAAAAGGACATGAGAACCATCAACAGATGGAGATCTCGTGTCCTTTTATAACGGGGCCATTTCTGAGAGTACGTCAGAAATGGAGAAAGCGTCTCGCATGAGCGAAATTAACTTTGGGGTATCTCTTGTTTTTTGGGGAAAGCAAGAAATAAGCTAATATATGCTATTAAAAGAGACACATTTCAAAGCCAGTATAGCATAGAAACTTTTAATGAGATAGTTTTTTTTACAATTATGAGAATTTATTTTGTTATTTAATGATTTTGATTCGTTTTCATCAAGTAATGAAAATGATAAAATAAACATACTTTAGGATTAAAGGAGATTTCTAATGAAAAAACTTAAATTATTCTTACCAATAATAGGATTAGCTATTCTTTTATCAGGCTGTTCAAAGTGGATTGATCGAGGAGAATCCATTACGGCTGTTGGCTCTTCTGCTTTACAGCCTTTAGTAGAAACAGTTGCTGAAACTTACCAGACAGAAAATCCTGGAAAATTCATCAATGTACAAGGGGGCGGAAGCGGAACTGGTTTGTCTCAAGTACAGTCAGGAGCAGTCGACATCGGAAACTCTGATTTGTTTGCGGAAGAAAAATCGGGGATCGATGCCTCAGCATTAGTCGATCATCGAGTAGCAGTTGTTGGGATCACTCCTATTGTGAACAAGGATATTGGCGTAAAAGACATCAGTATGGAAAACCTGAAAAAACTATTTACAGGCGAGATCAAAAACTGGAGTGAAGTCGGTGGAAAAGATCAGCCAGTAGTTATATTGAACCGCGCTTCAGGAAGCGGAACCCGTAGCACGTTTGAAAAATGGGTATTGGACGGAGAAACAGCTGTTCAGGCACAAGAACAAGATTCAAGCGGAATGGTGCGCCAGATCGTTGCCGACACACCCGGTGCAATCAGCTATGTTGCTTTTTCTTATGTTTCCGATGATGTAGATACGTTGAATGTTAACGGTGTAGAACCGACAGATGAAAATGTGACAACGAACAAATGGACGATTTGGGCATATGAGCATATGTACACAAGAGATCATCCAAAAAAACTGACAAAAGAATTTTTAGACTATATCTTATCTGATGAAGTACAAGATAACATCGTTGGAGAACTAGGTTATATCCCTGTTTCTCATATGAAAGTCGAACGTGATTGGCAAGGAAATATCGTTAAAGAGTAATCTTTACACAAAATTTACAAACTTAGCTAAACTTTTACATGTTATTAAAACCAAATTGATGTTCAATTTGTACACTGAGTGAGTATGTTAAACCTGATTAAGGGGGAGTCATCTGTGGAAGATGTGAAAAAAGTATTATTAACAAAATCAAAACGTTCAAAAATGGAACAGCGTGGAAAATTCATCAGTTTTTTATGTATCGCGCTGATCGTGTTGGTTGTATTATCTATTTTTTATTTTGTAGCTAGTAAAGGATTGGCTACCTTTTTTACTGATAAGATCAATGTATTTGATTTTCTGTTTGGTACAGATTGGAATCCAAGCCAAATCGGAGCAAATGGGAAACCAATGGTAGGGGCATTGCCTATGATCACAGGTTCGTTTATTGTGACCTTTTTATCTGCTATCGTTGCCACGCCATTTGCCATTGGTGCAGCAGTATTCATGACGGAGATCTCTCCTAAAAACGGAACGAAGATCTTACAGCCGGTCATCGAGCTGCTTGTAGGTATTCCTTCTGTCGTTTACGGTTTTATCGGTTTATCAGTTATCGTGCCTTTTGTCAGAAGTATTTTTGGCGGGACAGGGTTTGGTATCTTAGCTGGTACATTTGTGTTGTTCGTTATGATCTTGCCGACTGTCACAACGATGACTGTTGATGCATTAAAGGCAGTACCACGGCACTATCGGGAAGCTTCATTAGCGCTTGGTGCCACAAGATGGCAAACAATCTACAAAGTCGTGCTACGAGCAGCCGTGCCCGGGATTTTAACAGCAGTCGTTTTTGGTATGGCTCGTGCGTTTGGTGAAGCCCTAGCTATCCAAATGGTCATCGGTAATGCAGCATTGATGCCAACAGGACTTACTACTCCTGCTTCTACATTGACGTCCATCTTAACAATGGGAATCGGAAATACAATCATGGGAACAGTTGAAAATAATGTGTTATGGTCATTAGCGCTGATCTTGCTATTGATGTCATTATTCTTTAATATCGTGATCCGTATGATTGGGAAGAAAGGAGAGCTGAAATAATGAACGCAAAACGCTCAGATAAAATTGCTACAGGTGTTTTATATATAGTTTCGGGGATCATCGTATTGATTTTAGCAGCTTTACTACTTTATATCTTAGTTCGGGGAATACCGCACATTTCATGGTCCTTCTTGACCGAACCTTCCAAAGCCTACCAAGAAGGCGGTGGAATCGGGATACAGCTATTTAACTCGATTTATTTGCTTTTGATCACGATGATCATCAGTTTTCCTATTTCTTTAGGTGCGGGTATCTATCTTTCAGAATATGCTGGAAAAAACTGGCTAACAGATGTGATTCGCACGTCGATTGAAATCTTGAGCTCGTTGCCTTCTGTCGTTGTCGGTTTATTCGGTTTCTTGGTTTTCGTTATTCAATTCCAGTATGGTTTCTCGATTATTTCTGGTGCATTGGCTTTGACTGTATTCAACTTGCCTCTTTTGACTAGAACAGTTGAGGAGTCTTTACAAGCGGTCCATTACACACAACGAGAAGCAGGATTGGCCTTAGGTTTGTCACGCTGGGAAACAGTGATAAAAGTGGTGGTTCCAGAAGCGACACCAGGGATTTTGACTGGTGTGATCCTAAGTTCTGGAAGAATTTTTGGTGAAGCAGCTGCATTGATCTATACGGCTGGACAAAGTGCACCTGCGTTAGATTTTACGAACTGGAATCCATTAAGTGTTTCAAGCCCGATCAGCATTTTCCGTCAAGCTGAAACATTAGCTGTCCATATTTGGAAGATCAATACAGAAGGCACGATGCCTGATGGTGTTTCTGTTTCGGCTGGCGCTTCTGCCGTGTTGATCATTGCTGTTTTACTGTTCAACTTCGGCGCTCGTGCGATTGGCAAACGATTATACCGAAAAATGACTTCAGCCTAAGGAGAAGAAGCAAAATGAAAAAATATAACTGGAATGAAACAAATGTCATCACCATGCCAAAAGAGAAAGAAGTAGCACTATATACGGATGATCTACATGTCTGGTATGGCGACAATGAAGCAATCAAAGGAGTGGATCTGGAATTTGAAAAAAATAAGATCACTGCATTGATTGGTCCTTCCGGCTGCGGAAAATCTACGTATCTTCGTTCGTTGAATCGAATGAATGATGGGATCGCTAATACGAAAATCACTGGGAAAATCATGTATCAAGGCGTAGATATTAATGCGCCTCAAGTGGATGTTTATGAGATGCGCAAACGGATTGGCATGGTTTTTCAACGTCCTAATCCGTTCAGCAAGTCGATTTATGACAATATTACATTTGCTTTGAAACAGCACGGCGAAAAAAACAAAAAGAAATTAGATGAAATCGTTGAAACAAGCTTGAAACAAGCTGCCTTGTGGGACCAAGTAAAAGACAGCTTGGACAAAAGTGCCTTGGCTTTATCTGGCGGGCAACAGCAACGTTTATGTATTGCTCGTGCGATCGCAATGAAACCTGATATCTTGCTGCTAGACGAGCCGGCAAGTGCTTTGGACCCTATTTCGACAGGAACGGTTGAAGAAACACTTGTAAACTTGAAAGAAGACTATACGATCATCATCGTGACGCATAACATGCAACAAGCAGCTCGTATCAGCGACTATACTGCCTTTTTCTATCTAGGAAAAGTAATGGAATATGACAAAACTAACAAGATATTTACCAGACCAAAAATTCAGGCAACCGAAGATTATGTGTCCGGTCATTTTGGTTAAGACGGAGGCCTCAACATGACAAAAGAAATTATTTCATCTAAAGATCTTCATCTGTATTATGGAAAGAAAGAAGCACTAAAAGGGATCGATCTAAGTTTCAATCAAGGGGAAATCACTGCGATGATCGGTCCTTCTGGTTGCGGGAAATCCACTTATCTGCGTTCTTTGAACCGGATGAATGACCTGATTCCGAATGTAACGATCACCGGAAGTGTTTTATATAAAGACAAAGACATCTATGGTCCAAAAACAGATGTTGTTGAACTAAGAAAAGAAATCGGCATGGTATTCCAGCAGCCAAACCCATTTCCTTTTTCTATCTATGAAAATGTCATCTATGGATTGAAATTAAAAGGGGAAAAAGATAAAAAAGTCCTTGATCAAGTAGTTGAAGAAAGCCTGAAGGCAGCGTCTGTTTGGGATGATGTGAAAGACAAATTGCATAAAAGTGCTTTATCTTTATCCGGTGGGCAGCAGCAGCGTGTATGTATCGCACGTGTTTTGGCAGTTAATCCGGAAATCATCTTATTGGATGAACCAACAAGTGCGCTTGATCCTGTTTCTACTGGGAAAATCGAAAGTATGCTGTTAGAATTAAGAGAGCGGTATACGATGATCATCGTGACCCATAATATGTCTCAAGCTTCACGTATTTCAGATAAGACGGCATTCTTTTTAGATGGTCACTTGATCGAATACAACGATACGAAGAAGATATTCATGAATCCAGAAAAACAAGAGACAGAAGATTATATTTCAGGTCGATTTGGATAAGGAGGAAACGGAATGCTACGTACACAATTTGAAGAAGAATTGCTGAATCTCCATAATCAGTTCTACGAAATGGGGATGATGGTGAGCAGCGCCGTGCACAAGTCAGTTCGTGCATACATCAAACACGATAAAATCTTAGCCCAAGAAGTTATCGAAAACGATATAAATATCAATAACATGGAAACACGCTTGGAGAAGAAAAGTTTTGAAATGATCGCATTGCAACAGCCAGTTACAACTGATTTGCGTATGATCATTACGGTCATGAAAGCTAGCTCGGATTTAGAACGTATGGCCGATCATGCGGTGTCTGTTGCTAAATCCACGATTCGCGTAAAAGGGCAGACGAGAATACCGGAAATCGAAAAAGAGATCTCCGATATGTCCGATTATGTGAAAAAAATGGTGGACAACGTCCTAGTTGCTTATGTCAAAACAGACGAAAAAGACGCACGTACGATCGCCAATATGGATCAAAGAGTCAATGACTATTTCAATCGAATCTATAATGCAACAATCAAAAATATGCAGGAAAATCCTGAGACAGTCATCAGTGGAACAGACTACTTGAATGTTGCCAGTTATCTAGAACGGATCGGAGACTATGTGACAAACATCTGTGAATGGATCGTCTACTTGGCTACAGGGAAAATCACTGAGTTAAATACGAACCACAATGAGATTTTCTAAACTGAAGCTGTGATTATGCCGTTTGTTTAGGAAAAGAGGTTGTGAAATCAGCGGTTGTGAAAAAGCTGTTCTGCATCAAGTAATAAGAACAGTCAAACAAAAAATAGCTCCTCATATTTTTCGTTTGGCTGGACTTATTACCGCAGATGCAAGCTTTTGAACACCGTTTATTCGGGAAAGGGTTTGTGACAAAACATGTCACAAACCCTTTTCATCATTTCATAGAAAGGATAAAGAATGCAGAAAAAAATTAGCATCATCACTATATTTTTTATTTGTGTGCTTACTTCATGGGTTATTCAGCATCAAGCTGCTTTATATGAAGTACCTGTCATCGAGATCGAAAAAGTACGAATAAAAGAGGATCATCAATTGATTACAGGAAAACTGATGAACACGGATCAAAAAGGAGAATCGATTTATTTATCGGTTCCTTATCAAAAAAATCAAATAGAAACAGCAAATATAAAAGCGAGACAAATGTATCTAGTCCAAATGCATGGAGATGAATGGCAGCTAGTAGCAAAAAAAAATGATGGCTGGCTTTTCTTCTTCACAAGTATCTTCATTGGCGCCATGTTGCTTATTGGCGGAAAACAGGGTCTATTTGCTTTAGGAAGTCTCATCATCAATATCGTTTTACTTTTACTTTTGTTGCTCATCTTTACTAAAACAGAAGGGATTTCTCTATTAAATATATCTATCCTGTTCGTCGTTATAGGGATGATTATTAGCATATTGGCTTTAGATGGATGGAATAGAAGCAGTATAATCAAAATTTCAGCTGCAGTTACGAGTGTTTTTTTAGCATTTTTTATTTGTCTTTTGACAATGAATCATTGGAAAGACCAAGGACTGCGCTATGAGGAACTGAATTATCTGACACGACCGTATCGTTCTGTTTTTCTTTCTAGCGTACTGATTGGAACAGCTGGAGGAACACTCGATACCGTTATCACAGTCATTGCGACATTAGAAGAATTGACTAAGCGACAACCAGAAATAACAGCGAAACAGTTATGGCTTTCAGGAAGGCAAGTGGGTCGAGATGTGATTGGCTCGATGACCAATATCCTTTTGTTCGTCTATATCAGTGGGTCAGTTCCATCGCTTCTTTTATATTTAGGAAATCAATGGTCTTTCAAAGAAACGATAGAACAGCATTTATCATTGGAATTTTTACGCGTCATTGCTGGCAGCTTAGGAATAGTATTATCGATCCCCATCTCGGTCCTCTTTTTTCTGACTGTAAGGAGGCTGAAACGATGAATGTACTTATTATACTTGTTGGGATTTTAGCAATCAGCGTGCTACTTATTGGCGGTACGCAAGGTATGTATATTCTTTTAGGCTTATTCATCAATTTAGGGATCTTTTTCCTGTTGTTATTCGGTTATCATCAGAAGTGGCCGATACTGGCATTGTCGGTCATAGGATTTTTATTGATTGCTGTGGTTATCTTATTTTTTATCAACGGTTATAATCTAAAAATGCGTGCAGCTTTTGTGAGTATACTGATCTTTTTATTTTGTTTCCTACTATTGCTTCCTATCACTGATTTTTTAGCGATCCAAGGTTTTACATCGGTAGAACTAGAAGAATTATCTGGCTTAGATAAGACTTTAGCGATTGATTTTAGATTACTTACGAGATCGTTGCTTCTGATTAGTCTTAGTGGTGCTGTTTTAGATGCGAGTGTAGCAATTTCTAGTGGGACATTCGAAGTATATCAGGCAAATCCGCAATTATCTTTTTACCAATTGCGCCATTCTAGTTTCGCTATTGCTAAAAAAATATTGGCGTCAACAGTAATGACACTTCTTTTTGCATTCATGGGAAGTTCTTTAGCGTTGATCCTCTGGTTTATTGATTTAGACATTCCTTTTCAGCAAGTGATCAATGAAAAATCATTTGTTCTAGAATATACGATGGCTATTCTTACCACATTGTCCGCACTAATTGTTCTTCCTTTAACCTGCGTGACTACAGCATATCTCTTTACAAAAAAGAAAGAACAACTCAAGATGGAGTAAAAGTTACAACTTAAGTCCTATGACATTTTTACTGAATCAGTGCATAATATGGATGTAAGGAAAAGCTTGCAAACAATTTTGCTTAAGGAGGCAATTTCCATGAAAGAAAGAGAACGTATTTTAGATTTAGTGAAAAAAGGAATCCTTTCGACTGAAGAAGGCTTAGATTTATTAGAAAGCATGGCAACTGAAAAAGACGAAAAGCAAATCAAAAAAGAAGCAGACAAGGTAACTGCTAGTCATAAAGAAAAAGATAAGGCAAGTCAATTGATCGATAAACTTGAAAACGGCGAAGAAGAAATTTCTGAGCCAGTTGATCCAAAGGAAAGAGAAAGACAAGATCAAGAAAACTTAGAAAAGATCTTAGATGAACTAGCAACTGAAGCGAATAAAACTTCGGCGCGTCTAGATGAAGTAAATGCTCAATTCGCTGACAATAAGGCAGCACGCAATGAGAAACAGGAAGCATTGATGCAGCTGAATACAAAAGAAGAATTAGGCGAGTTGACAGAAGAAGAATTAGCACAGCGTCAGGCGTTAGAGGCAGAAATCAAAGAGTTAGAAGCTAGTGGCGATACACTGTTAGAAGAACAATTGAAATTAGAAGCAGAATTAAAAGATATCCGTAAGAATCAATGGTCTGAGAAAAAAGAAACGTTTACTGATAAGTTTGAATTGCCAGATGATTGGAAAGATCAAGCAACAGATACACTGAATCAAGTAGGCGAAAAAATGTCAGAAGCTGGATCACAGTTAGGCAAATTCTTGAAGAAAACATTCCAAACTGTTTCAGAAACAGTGAATGACAACATGGAATGGAAAGATGTCAGCTTACGTGTCCCTGGGATTGCGACAACGAAATTTGAGCATGAATTTTACTATGAAGCTCCTGCAGCAAGTATCCTTGATATCAAGGCAGCAAACGGAAACGTGACGTTAAAAACGTGGGACAGCAACGATGTGAAAGTTGAAGCTAAGATCAAACTTTACGGAAAAATGGGTGCTGAACCATTTGAAGCATTCTCTGAACGGAGCCAGATTGAGGTTAATGAAGATCATATCTCCTTCCAAATTCCAAATAAACGTGTGCGTGCAGACCTTGTTTTCTACTTACCTAAACGAGTATACGACCACGCAGCTATTAAACTTCTAAATGGCAACATCATGATTGAAACATTGGAAGCTAAAGATATTTATACAAAATCTACGAATGGTAACATCATCGTGGACCAATTAACTGCAACGATGCTGGAAGTAGAAGGTGTAAACGGCAATATCGATATTCGAAACGGGAACATCTTAGATTCTATTATCGAAACAGTAAATGGTACAGTGACATTTGGTGCGACAGCAGAAAACCTTTCTGTGTCTTTGGTAAATGGTGATGTACGTCTTACGATTAAAGAAGATAATTTGAAAAAAGTAGAAGCAAGTTCAGTGAACGGAAATGTCAAAGTCGCTTTACCAGATGGCATCGGTTTGGAAGGACATGCTAAAACAAGTCTTGGAAGTATCAACAGCCGTCTGTCCAATTACGAAGTAGTTCGTGAGAAAAAAGAACGGACAAACCAAATGTTGCAATTCCGTCGTGTTTCAGATGGTGAAATCGCGCAAGTGCAACTTTCAACGACAACAGGAAGTATCTATTTAAAAGATACAGATAAATAAAGAGGTTGTGAAAGAGATGTTCAGCCTTGAGCAATAAGAAGCGATTTTGTAAAATAGCTTCCCCTATTTTACAAAATTGTGCCTTATTGCCGATAGGCTATCTCTTGAACACCGTTTACCAAGAGATTATGAACCTGCCAATTATCGCCGAGTCACAAGGAATAATTTCAGAAAAAGCTCGTCACGTTTTATGAATATGGTAATTTGTGACCGAGAATTTTGCAGAAAGACACCGATTAAGAAGAAGGTTGTCACAACGATTTTCTTCATTTAAAATAGTAGAACAGAGGTGAGACATGATGAAAAAAAAGTTGACAAAATCCAATAAAAATGTTGTTTTGACAGGGACTTTAGCAGGAATAGGAGAATACATCGGGATTGATCCGACTGTTATCCGTGTGCTTTATGTATTCCTAAGCTTAGTTGCTTTTGGAAGTCCAATCATTTTATACATTTTATTAGCTTTGATTATCCCATCTGCGCGTTCTGCACGAACAAACTATGGACATAACAATGCATATTATGAAAAAAACAATTATCGTGAACAAACTCGTGAACAAACAAAAAAACGCAAAGAAGCGGAAAAAATCGATGATGACGAATGGAGTGACTTTTAATGTCGTACTTTCAACGTATTTTAGTTAATACGTTAACATTCATATCATTGGCTGTTCTTTTTCCTGCGATGGTCCATGTGAGCAGTATTTGGACGGCCGTTCTTGCCAGCTTCGTATTGTCTGTGTTGAATATGTTTGTCAAACCGATTTTGACGATACTGTCCCTGCCCTTTACATTAGTCACATTGGGATTGTTTACGTTTGTTATCAATGCAGCGATTCTTAAAATGACCTCCTTTTTTGTGGGAGCAGAACATTTTAGTTTTTCTTCATTCGGTGCAGCGTTGTTAGTAGCTATCTTGATGTCGCTTGTCAATGTAATTGTCAGCGAACATAACAGTAGAAAATAAAAGAAAGCTGTGCCGAACTATCGGCGCAGTTTTTTTATTTAGAATCAGGAATGCGTTTTCTATTACATTGGTAATTAAATAAAAACGTTTTTTTTAATTGGTAGTACTTTTGGCTAGACAATGATAAAATGATAGAGAACACTCTAATAGAAATGAGGTAGCATGAATGTCAGAAGTTGTAAAAGTTAGCCAATTAGTGAAAAAATTATCTTTGGAAATAGTGACAGGCGACGAGAAAAGCTTAGACCGTGTCATCGTAACTGGGGACATCTCACGCCCAGGACTAGAGTTGACTGGTTATTTTAATTATTATTCCCATAATCGTTTACAGCTATTTGGCAGTAAAGAAATCAGTTTTGCGGAACGGATGATCCCAGAAGAGCGTTTGATCATCATGAGAAGATTATGTAGTGAAGATATGCCCGCATTTATTATTTCAAGAGGATTACCGGCTCCAGAAGAAATGATCCAGGCAGCAAATGAAAATGGGATAGCTGTACTGCGTTCTCCCATCTCAACTTCTCGTTTATTAGGAGAATTATCCAGTTATTTAGATGGTCGCCTTGCCCCTCGAACAAGTGTCCACGGTGTTTTAGTGGATGTTTACGGATTAGGTGTACTGATTCAAGGTGACAGTGGGATAGGAAAAAGTGAAACAGCGTTGGAGTTGATCAAACGCGGTCATCGATTGATCGCAGACGATCGAGTAGATGTTTATCAGCAAGATGAATTAACGGTGATCGGAGAACCGCCTAAAATCCTGGAACATCTGATTGAAATCCGAGGAATCGGGATCATTGATGTAATGAATCTTTTTGGTGCGAGTGCGGTACGTGGCTCTATGCAAGTCCAGTTGGCTGTTTATCTGGAAGCATGGGCAAAAGATAAGAAATACGACCGTCTGGGCTCTGAAGACACGACCGTTGAAATCGCGGAAGTGGGCATTCCACAAATAAAAATCCCTGTCAAAACAGGACGAAACGTTGCAATCATCATTGAAGTAGCCGCGATGAATTTCCGTGCACGTACAATGGGCTTTGACGCAACGAAAACATTTGAAGAAAGATTAAGTCGCTTGATTGAAGAAAACTCAGGCAACGACTAGCAAGGAGTGACAATATGTTAGCACAAATCAATCGAGTTGCTTTTGAGCTTGTAGGGATTCCTATCTACTGGTATGCATTGATCATCGTATCAGGTATCATTATCGCCATGTGGCTTAGCAGCAGAGAGGCTGTTCGGGTAGGATTAAAAGCAGATGATGTGACAGATTTTATGTTGTGGGGATTGCCTATCTCCATTATTGGCGCTCGCTTATATTATGTTTTATTTGATCTTCCCCAGTATATAGCTGATCCAATCCAAATATTCAATATCCGTTCAGGAGGCTTAGCTATTTATGGCGGACTGATTGCAGGCGCGATCACGCTGTATTTTTTTACTAAATATCATTTTATTTCTTTGTGGACTTTTTTAGATATCGCTGCACCAAGTGTATTATTAGCACAGGCAATCGGTCGTTGGGGAAATTTCATGAACCACGAAGCATATGGACCAGACACGACGCGAAGCTTCTTAGAAAGTCTGCATTTACCGCAATTCATCATTGATAATATGTATATCGAAGGGATCTATCGTCAACCAACATTTCTTTATGAATCACTTTGGAGTTTGATTGGATTTATTTTGCTTTTGTTTTTACGAAAGAAACCACACCTTTTGAAAAAAGGCGAAGTCCTTTTATGTTATCTAATGTGGTATAGTTTCGGGCGTTTCTTTATTGAAGGATTACGTACAGACAGTCTTTACTTTTTAGGTGTGATCCGTATTTCTCAATTATTATCTGCTGTGTTATTTGTCGGTACATTGATTCTATTTATTTGGCGCAGAAAAAAAGGAAATTTACCGGATTATGACCGCTCATTAGGAAAAAATCAACAAATTATCTGATTTTTAGAGCGTTAAAAATGAAAAAAATTTCAGGAGTGGTAAAATGAATTATAGAGTAGCGGTTTTAGGACCAGGCTCTTGGGGTACTGCTTTGGCACAAGTCCTCGCCGAAAACGGACATGACGTTCGGATTTGGGGACATCGTGCTTCACAAGTAGAAGAAATCAACACCCAACACACGAATCAACGTTATTTACCAGATCATTATCTACCCGATTCCATCCAAGCATTCACCAATATGGAAGATGCAGTAAAAGACGCAGATGCGGTGCTATTCGTCATTCCAACGAAAGCAATACGTTCTGTTGCAAAAGAACTAGTGCCTAAATTGAATACAAAGCCAGTGATCATCCATGCAAGTAAAGGATTAGAACAGGGAACACATAAAAGGATCTCTGACATCTTGTTAGAGGAAATCCCAGCAGAAAAAAGAAAAGCTGTTGTTGTTCTTTCTGGACCAAGCCATGCAGAAGAAGTAGCGAAACATGACATCACTACGATCACAGCTGCAAGTACAGATGCAAAAGCAGCAAAATATGTACAAGAGCTGTTCATGAATAATTATTTTCGGATCTATACTAATCCTGATGTGATCGGTGTAGAGATGGGGGCAGCTTTGAAAAATATTATTGCTATTGGTGCTGGCGCTATTCACGGCTTAGGGTTTGGCGATAATGCAAAGGCAGCAATCATGACGCGCGGATTAGCTGAGATCAGCCGTTTAGGTGTAGCAATGGGTGCCAACCCGCTGACCTTTATCGGATTAAGCGGAGTAGGCGATCTAGTCGTTACTTGCACAAGTGTTCATTCTAGGAACTGGCGCGCAGGCAACTTGTTAGGACAAGGGCAGCCCCTAGAAGAGGTGCTAGCCAATATGGGAATGGTCGTTGAAGGTGTGAATACTACCCAAGCAGCGATGGAACTAGCCCAAATAATGGAAATCGAAATGCCCATCACTCAAACAATCTATGAAGTGCTGTATGAACAAAAAGAAATCAAAACAGCCGCAAAAGAAATCATGTTACGTGATGGGAAAAAAGAAAATGAATTCTCATTAACAATTTTTTGAAGGAGCGAATGTATATGAAAGTCAAAAAAGCAGTTATTCCAGCAGCAGGATTAGGAACAAGATTTTTACCAGCAACAAAAGCTATGGCAAAGGAAATGTTGCCAATTGTTGATAAACCAACAATCCAGTTCATCGTTGAAGAAGCGTTGAAATCAGGTATCGAAGACATCTTGATCGTTACAGGAAAAGCTAAACGACCAATCGAAGATCACTTTGATTCAAATATTGAATTAGAAACAAACCTAAGTGAAAAAGGAAAGACCGAATTATTGAAATTAGTAGAAGAAACGACAGATGTCAACTTGCATTTCATCCGTCAATCTCATCCAAAGGGTTTAGGACATGCCGTTCTTCAAGCAAGAGCCTTTATTGGAAATGAACCATTTGTCGTTATGCTAGGCGATGATATAATGGAAGACGAAGTACCATTGACACAGCAATTAATCGATGATTACGAACGTACTCATGCTTCTACGATCGCCGTTATGCAAGTTCCTCATGATGAAACTTCAAAATACGGAATTATCAATCCAGGAGAAGTATTGGAAGATGGGTTATACAATGTCAAAAACTTTGTTGAAAAACCAGATCCAAGCAAAGCACCAAGTGATTTAGCTATTATTGGACGTTACTTATTGACTCCAGAAATTTTTGATGTATTGTCCGAGCAACAACCAGGAGCCGGAAATGAAATCCAACTAACTGACGCAATCGATACATTGAATAAAACACAACGCGTATTTGCCCGTAAATTCACAGGTAAACGTTACGATGTCGGTGACAAATTTGGTTTTATGAAAACAAGTATTGAATATGGTCTAACACATCCAGAAGTAGGTGCACCTTTACGTGAGTACATCCTGTCTTTAGGTAAAACATTAGAAGCAGAAGGAAGCAAGATCGATCATAATCCAAAAGGAATAACAGAAATCAAAGAAGAAAAGAAAAAATAACCCTTTTTTCTAACGAGCTTCAGCTGCTAATTGAATAAAAAGTAGTTGAAGCTCGTTTTTATTTGTTTAAAAAACACGAAAATGCTATCCTTATAGAAAAGAGAGACAAGAAGGGAGTTTGATCATGTCAGGAGGAGAAATTGCAGGATTGATCGCAGCAATCGCCTTTGCGATACTTGTCGTTTTTATCGTTCGTGTGTTGTTGCAAGTTTCTAAAACTTTAGAAAAAGTAGATCAGACTGTAGCAGAAGCAAATACGACGATCGAAATCGTCACAAAAGACGTAGATCTTTTGTCTAGACAAGTAGAAGGCTTACTGGTCAAAAGTAATGAACTGCTCTTGGATATCAATGGAAAAGTCGCAACGATCGATCCATTGTTCACAGCAGTTGCTGATTTAAGTGAAAGTGTATCAGAACTTAATCATTCTAGTAAAAACATCGCGACGAAAGTCGGCGGAATCGGTAAAACGACAGCTAAAGCGACGGTTGCCGGAAAAGTCGGTGGGACAGCGATGAAATTTTTTAAAAACAAAAAACATACTGAAACGACAGGAGGAAAATAAAAATGGCTAAAAAAGGTGGATTTTTATTAGGTGCAGTAGTCGGAGGCACAGCCGCAGCAATCGCCGCGTTATTGTTAGCACCAAAATCTGGTAAAGAACTTCGGGATGAATTAGCTGCCCAAGCGGATGATTTGATGGATATGGCTTCAGATTACACAGATATGGCGAAAGAAAAATCGACTGAGTTAACAGGTATTGCAAAAGAAAAAGCGCAAGATCTTTCTCAACAAGCAGGTGATCTAGCAGGTAGTGTCAAACAAAAAGTAAGTGAATCAGCAGATGAAGCAGGAAGTGAATCTGACGATATCTTGTTAAATCTTAAAGAACAATCAGCTGACTTATCTAATCGTTTCAAAAAAACGGCAGAAGATATGAAAAAACCTGCAGATGAATTAGGAAGTATTGCTAAAGATACTTCAGAAGATATTATGATTGATGTAAAAGACGCTGCTGGTAAAGCAGGAGACACTGTCAATGAAGGAATGTCAGAAGCAGAACCAGTTGCAGATGACACAAAAGAAATGATGAAAATGGCAAAAGAAGATGCGAAAGAAGCTAAAAAAGAAATAAAAGATACAATGACAGATTCATCTACAAATCACTAAAATCACAAATTTATAGAATAAAAAGGTGGGAGCGGACTAGCTCTCACCTTTTTTACTCTTATTTTTCTAAAACAAGTAATTCTTTTGGTGTAGTCGTGAATGGCACACAGCCATCGCTTGTCACATATACACAGTCTTCGATACGTACCCCTACTTTTTCAGGAATATAGATTCCTGGTTCAAGAGAGAAGCACATCCCTTCTTCGATTACTAAGTCATTTCCTTCTACAAGGGAAGGGAATTCGTGGACGGTTGTTCCGATCCCGTGACCTAAACGGTGATTGAAATATTCGCCGTAGCCATAGCTGTTGATCACGTTTCGTGCGATTTGATCAAGTTCACCTGCTGTCACACCTGGACGGACGGCTTCTTGTGCGGCAAGCTGTGCTTCAAGAGTGATGTTGTATATTTTTTCTTGGAAGTCGGTTGGTTTTTGATAAGCAATTGTACGAGTAGCATCACTGCAATAGCCATTCCAAACAACGCCAAGATCGAATAACACAAGTTCATTCGGTGAAATCTTCGTGTTTCCTGGTGTACCATGAGGGCTTGCAGCATTTGCTCCTGCAAGGACTAATGTGTCGAAAGACATTTGTGAAACACCTTGTTTTTTCAATTGGTATTCAATTTCTGCAATGATCGCTTGTTCAGTCACGCCTTCTTTCACTGCTTTAAAGCCAATCTCAAATGCAACATCGGCCCATTTACCAGCTTCGATCAGTTTGTCTTTTTCCTCTAGAGTTTTGATCAGTTGTAGACGTTGGATGATGGAAGTTAGATCAGTGTAAGAATCCGTTCCCGTCAAGATATCAGAGATAGCATCGAAGCGCTCGACAGTCAAGGCGTTCTTTTCAATCCCTACATTGCCAGGCTGACCATAGCGAGCACGAAGTTCTTTTCCGATGATCTCCCAAGGATTTTCGCTGTCTAAATAGCCACGGACATCATACGCCCAACTACTGTTTTGAGCATCTTCAACTTCCAAAGCAGGAGTGAAAAGGAAAGGATCTTGTTCAAGAGGGATAAAAAGAGCTAGTACACGCTCATGAGGATCACTTTCGTATCCGGAAAAGTAAGCGATGTGGCCAGGGTCGCTGATATAAGCCAATTCGACTTGGTGTTGTGCCATCCATTGACGTAGTTCATTGATTTTTACGTTATTCATTTGGCAACCTACTTTCTAAATTAATTTTGTATTCAATAATTGTACCACTGATTTATTAAAAGACCAACGTTCTAAAAACTGAAAAAAGTAAAAATTTTCATGAAAACAGAGATAAAACGGTTGCAATTCTTGAGATTATTTGATATTCTATTTTAGAAATGTAAGACGTATTTTCAGAAAACATATAAAATATGAATAGGAGAACACAAATGGAAAAGCAAACAATCACTATCTATGATGTAGCGAGAGAGGCAAATGTTTCGATGGCTACTGTTTCACGTGTCGTAAATGGCAATCCAAACGTCAAACCAGCAACAAGAAAAAAAGTCTTGGAAGTTATCGATCGCTTGGATTATCGTCCAAACGCAGTTGCGCGTGGCTTGGCAAGTAAGAAAACAACAACAGTTGGGGTAATCATCCCTGATGTCAGCAATATGTTCTTTGCTTCTTTAGCACGTGGTATCGATGATGTGGCAACAATGTACAAATACAATATTATCTTAGCAAATTCAGATGGTAACGACCAAAAAGAAGTCAATGTATTGAATAACTTACTGGCTAAGCAAGTGGACGGCGTGATCTTCATGGGTCACCATATCACAGACGAAATCCGTGGAGAATTTTCACGTTCAAAAACTCCTGTTGTATTAGCTGGCTCTATTGATCCAGATGAACAAGTAGGTAGCGTAAACATTGATTATGTATCAGCAACAAAAGATGCAGTAAACAAATTGGCAAAAAGCGGCAATAAAAAAATCGCTTTTGTCAGTGGTGCGTTGATCGATCCTATCAATGGACAAAATCGTCTGAAAGGCTATAAAGAAGCATTAAGCGAAAATAACCTACCATATAGCGAAGGGTTGATCTTTGAAGCACAATACAACTTCAAAGATGGTCTATCTCTAGTCGATCGGATCCATAATAGCGGTGCAACAGCTGTCTATGTTTCAGATGATGAATTAGCCATCGGTATTTTGGATGGTTTATTAGACCGTGGCGTGAAAGTACCGGAAGAATTCGAAATCATCACAAGTAACAATTCACTACTGACAGAAGTAGCTCGTCCTCGTTTAACAAGTATCACACAACCATTATACGATTTAGGGGCGGTATCTATGCGCCTATTGACGAAAATGATGAATAAAGAAGAAGTCGAAGAAAAAACGATTATCTTGCCTTATGGAATCGAAGAAAAAGGATCTACAAAATAATAAAAGGACAACCATTCAGAGGTTGTGTGCCTGCCGTTTAACTCTGCGTTACAAGGAGCAATTTCAAAAAACAGCATCTCATGTTTGATGAATATTGTGACTCGTGATTCGGAGTTGGCAGGAGAACACCGTTTATTCGGGAAAAGGGGTTATGACAAAATTTTGTTATAATCCTTTTTTTGTGTCTTAAAAAAGAGAGAAAGTGGTTGAAATTACATTTATCGTATATAAAACAATCCGTGTATAGATGCTGCATTTTGTTCACCACCATCAAAAAAATAAGGGAATGTGACAATACTATTGTCACATTCCCTTATTACTGTGTATTCTATTAAATCAATCATCTTTCTCATCTGATTCTTTGGTTGCTTGATTCGCTCTTGCATAAGCTGAAGCGGTGTTCCAGTAATCTGTATAGTTTTCATCGGTACCGCCAACGCCAAACTTAAAGGCGCTTTTCTTCGGTCCATTTTTCGCCCATAGCGATTCAACTGTTTTTCCTGGTGTTTGGATGGATTTTTTATTGACAGTAACTTTTCCAGGTGTTTGACCAGTAAATCCAGATACTTTTTTCTTCATCACATCAGATGATAATTCGAATTTCTCATCAGTGCCAAAAATGTCAGGTTTTGCTTGGTAAGCTTGATTGATCAGATTGGCAAGATAATTAGCCGAACGTATCCTTGCTTTGCTGTCCATTCCAGTATTGTCATCGTGCCCTGCCCAGCTACTGATGGTAATAGACGGAGTAGAGACAATTAGCCATGAATCTCGGTATTCATTGGTAGAACCAGTTTTTCCGACCCAATCTGCTTTTCCTAGATTTCCGTTTAAGCTTGAGATGGCATCTTTGAATGGTGTAGTGATTTTTGCATTGATCACACTGCGCATCATGTCATTCATGATCGATGCCGTTGCTTCCGAATAGATCCGGACAGAGTTGCTTTCGTGTTTATAAATTACATTTCCTGCGTTATCTGTGATGGAATCGATGATATAGCCTTCTTCATAGACCCCGCCGTTTGCTAAAGCCTGAAATCCGTTGGTCTGTTGAAGCGTCGTGACATCTACTGTACCTAAAGGAGCAGATTCAACGCCCCAATTGTCATTTGCCGGGTAGTTCATCTTTGCCAAGTAGTGCTCGTAAGCATATTGTTTCGATCCACCGGAATTCAACACATCTTGATATAAGTGATAAGCCGGGATATTGTTGGACCATTCTAGTGACTCACGGACGGTTTGGAAGGTGTTCGATCCTTCGTTAGTAGCATTGACGATTTTCTCGCCAGCATTTTCTCCTTCTTGCCAAGTTGTTGCATAATCTGATACACGGGATTCTGATCCGATAAGCCCCATGTCGATTGCAGGTCCGTAAACAAGAACTGGTTTGATTGATGAGCCAGCTTGACGTTCTGTATCGAAGGCATGGTTATTTTGATTCTGACTGTAATTCCGTCCGCCAACGAATCCGTAGATGCGACCAGTTCTGTTATCCATCAATACATTTCCGGTTTCTACTTGACTGCCAGCACCATCATCTAACATGTATCCATAATTTTCAACGCCATTTTGCAATGCAGCATAGACATCTTTATCGATTGTCGAATGGATTGTATATCCTTTATTTTGGATCGTTTGCTGTGCCTTTTGATAATAAGCGTCACTGACCGATGAATCAGACATATCAGCGTTGTCTTTTTCAGCCAATTGTTGTGCAATGATTCTTGTTGCTTCATTCATCACAGTATAATACAAGAATTCTCTGTCAGTCTGTTCTGCGATTTGTTGTGGTAGAAAGTCTTTTGTAAGGTCATAGGCTTTTGCTTCTTCGTATTGTTCTTTCGTAATTTGGCCTTCACGATACATACTGAATAAAACAAAATCTTTTCTGGCAAGGCCGGCAGAAAGATCTTCTTTTAGCGCGCCTGTGTTCGTGTATGGACTATACGTGATCGGGCTTTGGGGTAATCCAGCGATGTAAGCAGCTTGCGGCAGCGTCACATCTTTTGCATCTACACCAAAGATTCCTCTTGCAGCTTCCTGGACTCCAGCAATGTTTTGTCCCTTATTATTACGACCAAATGGTGAGACATTCAAATACGTAGCAATGATCTCATCTTTTGAAAAGTATTTTTCTACTTGTGCAGAAAGAATGATCTCGTTTGCTTTACGTTTGAATGTTGTTTCATCTGTAAGGATCTGCTGTTTGACTAATTGCTGTGTCAAAGTTGATCCACCAGAAGAGCCAATACCAGTAGCTTCAGATACTAATGCTCGTAAAACAGCTTTAGGAACGTAACCTTGGTGTTTATCGAAGTATTCATCCTCTGTGCTGATAATTGCAGTTTTCAATAAAGGTGAAATTTTATCAGATGAAATAGTCGTGCGCATCAGATCTGTCTGGATTTTTGATATCTCTGTATTATCTGCATAAACAATCTTTGACGTTTCTGTAATGTTTCCTAGTTCTGTCTGCAGTGCTTTTTTAGTCGGCAATTGTGTGTCTTCGACGAGATAGGCAAAATAGCCAGCGCCTATTCCAATACCTAGAGCTGCGAACATCAAAAGAAGAACAGTAATAAAAACAGTCAATGATTGAAAAACTCTAAAAATAATCTTAGGAACAAACCATTTTTCTTTTTTTCTTCTATTCTGTTTTTTTCGAGTATTTTTGCGTGGCAAAAGGGTCACCTCAACTAATGGTTTTATTTCGCTAATTATAGCAAATAATAGAACAAAAAAACAGACAAGGCTGTTTTTGGCAGGAATTTCTTTTTTAAAGGAGTTAAAACGTGAGAAAATGATCTTTTTTATAAAAGAGTTCTTAAGCTTTTCTTTAGAGAAAATTTCAGTTACTATGGAGAACAGGGCAAAGAAAAATCAATCATTTTCTTTGTATATCATTTTACCAATATATAGGAATTGTTAGTAACAATTGCCTTTCAAGGAGGAATCCATCCATGTTATTAGGCTCACACGTCAGCATGAGCGGAAAGAAAATGCTGTTAGGAGCAGCAGCAGAAGCAGCCAGTTATGGATCTTCGACTTTTATGATCTATACAGGCGCCCCTCAAAACACTAGAAGAAAAACCATCGAAGAGATGAATATTGATGCCGGAAAAGCGTACATGGCAGAAAACGGTCTAACAAATATCGTCGTTCATGCCCCTTATATCATTAATTTGGGGAATACGGTCAAACCAGAAATGTTTCCTTTTGCCGTCCAATTTCTGAGAGAAGAGATTGTTCGTGCGGAAGCTTTAGGCGCTACTCAAATTACACTTCACCCAGGTGCTCATGTAGGGGCAGGAACAGAAGCCGGAATTGCTAGAATTATTGAAGGCTTGAATGAAGTTTTGACAAAAGAACAGACGGCACAAATCGCTTTGGAGACAATGGCAGGTAAAGGTACGGAAATCGGTCGAACATTTGAGGAATTAGCGCAAATCATCGATGGAGTAAAATTGAATGAAAAATTATCCGTTACTTTTGACACCTGTCATACGAATGATGCCGGTTATAATATTAAAGAAGACTTTTCAGGTGTAATGGAAGAGTTTGATAAGATCATCGGGTTAGATCGGCTTAAAGTACTCCATATCAATGATTCTAAAAATCCGCAAGGTTCGCATAAAGACCGGCACGCCAATATTGGTTTTGGAACAATCGGATTCGACACGCTGAATAAGATCGTCCATGATCCAATGTTTGACAATATTTCGAAAATCTTGGAAACTCCCTATGTCGGCAAAGATAAAAAGAAAGCTTACGCACCATATGGAAAAGAAATCGCCATGTTCAAAGCGCAAACATTTGATCCAGAAGTGTTTCCTGAGTTATTAGCAGAAGAAGTGATACTCTAAGATTTTCTATCTGACAGCAGCAAAAAAGGACCAGGCACATTGCCTTGTCCTTTTTTGTTTAAGAAACAAAGGAGTACTTTTTGCAGTCTTTTTCATCATGCATCTTCTCCCCCCTCTTTTTAAATTTAGACAAACAGGGTATACTGGTAGAAAAGTAAAAAAACGAAAAGTTTCACAAGCAAGTGGCAAAACGTGATTGGAAGGACGAAAAGATGCTGAACACTTTAAAACCCTTGATCAACCAACTAAAAAAGAAACATACATACTTTATTCTTGGCATAGCCCTATTATTTACAATTATTCGTTTGTATTTATATAGTAAAGCAATCTATGGAACAGACATGTCGGCAACCTATGATGACCAGCTGCTGATTCGCTATGCTCAAAATATTTTGGACGGTAAATGGCTAGGGGAGTATACGACTACAACACTTTCCAAAGGAATCTCCTACAGCTTATTTTTAGTACTTGCACATAAACTGCATCTTTCTTATGCAGTTTTGTTCGGCATGTTCAGTATTTTTGCCAGTATATTGGTTGCACTCGCGTTTAAACCGATCGTGAAGAACAAGTATCTTCTTTTAAGTATCTATTTTTATTTTTTGTTTTCTCCGATTAGTTTTACACATGAATATTCCACTCGAACATATCGTAATGCCCTCGTGATTCCGGCTGTTGAGATCATTATCGCTTGTTTATTAGCTATTTATTACCGCAAATACGGTTCTAGCAGAAAATTGCTGCCATGGTTTTTAGGGCTTTCTGTCGCTTTTCCTTTCTTTTGGTTCATTCGCGAAGATTCTATCTGGCTTCTTCCTTTTACTGTAGTAGCTTTGGGTATCAGTTTCGTCCAGATCTTGCTAGGGCAAGACTTTTCTTTCAAAGAAGTAAAGAAGTTAAAAAAACGACTCTTTCTTCTCTCGAAACGGGAATGGCTGAAACTTTCATTGTTATTACTTCCTATAGTTGGCTTTTCCATCGTCTATCAGTGGATCGAATATAAAAATGAGACAACATACGGTATTGCAACCATCAATGACCGTTCCAGTGGAGAATTTGGACGTTTGATGAAACAACTGATCCGAATAGATGATGAAACGAACTTGAATAAAGAAAACAGTGAGATATGGGTCTCACATGCTGCACTAAATAAAGCATTAGCCGCATCTCCTACATTCCATACTGTTTCTACCCGTATTGACGAATTATATACGACTCACGCGTGGACTCAAGGTGGAAAAGTAAAAGAATTACCCGGAGATATCATCTTTTGGGCATTGCGAGATGTGGTAAGCGAATCTGGTTATTACCAAAACAATGCAAAAGAAACCAATGATTTTTGGAAAAAAGTCAACCAAGAATTAGAAGAAGCCTATCACAAGGGAACCATCAAAAAGAAAAAAGAGTTCTATCTGATGGGATCAGGAGATGGAAAGACGATGAGTGATCTACCAATCGTATTCGATTTCCTTCAATCAGGATACGCTTATGCATGGCGATATAAAGATTTCCATCAAGGAGGAAATTATAGTTTCGGAACGCAAGAACAAGTCAAACAGGCTCAAGAATTATTAAACCTTCCGCTAATGGAGAATTGGATCGATAGTAATGAACCGAGAACACCTAATTTCCAATTAACAAAATCAGCAAAAGTCGCGAATGTCATCATAAAAATTTACCAAGTTCTGGCTATTCCCGTGCTGATTGCTTCAATAGCAGGGATATTACTTATGATACTAGGAACCGTATTTGCAAAAGCTGATCGTGCCTATTATAGTTCCTCTTTGATTGTGGTCACCGGATTAATACTGACACAATTGGTTTTTCTTTTCGGTGTCTCGTGGTTTTGTTCTTATGCGCCAGAAAAAAAGGATTATTTTTTAAGTGTCTACACTGGCGCAGGCGTGCCGTTAACGCAATTCATCGTAGTAACAAGCATGCTAGTTTTCAGTAAATTAAATCTGAAAAAAGCTTTATCTTCTAAATAAAAAGACCCTTGGTAGCTAGATTTTTAACCTAACTATCAAGGGTCTTTGTGTGGAAAAATCAGTTTTTATTCGATTTCTTCTACCATTTCCTGCAAACGCTGTTCATATTTTTTGTTTCCTTTATATAAATCACCAATCGTCCATGCCAACAGGAGGAGGACAAGAACAATGATTACATAAGCGATGTGATCAGCCAATGCTAGTTGAGCGGAAGTGGCTTGCTCGCCGAAGAAACTTTCGATCTGTCCTGGTAATCCTCGTAAGTTCAAGTAAGTTAGACTAATCACAGAGAACCAGCCAAGAAGTTTTACGATGAATGAATTTTTAAATCGGCTACCCATCTCCGCTTGGCTGTTGGTCATCATCAGTAAAGGGATCATCGAAAACGGCAACGCAAAAGCCAAGAACACCTGGGATTCATTCATTAAGTTATTCAAAGCGGTATGTTCTTCGATCGTTCCTTTTGTACTTGTAAACAAAACACAAATCAATACAGGAATCACAGAAAGCAATCGTGTGACCAGTCTTCTTAGCCAAATCGGGATACGCATATGGATGAATCCTTCCATGATGACTTGACCGGTCAACGTACCAGTAATAGTAGAGTTCTGGCCAGAAGCAAGAAGTGCTACAGCAAATAAAGTGGACAAGATACCAGATTTTGCTACAGCAATCAAGATACCATTGCTCATAGCTGATGGATCAGATAAAGCTTCATACAGACCAAAAAAGGAAGGATCTTGAACAGAACCGGTTTTGAAGACAGCGACACCCATAATCAATAGCAGCGCATTGACTAGAAAAGCCATCGACAATTGGATATTAGAGTCCCAAGTAGAAAAACGTACAGCTTGTGCTACATCTTCTTCGTCTTGGTGATCGATCTTCCGAGTTTGTGAAACTGCTGAATGTAGATATAAGTTATGTGGCATGACTGTTGCGCCAATAATCCCTAATGCTCCAGTTAGCGGAGTTTCGCCACCAATGACAGGTGAGTCGGAGAATGTATGGCTGTTAGGGATAAAGCCAGCAAATAAACTGTGCCAATCTGGGTTAGACAAGCCAACTTGATAGACAAAAACGAATAAAATGACGAAAATCAAGCAGACAACCAGTGCTTCGATCTTACGAAACCCGACTTTTGTCAGTAGTAAGAGAACGAAAACATCTAATACAGTAATAAAGACGGCAATCACCAATGGAATATCAAAAAGTAAGTAGAGGGCGATTGCTGCACCAATGACTTCTGCAATATCTGTTGCCATAATGGCTAATTCAGTCAAGATCCATAAAATGACACCCAATGTCTTACTTGTGCGTGCTCGGATTGCTTGGGCCAAATCCATTTGGGTCACGATTCCTAATTTTGCTGCCATATACTGTAAAAGCATAGCAATCAGACTAGACATCAAAATAACTGACATCAATAAATATTGGAAATTTTGTCCACCAGTGATCGAAGTGGACCAGTTACCTGGATCCATATAACCAACTGCTACTAATGCACCTGGTCCAGAGTAAGCAAGAAGTGTTTTAAAAAAACTTTTCCCCTTTGGTACATCAACTGTTCCATTTACTTCAGCTAAAGATAAACCATTTGTATGTTCAATAAGTCGATGCTTATGAAATTGTTTATTGGATTGATTATTCAAGAAAAAACCACCTTTCCTATTTATCTACGATTACATTCTACACCTCAAAAAGAAAAAATTAAAGAAAAAGATTCGGTATGCCTAATTTATTTTCGTGGCGTGTCTTGCTAGATGACGAAAGAAATTTTGTTCTCCTCTAAAAAAACCGCTATTTTTTGCATGAAACTAAAGAATACGCCTTTCTTTTTTCAATAAACTTTAGTAAAATAAGTCATTGAGAGCAATTCGGAAATAGAAAGGAGAGATTTATATGTTATCAACAGGTATTGTCGTACTTATTGCTATTATTGCTTTGCTAATCGGCGCAGTAGGTGGCTTTTTCCTAGCGCGTAAATATATGAAAGACTATTTAGAAAAAAATCCTCCCGTTAATGAGGACATGTTGCGATCAATGATGATGTCAATGGGGCAAAAACCATCTGAGAAGAAAATTCGCCAGATGATGCAGCAAATGAAGAACCAAGGGAAAAAATAGGTTCTGACCCAACGACTTTTTACGGGCTGATTTTTTCAGTCCGTTTTTTATTTCGTAATTTATTAGACTATTCAGATTATTCAGCAAAAAAGACACGCACAGACAATCCTAGGCTCTTGATAAAGACAAAGGAGGAGTAAAATGTCGATTTTTAGAAAGTTAGGCTGGTTTTTTCGTCAGGAAAAGAAACATTATTTAATTGGGGTTTTCTCGCTATTCGCAGTGGCCTTGGTACAGTTAGTTCCTCCAAAAGTGATTGGGATCATCATTGATGAGATTGCCGATAAAAATTTATCAGTAAAGATCATTTTCGGGTGGATCTTCCTATTGATTATCGCTGCTTTTTTACAATATCTTTTTCGTTATATCTGGCGGACGAATATTTGGGGAAGTGCAGCTCGGTTGGAGAAAGAACTTCGGCAGCAGTTATTCAAACATTTTACAGAAATGGACAATCTCTTTTACCAAAAATATCGGACTGGGGATTTGATGGCTCATGCAACGAATGATTTGAATGCGATCCAGAATGTAGCAGGAGCTGGTATCTTGACCTTTGCAGATTCAGTGATTACGGGCGGAACAACGATCATTGCGATGATTTTGTTTATTGATTGGCGCTTAACACTGATTGCGCTGATTCCTCTGCCTTTGCTGGCCGTCACTTCACGAGTGCTGGGGTCGAAACTCCATGATGCTTTTCGTGATTCGCAAGAAGCTTTTTCTAGTATCAATGATAAGACACAAGAAAGTATCACTGGGATCAAAGTCATTAAAACATTTGGACAAGAAAAAGAAGATCTAGCGGATTTTGAAGAAAAGATTGAAGATGCAATTATTAAAAACAAACGAGTCAATTTTTTAGACTCCTTATTTGATCCATTCATTACCTTGATTATCGGTCTGTCTTATGTTGCAACAATTATTTTAGGTGGAAAGTATGTCTTGGAAGGCACGATCTCGATCGGGCAGATGGTCTCATTTATTAGTTATATCGGTATGCTTGTTTGGCCGATGTTTGCGATTGGTCGATTGTTCAACGTATTGGAAAGAGGAAATGCTTCTTATGATCGCGTCAATGAACTTTTGCATGAAAAAACGCATATCGTGGAACAACTGGGTGCAGTGCAGACCCCGGCAAAAGGCGAGCTGAATGTAGCTATTTCCTCTTTTAATTATCCGAAAGAAGAATCACCAGCATTAGAACAAATCAAGTTTGCAATCCAAGAAGGAGAAACATTAGGTATTGTTGGGAAAACTGGTGCGGGAAAAACGACGATCATCAAATTACTGATGCGTGAATACGATGATTATCAAGGGAAAATCCAATTTGGCGGACGTTCGATCAAAGAATATTCATTTAATGCTTTATTAGGATCAATCGGCTATGTGCCTCAGGATCACTTCTTGTTTTCGATGACCATTCGAGATAATATCCGTTTTTCTAATCCAAAACTTTCAGAAGAAGAAGTAGAGCATGCGGCTTCTTTAGCATTTATCAACAATGAAATCAAGGAATTACCAAAAGGTTATGATACCTTAGTTGGAGAACGTGGAGTCTCTTTATCTGGCGGACAGAAACAAAGGATTTCGATTGCTCGAGCATTGATCAAAAATCCTGAATTATTAATATTAGATGATGCACTTTCTGCAGTAGATGCCAAAACAGAAGAAGCTATCTTGCATAATTTAAAAGAAATAAGAAAAGAGAAAACAACTATCATTTCAGCTCACCGTTTAAGTAGCGTGATGCATGCAAAAGAAATCATTGTTGTCGATCAAGGGAAAATCATTGAACGAGGAACCCATCATGAGCTGCTTGCACTAGGCGGCTGGTATGAACAAATGTGGGAGAAACAGCAATTAGAAGCGAAGATAGAAGGAGGCGAGGCCTGATGGATGAAAATTATCAATCGGAATGGACAAAATCGATTCCACTTAAAGAACAGAAAAAGATCATCACACGACTGATGAAGTTCGCCAAACCTTTTAGAAGAACGTTCATCGTTGCTATCTTATTTGCGTTTGCTCTGTCTGTGATCAATGTCCTATTGCCAAGGATCATCCAAACTTTTATGGATGTTCATCTGGCTAAACAGTCGGCTACGACACAAGTTATTTTGTTTTTTGCTGGTATGTACTTATTTGGAGTCATAGTAAAAAGTATCATTTGGTTTTTCCAATGGTATTTGTATTCCATGGCTTCATTGAAGACCTATCAGTATATTAGGGTAAAATTATTTGAAAAGCTGCATACACTAGGTATGCGTTATTTTGATCAGACACCGGCAGGATCAACCGTTTCTCGAGTGACGAATGACACAGAAACGCTATTTGAATTTTGGTACGTCTTTTTGATGGTATTGACTGGGATCTTTGCAGTCGTTTCTTCATTCATTGCCATGTTTCAAATCAATGGAGAAATTGCCTTGTGGACTTTGGTGTTCTTGCCAATTTTAGGAATCGTCATCTGGTATTACCAGAAATTTAGTTCTCGTATTTACCGGAATATGCGAGAAAAATTAAGTCAGCTGAATACGAAATTGAATGAATCGATTTCCGGCATGCGTATTATCCAGCAGTTTCGCCAAGAAGCTCGTTTAGCTAAAGAATTTGAACAAGTGAACAATGAGTATTTAGACACGCGTTATGCGATGATCAAAACGAATTCGATTCTGTTAAGTCCAATCATCAATTTTCTATATGCATTGGCGATTGCGTTGGTGTTGACTTTGTTTGGGATCGATGCGTTGCATTCTCCCGTAGAAGTTGGACTGATCTATGCATTTACGACCTATGTCCAGGGATTTTTTAATCCAATGTCTCAAATGATGGACTTTTTGAGCATCTTCACAGATGGGATGGTTGCTGGTAGTCGTATCTTGAAGATTATGGATACGGAAGAATATGCACCACAACAAAACCCTGGAGCAGATCAAATGATTACTTCAGGTAAGATTGAGTTTCGCAATGTAAGCTTTTCTTATGATGGAGAGCACAATGTATTAAACAATATCTCTTTTGTTGCTAATCCGGGAGAGACCGTTGCATTAGTGGGACACACCGGAAGTGGGAAAAGCTCGATCATCAATGTATTGATGCGGTTTTACGAATTTTATGAAGGTCAGATATTGATTGATGATCATGACATTCGAGAATATCCAATGGAAGAGTTACGTAAGAAAATGGGGCTGGTCTTGCAAGATGCTTTCTTGTTTTATGGGGATATCGCAGGAAATATTCGGATGATGAATCCAGCTATCACAGACGAACAGATACGCCATGCGGCTGAGTTTGTTCAAGCAAACAAATTCATCGATGAATTACCAAAAGGATATCACTCAAAAGTGATCGAACATGGTGCCAGCTATTCTAGTGGACAACGACAGCTGATCACTTTTGCGCGAACAATCGTGACTGATCCTAAAATTCTAGTATTGGATGAAGCAACAGCAAATATCGATACTGAAACAGAAGGATTGATCCAAGAAGGATTGGCAAAAATGCGTCAAGGACGGACAACGATTGCGATTGCCCATCGGCTGTCAACGATTCGAGATGCAGAATTGATTTTAGTTTTAGACAAAGGTCATATAGTAGAACGCGGGAATCATGAAACACTTCTAGCGCAAAATGGTTTGTATGCAGATATGTACAAACTGCAAAGTAGTGGTATATAAAAGATGTTGTGACAGTAGCATTTTGACCTAAGCACTAGAGTGAAAATAAAACATAGCTTCCCATATTTTTCATCTGTGAGAGTTAGTGTCGTAGTTACCAGATTTAAAAAAGACGACGTCAGCTAGTCAGAAGTGCCTAATAGCCCCTAAGAAAGCGTTGACAAAATCGTTTGCTTTCGATAATATAAAGAAAACGATACAACTTGGATAGTGATTGCCTGATGCAAGCTAAACCTAATGAGTCTCCCATGGTTTCATGGACGGCTTTTTGGGTTTTTCTTTTTGTTTTGGATACAGCCCTATATATCATGGAAAGGAGCAAAACATGCTGATTGAGAAAGTACTGAATAACAACGTCGTAATAACAAGGGATGAAAGAGATCGGGAAATGATTGTGATGGGAAAAGGATTGGCATTCAAAAAGAAGGTGGGTGACCCGATTCTTGACTCATGCATCGACAAAAAATTTCAGTTGACAAATGACGGACTTTCACAACAGTTCCAAGAATTGGCACAAGCGATTCCTCTTGAGTACTTAGAAATTTCTTGTGAAATCATTGAATATACAAAAGAGGCTCTGCAAGTCCATTTAAATGATTCTGTGTATATTTCATTGACGGATCACTTGTATACAGCTATCGAACGTCAAAAAATGGGGATCTTTGTGCCAAATGTATTGCTGTATGATATCAAACAACTGTTTCCTAAAGAGTATGCCATTGGGAAAAAAACAGTGAAGAAAATCTCGGATAAATACCACATCAAGTTATCAGAAGACGAAGCCGGATTTATCGCATTGCATTTAGTCAATGCACAAGGCATTCAAAGCCAGCAAGACAATACCTACCTGTTTACCACAACAATACAGGATATTTTAAATATCGTCCGCTATTACTATAAGATTACATTTGATGAAGATTCAGTCCACTTTTTTCGATTCGTCACGCACCTGCGTTTTTTTCTGACACGTGTTCTAGATGGAGCAAAATCAGAAGATGGAGAAGTTTCTGAGGAATTGTTCCAAGTTATTCAAAAAAAATATAAGGATACGTTTGGTTGCGTTGAGAAAATAGCAGACTTTTTAACCGGGGCTTTCGACTACCAGATGTCCACGGATGAAAAAATGTATTTAACGATCCATACTGCGCGTTTAGTGCATGAGAATCGTTGTAAATAAATAAAAAAGGAGGACAAATTAACAAGAACGTATGAAAATAAGGGTAGTGACATTCAGTTGGCTAAACCTTCCACTAATTAATTGGAGGGAATAGAAATGGGAAAATACCAGGAATTAGCAGAAAACATCGTAAAGAATATCGGAGGAAAAGAAAATATCCGTAGCTTGACACACTGTGTGACGCGACTTCGTTTCAAACTAAAGGAGGAAAATAAAGCAAAGGATGATGTTTTGAAAAAGATGGAAGGGATAGTCACCATCATGAAAAGCGGCGGGCAATATCAAGTTGTAATCGGGAATCATGTGCCAGATGTCTATGCAGAAGTACTGACAGTAGCCGGGATTTCCGATGAAGCAGAAGAAGAGGTTTCTTCAAGTAGTAATCTGTTCAATCGATTAATCGACATATTAAGTGGCTGTTTCCAGCCTTTTTTAGGTGCTTTGGCTGCAGCGGGAATGGTCAAAGGATTAAATGCTTTGTTCTTGTTTCTCAAATTTTATACTGAAGGATCGGGTACGTATATCATGCTGAATGGGATAGGGGATGCAATTTTTTATTTCATGCCAGTGATCTTAGGGTACACAGCAGCGAAAAAATTTCATCTGAATCCGATGGTGGGGCTCGTGATTGGTGCAGCACTTTGTTATCCGACTGTACAAGGAGCAGCACTACAAAGTGGTTTCCCTGATGGCAGTCCTGCGCCTTATAGCTTGCTGGGTCTTCCGGCTTATGAAACATTTTTGGGTATCCCATGGGTGGGCAGCAGTTATACCAGTAGCGTCGTACCTGTTATCTTCATTATCGCATTTGCCGGACAAGTCCAAAAAATTGCCAAGAAATGGATTCCTGCAGTCGTCCAGACCTTTTTGGTTCCTTTTTCTGTGTTATTAATCGCACTTCCTGCTGGCTTTTTGATTATCGGTCCGATTGTCAGTATACTGACAGATCTATTAAGCACGGGATTCCAAGCATTGATGGACTTTTCTCCAGCTGTGTATGGTGCAGTTCTAGGGTTTCTTTGGCAAGTACTGGTGATTTTCGGACTTCATTGGAGTATTATCCCTCTTGCGATTATGCAACTAGCGCAAAATGGGTGGAGTCAGATGTTAGTAGGCGTTTATGGCGCGAGTTTTGCACAGACAGCAGTGGTATTGGCGATGTATTTCAAGTTCAAGGATCAAAAAATGAAGGCGCTTTGCATGCCAGCTGTGATTTCAGGAATCTTAGGCGTAACAGAACCGGCCATTTATGGAATCACCTTACCGAAGAAGAAGCCATTTATTTACTCGATGATTGGTGGTGCTGTTTCAGGAATCTATTTGATGGCATCTGGAACAATCAGCTACACAATGGGTGGATTAGGGATTTTTGGGGTGGTAAACTACATCACGGAAACAGACGCCAGTGGTATGTTTCAAGCGTTTATCGGCATTGCTATTGCTTCGGTAATCGGGTTTTCGCTGACTTTTTTCTTTTGGAAGGATGAAGCAGGTGAAACAGATGCTATACAGAAAAAATCAGGTAAAGAAATTGTAAAAACACCGATACAAGGACAAATCGCTCCACTAAATGCAGCGAAGGATGCAGCTTTTGCTCAAGGAACATTAGGTCGAGGGATCTTGATCTACCCTGAAAAAGGAGAAGTACGAGCTCCTTTTGACGGAACAGTCATGACCTTGTTCCCGACGAAACATGCAATCGGAATGGTTTCTGAAACAGGGCTGGAATTGCTGATTCATGTCGGATTGGATACTGTGCAGTTGGAAGGGAAATATTTTGAAAGCTTAGTGCAGCAAGGAGAAAGAGTGAAACAAGGCGATCTGTTGCTACGCTTCGACAAAAAGAAAATCGAAAAGGAAGGATACAGTTTAGAAACACCTGTGATCGTCACCAATTACACGGATTATTTGGATATTTTGGAAAACCAAGGGGAGACGGTCGGGCCAGACGATGCACTTATCACCGCACTGACCTGAACGGTTAGGTGAAGAATGGAATAGGCTTAACTATTCTTTTTATTCCACTTCTTTATTTTCAAAATTGAAAGGCTCTTTCATGATGGCTGAGCTGATAGGGCGTTTATCGAATTTTTGACCGACAGAAATTAGATGGACTAAATTCTGTTGATAATTTTCTGCAAAAACACAACTATATAACACGTCTAGAAGATAACAAATTGATGTATTGATCGTAAAATTACCAATTTTTGAATACAGTCGCTCGCGTGTCGTAAGTCGCAAAGCGGCTGTACTCATTGCAGATAGCGTTGAATCACCGATACTGGTCAAAGCTAAAATTGGAACATGATTTTGTTTCAATATTTCTGCGGTACGAAGAATCACTTTATTTTCACCCGTATAAGAAATCAGGATCCCGCACATATCGCTCGTGCAATTGTACGCTTCATAGAATGATTCACCAAAAGTGGTGACAATTGTGACATCCATTTTGATGCGCTTCATTTTCAGCATGAAATCTTGAGAAATCAAAGTATTCGAGTTACTGGCGAAGATCACGATTTTTTTTGCCTGGAGCAGTAAATACTTGGCTTTTTGCAGTTGGTCATGATGAATGAGAGAAAGTGTATCTTGAATCGTCATCTGTTCTAAAGAAGCCATTTTATTTGCGATCGTCATAATACCGTCTGTGGTGGAAAAAGGAAGATTCGCATCTACGTCTTGAAAATTCCCTTCAAGATAGGCTGTTTCAGCTAAAAAAGCATTACGAAAACTGACCCAGCCATCAAAACCCATTTTTTTTGCTATACGGATGAGTGTGGACGGGTGGACATAACATCGCTCAGCGATCTCTTGGATGGTCATTTCGCCAAGTGCTGGAGAATCGCTTAAGAGAAACTGGATCACTTCATTTTCTGAAGGAGAAAAGGAGATTTCTTTGATTTTTTCACGTAATAACATGTAGATACCTTCTTCTTATTTTTTTACGTAAATTATAACTTTTTTGAAAATGATTTGTAAACGGATTTATACTATATAACTTAAAATAGACATTTTTTGACAAGATATTTACAAAAATCCATTAGAAAACACTAACTTTTGTAAATGTTACTGGAAAGAAACGGATTTCTATTGTTTGTTTTGTTTACAAAAAAGATAATGAAAGTGTAAAAAAGTAAAGGAGTGAGAACATGGCAAAAGGAATCAAAATCGCTACGATTGGTGGAGGCAGCAGTTACACCCTGAGTTGATGGAAGGATTTATCAAAAGATATGAGGAATTACCGATACGAGAAATCTGGCTCGTAGATGTAGAAGAAGGAAAAGAAAAGCTTGAGATCGTTAGTCAGATGTCTCAGCGTATGTGGGATGCTTCTCCATATGAAGTCAAGATCTATGCAACTCTGGATCGGGAAGAAGCATTGAAAGATGCGGATTTTGTTACGACTCAGTTTCGTGTCGGTCAATTAGATGCACGAATCAAAGACGAGCGGATCCCTAGTTATTATGGGATGATTGGGCAAGAAACAAATGGTGCTGGCGGGATATTCAAAGCTTTTCGTACCGTTCCAGTCGTTTTGGCAATCGTTGAGGACATGAAGCGTTTATGTCCAAATGCTTGGCTGATCAATTTCGCGAACCCAAGTGGGATGGTGACAGAAGCAGTTATCAGATATGGCAAATGGGATAAAGTGATTGGATTATGCAATGTGCCAGTGATGGCGATGATGACAGAACCAGCAATGCTTGGCAAGAAAAAAGAAGAGCTGATCTACAAGTTTGCCGGTCTAAATCATTTCCATTGGCACAAAGTAGCAGATAATAAAGGAAATGACCGCACGGCAGAATTGATTGATCGTTTATACGATGAAGATAATGGATTACCGAAAAATATCTTTGATATCCCGTTTTTCAAAGAACAATTAAAACAAATGAACATGATCCCTTGTGGCTACCACCGCTATTACTACCGTGAAGAAGAAATGCTGGAACATGCTTTAGAAGAATATCAAACGATTGGTACAAGAGCGCAGCAAGTGAAAGAAACAGAAGCAGAGCTATTTGAATTATACAAAGATCCAGAATTAGACCATAAACCTGAACAATTGCAAAAACGAGGTGGCGCTTATTATTCAGACGCTGCCTGTGAAACGATTGCTTCAATCTATGGAAATAAAGAAACACAGATCGTGGTATCTACAAAGAATGATGGAGCTGTTCCTGACCTGCCGGCAGATTGTGTAGTAGAAGTCACTGCCTATGTTGGCGCACAAGGAGCGAGAAATGTAGCGTTTGGTTCTCTTCCTGCTGCTGAAAGAGGCTGGTTGCAAGTAATGAAGAATATGGAATTGCTGACGATCGAAGCAGCTGTGACTGGTGATTATGGGAAAGCTTTACAGGCGTTTACGATCAATCCGCTTATACGATCAGGAAAGACAGCAAAACGGATCATGGATGAGTTGTTTATTGCACACCAGCAGTATTTACCGCAATTCAAGGAGACAATCAGCCGATTAAAAGAAGAAGGAATCGAAGTTCAAGATGAACTGGCAAGAGAATTATCAGGTAATACACATATAATGGAGGAAGTATAATGGGATTCAGAAAAGATTTTTTATGGGGCGGTGCTACAGCAGCCAATCAATGTGAGGGCGGTTATGATGAAGGTGGACGCGGACTAGCAAACGTAGATGTTGTGCCAATCGGAAAAGACCGTTTTCCTGTTATCACCGGAAAGAAAAAAATGTTTGAATTTGATGAGGATCATTTTTATCCAGCAAAAATTGCAATCGATATGTATCATCGTTATAAAGAAGATATTGCTTTGTTTGCAGAAATGGGGTTCAAGACTTATCGAATGTCCATCGCCTGGAGTCGTATTTTTCCAATGGGGGATGAGAAAGAGCCGAATGAAGCTGGCTTGAAATTTTATGAGGATGTCTTTAAAGAATGCCAAAAGCACGGAATTGAGCCACTTGTGACGATTACGCATTTTGATTGTCCAATGCATTTGATCAAAGAATATGGTGCGTGGCGTTCCAGAGAACTCGTTGGTTTTTATGAAAATCTGTGTCGAGTCATCTTCAATCGCTATAAAGGACTTGTCAAATACTGGCTGACATTCAATGAGATCAATATGATCCTTCATGCACCATTCATGGGCGCAGGGCTGTATTTTGAAGAAGGAGAAAATGAAGAACAAATCAAATATCAAGCGGCACATCATGAGTTGGTTGCAAGTGCCATCGCAACGAAGATTGCTCATGAAGTAGATCCGGAGAACAAAGTAGGCTGTATGCTGGCAGCAGGAGCATATTATCCATACACTTGCAATCCTGAAGATGTTTGGGCTTCTAGAAAATCAGATCGAGAAAATTATTTCTTCATTGATGTCCAGTCACGAGGAGAATATCCCGCTTATGCATTGAAAGAAATGGAGCGAAATGGCATTCAGATCGAAATGGAACCAGGGGATGCCGCATTGCTGAAAGAACATACTGTTGATTTTATCTCTTTTTCTTATTATTCTTCCCGAGTTTCGACTACCGACAACGAACTCTTGGAACAGACTGCAGGAAATATCTTTGCTTCTGTCAAAAATCCATATCTGCAAGCAAGTGAATGGGGGTGGCAAATTGATCCATTAGGCTTGAGAATAACGATGAATGATATTTATGATCGTTATCAAAAACCATTATTTATTGTAGAAAACGGCTTAGGTGCAGTCGATACGCCAGATGAAAATGGTTATGTGGAAGATGATTACCGAATCGATTACCTGGCAGCGCATATCCAGGCGATGAAGGATGCAGTAGAACTAGACGGAGTCGATCTATTAGGCTATACGACTTGGGGATGTATTGATTTAGTATCAGCTGGTACCGGTGAGATGAAGAAAAGGTACGGATTCATTTATGTCGATCGTGATAACCAAGGAAATGGCACATTAGCCCGTTCAAAGAAAAAATCATTCAACTGGTATAAAAAAGTAATTGATTCAAATGGAGAAAATCTTTCGAACGATTGATCAATGATTTATAAAAGTCTATTGTTTTTCAGCGGATTTTTCGAGTATAATAAAGCTATTCGAGAAACGCAAGCAGAACAATAGACTTTTTTTCGCATTGGCTGTAAAGTATGCTTACTTGATTAAGTAAAGGAGAATCTACATATGTATGATGTAATCGTTATTGGCGCAGGTCCTGCTGGGATGACTGCTGCTTTATATGCTTCACGTTCAAACTTATCCGTATTGATGATCGAACAAGGTGCCCCTGGCGGCCAAATGAACAATACGGCAGAAATCGAAAATTATCCTGGATTCGATTCGATCATGGGCCCCGATCTAGCTTATAAGATGTATGAAAGTGTCTCAAGATTTGGGACAGAAAATGCTTATGGAATCGTTCAAGATATCAAGGATCACGGCAGCCATAAAGAAGTCATCTGTGAAGATAAAAGTTACGAAGGAAAAACAGTCATTATCGCAACAGGATGTATCCACCGTAAATTAGGCGTACCTGGCGAGGAAGAATTTGCTGGACGAGGCGTTTCTTACTGTGCAGTCTGTGATGGTGCGTTTTTCCGTAACAAACGTCTAGTAGTCATCGGGGGTGGGGACTCAGCAGTAGAAGAAGCCATCTATTTGACACAATTTGCTTCTGAAGTAGTGATCGTCCACCGTAGAGATGAATTACGTGCACAAAAGATCATCCAAGACCGTGCATTTGCAAATGAAAAAATTTCCTTTATGTGGGATACAGTCGTTGACGAAATCGTTGGAAACGAAATGGTAGTGACAGGTGTGAAAGCACGTAATGTCAAAACCGGCAATGAATTTGATTTAGCAGCAGACGGAGTATTCATCTATGTTGGACTGGATCCATTAACTGCACCTTTTAGAGAAGCAGGTTTGACGAACGAAGCTGGCTGGATTCCAACAGACAACGAAATGAAAACGAATATGCCAGGCGTTTTTGCCATCGGAGATGTTCGTGAAAAAGATTTGCGACAAATCACTACAGCTGTTGGTGACGGCGGTATTGCTGGACAACAAGTGTATAAATACTTGGAGTCTTTGGAAGAAACAACAGCATAAGTTTAAAAAGAGTGAAAGAACGGTTTCAATTGTTCTTTTACTCTTTTTTTTCGCGTGAAATTTACTGAATCTGATTTATGCGAACACGTCCAACACCTTTTGATAAAAGAATCCTTTCTTGATTTAAGCGTTTTTTGGTCCTCATACTTTCATATCTAATAAGTGAATGCTATACTTATTAAGAACCATATTTCAGAAAGAGGTGTTATTTTCATGTCTTGGGAACAAGTGTATGAACAATGGGTACATGAAGAAAATTTAGAAGAAAACTTAAAAAAACAATTAAATGATCTGGGTGAAGATCCTGAAAAACTTGAAGATGCTTTTTATGCACCGTTGGAATTCGGTACTGCAGGCATGCGGGGAATCTTAGGACCTGGGATCAATCGAATGAACATCTATACGGTAAGACAAGCAACAGAAGGACTAGCACGTTTCATGGATACACAAGGTGAAGAAACAAAACGCCGAGGTGTCGCTATCGCTTATGACTCACGCCATCAGTCACCAGAATTTGCAATGGAAGCAGCCAAAACACTGGCACATCACAATATCCCGTCTTATGTATTCGAAAGTCTGCGTCCAACACCAGAGCTTTCTTTTGCAGTTCGTCATTTGAAGACGTTTGCGGGAATCATGGTAACCGCATCTCACAACCCAGCGGCTTACAATGGATATAAAGTCTACGGAGAAGATGGCGGACAAATGCCTCCTGCAGACGCAGATGCATTGACGAAATATGTCCGTGAAGTCAGCAATCCGCTAAAAGTCGAAGTATTATCTGACGAAGAAGCTAAACATAGCGGGTTGATCACGATCATCGGAGAAGAAGTGGACGCTGCTTATCTAGAAGAAATCAAAGCAGTGACGATTGATCGTGAATTGGTTGAAACAATGGGGAAAGATTTGAAACTTGTGTACACGCCACTTCATGGAACAGGGAAAATGTTGGGCGAACGTGCGTTGAAACAAGCTGGATTCGAACAATTCGTACTAGTTCCCGAACAAGCTGTGGCAGATCCAGATTTCACTACGGTCAAATCGCCAAATCCAGAAGAACATTCAGCTTTTGAATATGCTATACGACTTGGAGAAAAAGAAGGAGCTGACTTGCTGATTGCAACAGATCCTGATGCAGACCGTTTAGGCGCAGCGGTTCGTTTGCCAGATGGTTCTTATGAAGTATTGACTGGGAACCAACTCGGAGCATTGTTTGCTCAATATATTTTGGAAGCACATCAATCAAGAGGCACTTTACCAGAAAACGCAGCGGTATTGAAATCAATCGTTTCCAGCGAATTGCCTACAGCAATTGCGGAACACTACGGTGCTACCATGTTCAATGTGTTGACAGGGTTTAAATTCATTGCTGAAAAAATCCAACAATTTGAAGAAGACCATTCACATACTTTTATGTTTGGATTCGAAGAAAGTTATGGTTATTTAGTTAAACCTTTTGTTCGCGATAAAGACGCGATCCAAGCATTGCTTTTATTAGCAGAAGTAGCAGCTTACTATAAAAAACAAGGCAAAACGTTGTATGACGGCTTGCAAACGATTTTTGAAACCTATGGCTATTTCGCAGAAAAAACGATTTCTGTGACAATGAGCGGACAAGAAGGTTCTGCGAAAATCTCTGCTTTGATGGAAAAATTCCGTAAAGAAGCACCGACAGAATTTGCCGGAGCAAAAGTTATTCAAACAGAAGACTTTAAAGAATTGACGCGAACAGACCGTGAAGGAAACGTAGAAAAACTCACAACACCGCCATCCGACGTATTGAAGTATACATTGGAAGAAAATGGCTGGATTGCTATCCGCCCTTCAGGAACTGAGCCGAAAATCAAGTTTTATATTGGTGTAAAAGGAAGCTCTACAGAAGACGCAGCCGAAAAAGTAGCCTCTTATGAAGCGATTATCAAAAAGATGACAGAAGAATAAAAAACTTGAGACTGATGGAAAAAGTGGTAAACTTTAGAAGTCAGTCTTTTTTCAAGTTGGAGGTGAATGGATTGCCAGACACGCAAAAATCAAAAGTAGAGAAAGTCAGTCAATTATTCAAAATGTTGAGTGATCCCACTCGTCTTAAAATTCTGCTATATCTGAAAGACGGGGAACAAAATGTGACAGCAATCACCCAAGCAGTGGAAATGGAGCAGTCTGCTGTATCGCATCAACTACGTTTATTAAGAGAAAATCATGTCGTCAAGTCTCATCGCGAGGGAAAAGCGATTTTGTATAGTCTTGATGATTCTCATGTACTGGATATTTTGAACCAGACACTCAAACATGTGGAACATCAATAACGATAGGTGCAAATAGATAAACACTGGAGTGTGACAACGAAGAAATTTCGTTGTCACACTCCAGTGTTTTTTAAGAAAAAGACAAAAATGATTAATCGCTTTTTTCTGTTGTTTCAGTTCCATAATAACTATGATCTTCTAGGTCTAAAGCATTCAAAATAAGCGAAGCCGTTTCTTCAATAGATAAAGATGCCACATTGATCACTACACATCCTAGTTTTTCATAAAGATCATTCGCAAAATCGAGTTCAGCTCTAATTTTTTCGATATCGGAATAAGCAGTATCAGGGTTTAATCCGTAAGAGCGCATCCGTTCTTTACGGATATTATTTAAAATATCTGGGTTATTCGTCAGTCCCACGATTTTTTTAGGATCGATTTCCCACAGCTGTTTGGGAATATGTGCTTGGGGAATCAAAGGTAAATTGGCAACTTTTAAATTTTTATTTGCTAAAAACAAGCTCAAAGGCGTTTTGGAAGTTCGGGATACCCCTAGCAAAACGACATCTGCTTCTAAAAAACCACGAGGATCTTTCCCATCATCGTATTTTACAGCAAATTCCATTGCTTTGATCCGTTTGAAATAGTTCTCATTCAATAAATGGAGGGCACCAGGTTGCCGAATTGGCTTGATACCAGTTAAACGTTCAATTTCTGATATCGGTGGCGTCATCACATCGAAACTAAATAATTGATGTTCTTCACAAAAAGAACGTGTTATCTCGATCAGTTCTTGATTGATTAATGTATGCAGGACAAGTGCTTTTTCTTCTAATGCATCTTGCAATGCCTGCCTTAATGTTTTTTCATCTGTCACGAACGTTCTGCGGAATAGGTTGAACTCAACGGTAGGATACTGAGCCATAGTAGCTTGCGCTAGTTTTGTCGCAGTTTCTCCAGCAGAGTCGGAGATGACAAAAAAAGTAACGATTTCTGTAGAATCGGAAGACATGGATAAAACCTCACTTGCATTTTTTTTATGTTTATTATACCATACTCTAGAATGCGTACTTCGTAATCATTTTGATTTGGAGGAATAAGTCATGAAAAAACAGACATTGATCGAACAATCATTAGAAACATTGAAAAATAACGGTTTTAAATATACTAAAAAAAGAGAAGCATTGTTAACTTATTTAGTGAAGCGTAACCGCTACGTATCTGCTAAAGAAGTTTTTGACTATATGAATCAGGAATTCAAAGGGGTAAGTTATGATACGATTTATCGGAATCTCCATGATTTTGCAGAGATCGATTTACTGGAAGAAACCGATTTAAATGGAGAAATGAAGTTTCGTTTTCATTGCTGTCAGGGGGAAATCGGCCATCACCATCATTTTATCTGTACAGTGTGCGGAACAACGAAAGAAATCCATATGTGTCCGATGAATTATTTCGAAGAACAGCTAGGCGGATGCACGATCGAAGGGCATAGATTCGAGATTTTCGGAAGATGTGAAAATTGTCAATAAGGATTTAAATAAAATAACATTTGATAATTTTAAAAAAAAGCAAGATTTCCTTGACGGTCAAAACAGCATTAGATATAATATTTACAGGACAGTCTTGTTTTTTGAGATATATTTCAATAACAATTACGGTTACTTTTTAAGCTCGGAGGGAGGGAATTAACATGTCAAAAACAGTCGTTCGCAAAAACGAATCACTTGACGATGCTCTTCGTCGCTTCAAACGTTCCGTGTCAAAAGCGGGTACTTTACAAGAATCTCGTAAACGTGAATTCTACGAAAAACCAAGTGTAAGACGCAAGAAAAAATCTGAAGCAGCTAGAAAACGCAAAAAATTCTAGTTCTGTGATGAATTGGAGTTGGTAGTGTGTCACTACTAAGTAGATTAAACGATGACATGAAAGCAGCGATGAAAGCCAAAGATAAGGAATCTTTACAAGTCATCCGAATGATCAAGTCATCTATACAAAACGAGCAGATTAAAGAAGGTCACGACTTGACAGAAGAAGAAGAACTAACGGTGTTGTCTCGTGAAATGAAACAGCGACGTGATTCTTTGCATGAGTTTGAAGAAGCAGGACGTGACGATTTAGCTGAAAAAGTAAAAAGTGAAATTGTAATAGTCGAAAAATATATGCCGGAACAACTTTCCGACGAAGAAATTCGACAACTTGTTCAAGAAGCAATCACTCAAACTGGTGCTTCATCAATGAAAGAATTTGGCAAAGTTATGGGTGCAATTATGCCTAAAGTCAAAGGAAAAGCAGATGGAAACCAAGTAAATGCGATTGTGAAAGAACTATTACAATCTTAATTTTATCATTTAAACTGCGGACAGTGATTGTCCGCAGTTTTTTGTGTTCGTAAAAAAAGAACTAAAAAACAGCTAGAAGAAAGAATAAGATTCTTTCTTCTAGCTGTTTTTTTCCTGTTTAATATCTCTTATGTTAAATTGTGTTTGATTTGGTTATTCTTCTGGTAACTCACTTGCTTCTTGTTTATATCCTGATACGCGATATACATAATAAAAGAGCAAGCTGCCAGCGTAACCAAGCAACGTTGGGACGACCCAGCCAAGACCTAATGCAGCAAAAGGAACATAATGATGATAAAATCCTAGTAAGCTTGCTACGACAGTTTGCTGACTCACTAATGCAGGCGAATTTGCCAACATATCCAATACGGCTGGAACGGCAGAAAAGAACATCGTTACTTGATAGACAAATGGACTCTTTTGGAAGAATTTTGCTGTTAAGGAAAGTAAGATTAACGCAAGTGACAATGGATACAAAAGCATCAATACTGGTAAAGACCATTGGATGATGTTATCCAATCCGGCATTCGCAACGACAAAAGAGACAAAAGTCGTTAACCGCAGCCATGTCATATAACTGACTTTAGGGAACAGTTTATGGAAATCTTGTGCAAAAGAAACAACGAGTCCCATAGCGGTAGTGAAGACACCTAATGTGACCATTACCCCTAAGAAGCTAGCACCGAAGTTACCTAAATAAAAATTAGTGATCTGAGAAAGTGCAGTTCCGCCATTTTCTGATAAAGACATCTTATTCAAACTCATCGCACCGAGAAGGACCAGACCAAAATAAATCATGACTTCTAACGCAACGCTCAGGCTACCAGCTTTTGCTGTTAATTCTGTGACTTTTTTATCTTTAAAACCAAGATCACGAACTGCATGGACAAAAGTGACACTTAAAGCAAGTAAAGCTACTGCATCAACCGTGTTGTATCCTTCTAAAACGCCATTTGTCAAAGCGTTCGTCTGATAAGAATCTGCTGCAGATTGGTTTAGATTCCCCATGGGTTGGAATAAAGAAACGACAAAAATGATAGCTAATAATGCAAGAAACAAGGAGTTTAAATACTTTCCGACATATTTGACCAAACGTGTTGGATGTACAGTAAGGAAATAAGCAAGTAAAAAGAAAAGAGCAGAGAATAAAAACATACCTAATGAATCATATTTTTCAGGCAAAAAGGGTTTAGCAGCCATTTCAAAAGCAGTTGCTGCTGTCCGCGGTGTACCAAAGAATGGTCCGATCGTTAAATGAACAAGGATCAAGAACAAGGCAGCATACCATTTTCCGACAGGTTTAGCTAAGTCATACAGACCATCACTTTTTGTCACTACTACAGCTAAGATAGCTAATAATGGGAAAAGAGCGCCTGAGATGGCAAATCCTACACCAGCGCTGATCCAGTTTGATCCAGCCATTTGACCTAAGTGGACAGGAAAGATCAGATTACCTGACCCGAAGAACATCCCGAAGATAAGTGAACTGACCATCAATAATTGCTTCCATGAATAAGTTTTTGTTTCTTCCATAAATTTTTCCTCCAATAATTATCATTTTGAGTAACAAAATAAACGTTGCAGAAACTAGAAATACCACTAATATCAGATTCCATGAAAACCACCACCTTAAAATATAAAAAAAAGCCCTTTTCCACTTGGGAAAAGGGCTCTAGATTCTAGAACGGTACCACCTTTTTTCGCTTAAAAAAGCTTCTTCATTCACGGACGCTTTTCGATAAAGTTATCCGCTAGCCTGATAATGGAGGCAGCCACAATGATCTACGTTTTCGACATTGACTCGGAAATGATGTTCGTCTATTCGATTTATTGTCATTTCTCACTTACATGACTCACTGGGAATAAATCACTGAATAGCCTACTGTTTTCCTCGACGCTTTGCTGTATATTTATTTGTTGACGTTATAATACGCCTGTTTTTTTTGAAATGCAAGAATATTTCAAATATTTTGTTTTCTTTTTTTGAAACAAGAAAAATACCCAGAGAATACTTGCTAAGTTAGACGGAATACTTGTCCTCTATCTTATGCATAGCTTACATGATCAGCTTTTTTTATTCAAACGAGACCTTTAGAGAATGGAAGCAGCTATTTTTTAACGTTTCTTGGTACTTATGGTTAAGCAACTCTTTTAGAACCTTTTCTTATTTGCTATATAGTTTCTTCTGAGTATGGTAAAATAGGAAAGAATGAATCGAAAAAAAGGGGATGTCTATTTTTGACGGAAGAGTCTAGTTCTTTAGAGATTAGATTGACGGCTGCTGATGATGTCAGCATGCTTTTAGGTGCACACGACAAGCATATAAAACTGATTGAAGAAACAACAGAAACAACCATCCATACACGTGGAGAAATCATTCAGATCATTGGCGAACAATCCCAGATTTCCTTGGCTGCCTCAGTCATTCGGACATTGCAGGAATTGATCAAACGAGGAATCCATGTAAGTACACCAGATGTCGTGACGGCACTGAAAATGGGGCAAAAAGGCACATTAGATTATTTTGTTGAAATGTATGAGGAAGAGATCGTCAAAGACCGTAATGGAAAACCAATACGGGTAAAAAACAGCGGCCAAAAGAAATATGTCGAATCGGTAGCCAAACATGATATCGTATTTGGCGTAGGACCAGCCGGGACAGGAAAAACTTTTCTTGCAGTAGTATTAGCAATCGCTGCCTTGAAAAAAGGTGAAGTGCAAAAAATCATTTTGACGCGGCCTGCTGTGGAAGCAGGGGAAAATCTAGGCTTTCTTCCCGGGGATCTAAAAGAAAAAGTAGATCCTTATCTGCGTCCTGTTTATGATGCTTTATACCAAATTTTTGGATTAGATCATACGAACCGATTGATGGAACGAGGCGTGATCGAAATTGCTCCTTTAGCTTACATGCGGGGGCGGACATTGGATGATGCATTCGTTATTTTGGATGAAGCACAGAACACGACAGTTGCTCAGATGAAAATGTTCCTGACACGTCTTGGTTATCAATCAAAAATGATTGTCAATGGAGATACGAGTCAGATTGATCTGCCTCGAGGGACAACAAGTGGTCTTGTTCATGCAGAACGAACATTAAAGCAAATCAAGAAAATCGATTTTGTTAATTTTGAAGCAAGTGACGTTGTTCGGCACCCTGTAGTTGCCGAAATCATCAAAGCTTATGAAAAGGCAGATCTCCATCAAGAATAAGCTTTGCTTAGGAGGATAAGCACATGTTGAATAAAACACTGCAGAAACTACAAGAAAAACTTGGAAAGGCAGCATTGCCTTTCCTGCTGTTCTTGTTTTTTATCATTATCTGCGGCGTTACATTTAGTAGTGTCAAACAAAAGGCCAATGATTTCAGAGAAGGCCAAGTAGCAGAAGAAAGTATCCGTGCGAACAAAACGATCGAGAACACGGAAGAAACCGAACAAAAAAGAAAACTGGCAGCAGAAGCAGTCACTCCAGAATACACTTACCAAAAAGATCTTGCAGATGACCAGAACAATCGGATCAAGCAACTATTTGAATTGATCGATAAGACGAATGATGCCATCAACAAATCTTATGACGAAAAGATTGATAAGGCAAAGGAAGATGAAAATATCCCAAAGCCTACTACAGAAGAGCGGATCGCCGCGTTGAAGAAAAATTTTGAAAATGTGAATGCAGAAAATGTTGCGTTTTATCAAAAACTACCGAACAATTTTTATTCGACGATATTTGAAATGACTGAAACTGAGATCCATACTGTGAGGGATGAGAGTCTGAAGCTCATTGACGAACAGATGAGCAAACAAGTTCGTGAAAGTGAATTGGAAGCTTTTAAACAAGAAGCAGAAGAGCAAATCCAATATTTGAATGTCACACCAGCACAACAACAAATGATTCGCTACTTAGTGGATCAAGGTATCGTAGTGAATGACGTATTGAATGAGAAAAAGACAGAAGAATTGAAACAATCCGCACGAGAAGCTGTACAACCAGTGATGATCTTCCAAGGAGAAATCATTGTTCGTGAAGGTAATCAAATCGATGCTTCAGCTATGAAAAAATTGGAATTACTAGGACTGACTAATCAAACAACTTCGATTTTTCCACTAATTGCCATGGTTTTAGCTGTTTTGCTTCAAATCGGCGTACTGATTTATAATTCACTTCAATTCCAAAATGCAGGAGAAAGAACAAAATACGTGCTTTTCTATGTGACAGCTATGTCAGTCAGCATAGTGCTGATGAAATTTTTCCAATTATTCCAAACGGAACAAGCTACTTATATCCCGCTGTTTTATCCCGCTGCTTTTGCACCACTTGTTTTAAGCTTTTTCTTGAATCGAAGAGCAGGGATCATGGCTGGTATTTTCCAAGCAGTATCCGCACTTTTCATTTTTTATGATTCGATTGGCACGAACTTTCTAACGATTATCTTGATGTCTTATGTTTTCTCTGGGCTCATGGCAACGATTGTCAGACGTAAACGGATCTCAGAACAAGGATTATCTGCTGCCATGTGGGTCATTATTTTTCCTGTGATGATGGATGTCATTTTGATCGTCTATCAAGGAATGAGCTTTGGTGATGCAACGACTTGGTTAATGCTCGTCTGCGGGTTCACTGGTGCACTCTTCTCATTCTTGCTGACGATCGGTCTACACCCATATATTGAATTGATGGTCAATGATGACAGTGTAATTGTATTAAATGAACTCAGCAATCCAAATCATCCTTTATTGAAACAGTTGCTGGAAGAAGCGCCAGGTACTTATCATCATAGTATGATGGTAGCTAATCTAAGTGCTAACGCTGTAGCAGAAATCGGCGGACGTTCTTTGCTAACTCGAGTAGCTTGCTATTATCATGATATCGGCAAGATCAAACATGCTAGCTTTTTCGTTGAGAACTTGCCTTCAGGAGCGGAAAACCCGCACAATTTCTTATTGCCAGAAGACAGTAAACATATTATCTTTGGACATGTGACAGATGGAGCCAAAATATTGGAAGATTATAATATGCCGCAAATGGTGATTGATATTTGCAGACAGCATCATGGAACCACGCTAATGCGTTATTTCTACATCAAAGCGAAAGAACGCAATCCGGAAGTAACAGAAGAGCAATTCCGTTACCCTGGACCAAAACCGCAAAGTCGTGAAGCAGGGATCGTCAATATTGCTGACAGTTGTGAGGCTGCAGTACGGGCAATGGATCATCCGACGAGCGAAAAAATCGAAAGTTTTGTCCATAATCTTATCGAAGAGCGTATTTCCGATGGTCAATTAGACGATAGTGGACTGACCTTGAAAGAAATCCGAAAAGTGGAAAAATCATTGATCAGCGGTTTAAGTAGTACCTTCCATTCTCGGATCAAATATCCTAAAATGAAAACAGAAGTTGAGAAGATAAAGGAAGAACAAGAAGAATAGAAAGAAGCGATGTATAATGGATATTACCTTTATGGATGAAACAAACCAAGTCTCAGAAGAGAAAATGAAAGAAATCGATGACTTGCTGCAATTTGCAGCATCTTATTTAAAGCTGCCAGAGGAAACAGAAATGTCTGTTACTTTCATGGACAATGCGGCAATCCAAGTAATCAATCGTGATTACCGTGGAAAAGATGCACCGACAGACGTCATCAGTTTTGCTCTGGAAGAAGAAGGCGAAGACGAAATCCCAGTGATTTTTGAAGATGGAGAGAATCCATTGCCTCGTGTACTAGGAGACATCATGATCTCTATTGAACGTGCTGCTGAACAAGCAGAAGCTTACGGCCATTCATATGATCGGGAACTTGGCTTTTTAGCGGTACATGGATTCTTGCATATCAACGGGTATGACCATATGACACCAGAAGATGAGAAAGAAATGTTTGGTTTACAGAAAGAGATCTTGGATGCCTATGGACTCAAAAGATAAAAACGTAGAGAAAAACAAACATTTCCTGATGTCTGTGGAATTTGCTGTCCAAGGAGTCAAAACCGTTTTTGAGGAAGAACGCAATATGAGGAAACATGTTGCGTTCGGTATCCTTGCTTTATTTATGGGCGTGATTTTCCAGCTTGATCGGATAGAGTGGTTATGGCTGCTTTTAGCTGTTTTTCTCGTTTGGATAGTAGAGATCATCAATACTGTTTTTGAAAATGTAGTGGACATGTTTACGGATTTTCATTTTCATCCGATTGGGAAAAAAATCAAAGATATGGCAGCTGGAGCAGTTTTAGTGACCGCTTGTTTTGCTGTCATCATTGGGTTGATTTTATTTGTCCCTAAAATATATCATTTGTTGTTTAATTAAAAAGGAGAACGTATATGCCAGAACATAAATCAGGGTTTGTCGCAATCGTCGGCCGCCCGAATGTAGGAAAATCCACATTATTGAACCGAATCGTGGGTCAAAAAATTGCCATTATGAGTGACAAGGCACAGACAACTAGAAATAAAATCCAAGGAGTATATACTACACCAGAAGCTCAGCTGATTTTTATCGATACACCAGGAATCCATAAACCAAAGCATCGTCTAGGAGATTTTATGGTAGAAGCAGCTTACAGTGCGTTGAAAGAAGTGGATGCAGTCTTATTTATGATCAGTGCTGATCAAAAACGCGGCCGGGGAGACGATTTTATTATTGAACGTCTAAAAAACGTGCATTCTCCTGTTTATCTGATTATCAATAAAATCGATAAGATCCATCCAGACGAGTTGTTGGGAATCATCGAAGATTATTCGACGCAGATGCCTTTTGCACAAGTGATTCCGATCTCTGCTACAGAAGGAAACAATGTCGAACGCTTAATGGATGTATTAGTCAGTGAAATGCCAGAGGGCCCACAATATTTTCCAGATGATCAAGTGACTGATCATCCTGAATACTTCATCGTTTCTGAATTGATCCGTGAGAAAGTCTTGTTTTTAACACGAGACGAAGTGCCTCATTCTGTCGCAGTCGTTGTTGATTCGATGAAGCGAAACGAGAATGATAAAATCCATATCCAGGCCACGATTATCGTCGAAAGAGATAGCCAAAAAGGAATCATTATCGGCAAAGGCGGAAAAATGCTGAAGCAAGTAGGAACGAAAGCAAGAAAGGATATCGAAAATCTTTTAGGAGACAAAGTATTTCTAGAACTTTGGGTCAAAGTCCAAAAAGACTGGCGAGACAAAAAAGTCTATCTGCAAGACTTTGGCTACCGAAAAGACGAATACTGATATTCTGAACTTCTTATAGGTTAAGTATAGAAATAAACTGGATAAAAATCCGCACGTTGAGAAAAACAGCGGAAGATCGTAACATAAATAATCTGGATCGGCAGAATCTGCTTTTCCAGATTTATTTTTTAGGAGGGAGAATATGAGCCAGCTTGCAGAATCGAAAGGCTTGATTTTATCTAGCCGTAATTACAAAGAAAAAGATAAATTAGTCAAAATCTTTACGGAATCTTCTGGCAAAATGATGTTTTATATCAAAGGAATTCATCGGCAAAATCAGCCATTAGCTCCGGCTTTGCTCCCCTTTACCGAAGCAGTCTATATCGGTAATTTTCGAAGTGAAGGTTTGTCGTTTTTAAGCAGTGTCAAAGACGTCCATGCGTTTCGGAACATCCAAGAAGATATCTTTTTGAGCGGTTATGGTACGTATTTGCTAAATCTAGTAGATGCAGCAATCGAAGATCATCAATATGACCCGCATTTATTCCAATTTACGCAACAAGCTCTGCAGCGGATGGACCAAGGAGATGATGCAGAAATCATCACGAATATCTTTGAAGTTCAAATACTGCAACGCTTCGGAATCGCGCCAATTTGGACGCACTGTGTCGTATGCGGGGAAACAAAAGGAAAATTTGACTATTCTTCCAAATATGGCGGTGTGATATGCGAGAAACACTGGCCAATGGACGAACACCGTTATCATGCAGATCCTCGCGCTGTTTATTTCGTTCGAATGTTTTCGGCTATTTCTTATGATAAGATCAGTGGAATCCACTTGAAAGAAGAAACGAAGCAGGCAATCCGTGACCTCATTGACCAGTTGTATGATGAATATGTCGGTATTCATCTAAAAAGCAAAAAGTTCATTGATCAAATGAAGTCTTGGGCACACGTATTAAAGACGCCAGAGAAAAATATGCCTGAAAAAGAGATACCTGAAAAAGAAGAATAAATGAAAGATACAACAAAAAAATCAAAACTATTTGACAAATACAGGGACTTCCGTCTATTATTAACCGTAGATTAAATAGATCGTTCACTGAGAGGATCTATTATAGAAATAAGAAAACTGCAAAATGAATACGTACATTGACCAAGATCAGTAAAAAACACGTGGTTTAGCGAGTTCGGGAGAGTGGAAGCCGGACCCAAACGATTTTTGAAGAGGCACTTGCGAGTACGATAAATGAAGCTGCCGAATCTTTATTCGGAAGTAGGGTGGAACCGCGAAATTATTCGTCCCTATGTCTGTAATCAGACATAGGGACTTTTTGTCGTTTTCTTTCCTGTATTCTTATTGACAACAACGCTTAAAAATTGAAAGGGGCAAAACAGATGAGTAAAAAATTGACCGTCCAAGATATGATTTTAACATTACAAAAATTTTGGTCATCAAACGGTTGCATGCTGATGCAAGCTTATGATACAGAAAAAGGAGCAGGTACGATGAGCCCATATACATTCTTACGGGCAATCGGACCGGAACCATGGAATGCTGCTTATGTAGAGCCATCCCGCCGACCAGCTGACGGGCGTTATGGAGAAAACCCAAACCGTTTGTATCAGCATCATCAATTTCAAGTCGTAATGAAACCTTCACCTGAAAATATCCAAGAGCTTTATTTAGAAAGCTTGCGTCTTTTAGGAATTGATCCATTAGAACACGATATTCGTTTTGTTGAAGACAACTGGGAGAACCCATCGATGGGTTGTGCCGGTGTGGGTTGGGAAGTATGGCTTGATGGGATGGAGATCACACAATTCACGTACTTCCAGCAAGTCGGAGGACTACCTTGTAAACCAGTTACTTCTGAGATCACTTATGGACTAGAACGTCTTGCTTCTTATATCCAAGAAGTTGAAAGTGTCTATGATTTGGAATGGGCTGATGGCGTGAAATATGGTGAGATCTTCAAACAACCAGAATATGAACATTCCAAATATTCTTTTGAAGTAAGCGACCAAGACTTACTACTAAGCAATTTTGACCGTTTTGAAAAAGAAGCTAAACGCTGTATCGATGAAAATCTTGTTCATCCAGCGTATGATTATATTTTGAAATGCAGCCATACATTCAATTTATTAGATGCTCGCGGTGCAGTATCTGTAACAGAACGAGCAGGTTATCTTTCCCGTATCCGCAACATGGCTCGTGCTGTAGCCAAAATCTTTGTGGCAGAACGCGAAAAATTAGGATTCCCTTTATTGAATAAAAACACAGCAAATCCAGAAAACGTGAAGGAGGCTGAATAAGATGGCAAAAGACTTATTACTTGAAATCGGGCTGGAAGAAATGCCTGCTCATGTTGTCACACCAAGCATGAAACAATTAGAAGAAAAAACAGCAAAATTTTTAGATGAAAACCAATTGACTTATGATACGATCGAAACGTTTTCTACACCGCGCCGCTTAGCAATCAAAGTAACAAATATTCCAGAACGACAAGCGGACAGCGAAGAAGAAGTCAAAGGACCAGCCAAAAAAATTGCTTTGGACGCAGATGGAAACTGGACGAAAGCAGCTGAAGGATTTGTCCGCGGACAAGGTCTGACGACAGATGCTATCACTTTTAGAGAATTAAAAGGCGTGGAATATGTCTATGTAACGAAATACACTCACGGCAAAGAAGCAAAAGAAGTATTGACAGGTTTAGCAGATGTCATTAAAAGCCTCACTTTCCCAGTAACGATGCATTGGGCAGAATACGATTTTGAATATATCCGCCCTATTCACTGGATCGTGGCATTGTTAGATGACGAAGTAATCCCGTTTGAGATCTTGGATATCAAAACAGACAGAGCTTCAAGAGGTCATCGTTTCTTAGGCGAAGATGTGACATTTGCGCATGCAAAAGAATACGAAGAAAAATTAAATGAACAATTTGTTATTGCTTCACCGCAAAAAAGAAAAGAAATGATCATCACACAAGCAAACGAATTAGCAGAAAAAAATCACTGGATCATTGATCTAGATGAAGATTTACTAGAAGAAGTCAACAATCTAGTCGAATATCCAACTGTCTTTTCTGGCGACTTCGAGGAAAAATATCTTTCTGTTCCTGAAGAAGTACTAGTCACTTCTATGAAAGAACATCAACGTTATTTCGAAGTACGGAACGATCAAGGTATGTTGCTTCCTCATTTTATTTCTGCTCGTAATGGCGATCGGGTAAAATTGGAAAATGTGGTACGAGGCAATCAAAAAGTATTGACTGCTCGTTTAGAAGATGCGGAATTCTTTTATAATGAAGACAAGAAAGCTTCAATCGACCAATACATTGAAAAATTAAAAACTGTTACTTTCCATGAAAAAATCGGTAGCATCTACGAGAAAATGCAACGGGTACAAGTCATCGCTCGCATCATAGGCGAACAAGTAGGACTATCTGAGGAAGAATTGATGGATCTGCAACGCGCTGCTGAAATCTATAAATTTGATCTAGTAACCAACATGGTAGGAGAATTCCCTGAACTACAAGGGATCATGGGAGAAAAATATGCTCTGCTTAAAGGCGAGAAACCAGCCGTAGCAACAGCGATCCGTGAACATTACATGCCTATATCCAGTGAAGGAGATCTACCTGAGACTACAGTAGGTTCTGTTTTAGCGATTGCTGATAAATTAGATAGTATCTTTTCTTTCTTTGCAGTTGGGATGATCCCAAGTGGCTCAAACGATCCATATGCTTTGCGCCGTCAAGCATATGGTGTCGTTCGAATCATCGAATCGAAAAAATGGGCCTTTCCTTTGTCTGTTCTGCAAGAAACGATTAGTGAAGTTATCAGTAAAGATACGGATCGTTTTGGCATTGGCTTGTCAGCGGGACAACAACAGGTGATCGACTTTATCAAAGGCCGTCTGCGCCAATTATTGACAACGAAGAATATCCGTCATGATGTTATCGAAGCTGTTTTGAACGCAGAACAAAAAGATCTGACAAAAGTATTTGCAGCAGCACAATTGTTCAAGCAGCATCTTGCAGATGAAGACTTCAAACCATCGATGGAAGCTTTGACACGTGTCGTGAACTTAGCGAAAAAAGCGGAGCTTGAAAAACAATCAGAAGTAGACCCTGAACTGTTCGAAAACGAAGCGGAGAAAGAACTGCACAAAGCAGTAGAGGCAATGAAAACAAGCTTTGCTGACCAAACGATCAACGAAAATTATGATCAGCTTGTAAGCCTTCGCCCACTGATCGAAAATTATTTTGATCAGACGATGGTCATGGCAGAAGAACCAGCAGTACGTAAGAACCGATTAACGCAATTAAGTCAAATTGCTGCCATGGCTTTGTCACTAGCAAGTTTAGATCAAATCATTACAAAATAATTTCTAATATGTAAATAAACCAGAGAACAGGCGCAAAATAGGCTATTTCTCTGGTTTATTTGTTATAAATATAAATAACTATTATTAATTCAATGTTAATTTTTTTTGTTATTTTATTTTTTGTGTAACTTTTAAAAAAAACTATGAAAATTAAGGAAATAAAAATGAAATCGATTAATTGTTATCTTATTAATGTTTTATTTATTTTTAAATCGTAAATTGCCCTAGTCAAGAAAACAATTTGTGGTATGATTATATAGGGAAAACTTGTTTACAAATATTTCTGTGAATATATTAGTTTAATTATGTTTTTTAAAATAAAAAGCTGTCATTTTTATGTAAGTGAATTATATCTTAATTTATCTATCATCAATACTTAGGAGTGAATCTATGGAAAAGCCATTCGTCAAGTCATTGACTGCTGTGGCGGTAGGTGCAGGTGCTATTGCGATCTGTTTGTTTGGATACCACATCAATAATCAGCGGCAACATCAGCAACGGATCAATTATGCAGAATCTGCCATCACCAATCAAAAAGACACCTTGACTTCTTTATCAAAAGAAGTAGACAAGCTGTATAGTACAAAAGAAAAAATTTTTCTAAACCCTGAAATAACAGAAGAAACAATCACAAGTTTGTCCAATAAGCTATCCTCTGTCAAACTTTCAGCAGATGATTACGACATCAAAGAATCAGAATTGCCTAAAGAAGCTGTTGCAATCCAAGATGAGAAGAAAGCAATCGTGACACAGTTAGATAGTGCAGAATCAAAACTGAAGATCCAGACAGCTGTCAACGATTTATTTACTAAAAATGTATCAAACTGGCAGCAAGCTGTAGACGATGTCGTCATCAAAGAAAAGGTGACAAGTGCAGATGTTGCTCGTGTACGTGAAAATATGAGCTTTTTTAAAGATAGTCCTTGGAAAACGGTTGTTATGCAATATCTAGGATTCGCTGATACTCAGATCGCGCAAGTCACGCAACTAGATCAGTTATTCGATACGATGTTGAAGGATGGTCAAGTGACTGCCACCGCTACTTACGATCAATATTTGACGGTGCTCAGTCAAATAGAGCAGATCCGGAATGAAAAAATACGAGCAGCATACGCAACAAAAGCACAAACTTTTGCTCAGCAAATGGGCTATAGCAATATAAGCTATTGACAGTTAAAACGTTGATTCAAGCAAGGTTAGCAAACGGAGGAAACTATGGCAAGACGAAGAAGAAAATCAAGAGGGAAAAAAATATTTCTGATTATTTTAGCAGTTCTTATCGTATTAGTATTAGCAATTGTAGGAGTAGGAGCAAAATTATATCTGGATCTCTCACATTCTATTGAGAAAACTTACGAATCAGTGGAACGAACCCAAGGAGAACGAACGAAACCAGTTGATCTGGACAAACAAGAATCTTTCTCTGTTCTATTGATGGGGATTGATACTGGAGATTTAGGTCGGGTCGATCAAGGAAGATCAGATACGATGATGGTTGCCACAGTCAGTCCTGAAGACAAACAGACAACGATCGTCAGCATTCCTCGTGATACGTATGTCGACATCGTAGGTCGTGACACAAAAGACAAGATCAACCACGCTTACGCATTCGGCGGAGCTGCCATGGCGATGGATACCGTACAAAAATATGTAGACATCCCAATCGATCACTATGTCTCTATCAATATGAAAGGGCTAAAGGAACTTGTTGATGCAGTTGGTGGTATCGAAGTCAATAATGACCTCACTTTCTCACAAGATGGCTATGACTTTACAATCGGTAAAATCACATTGAACGGGGATCAGGCATTATCTTATTCTCGTATGCGTTATGAAGATCCAAATGGTGACTATGGTAGACAAGAGCGTCAAAGAAAGATCGTAGAAGGTGTAGCAAAAAAAGTATTGAGTTTAAACGGTGTCAGCAACTATCAATCCGTTTTGAATGCTCTAGAGTCGAATATGAAAACAGACATGAGCTTTGATGAAATGAAAAAAATCGCTTTAGATTATCGGGAGGCATTTGGTACGATCAAGCAAGATCAGCTGCAAGGAGAAGGCTTTATGCAAGATAATATCTCCTATCAAAAAGTCAGTGATCAAGAACTTGATCGTGTAAAAAAAGAATTAAAAGATCAAATGAATCTAGAGAATAAATAGGAAAGTGGAGAAAAAATGGAAGAGACAATCAGCTTGAAAGAAATTTTTGAAACATTACGCAAACACTTGGTAACAATCATCATCTCAATGTTTGCTGGCTTGGCCATCTCAGGAATCGTAACATTTTTCATCTTGACACCAAAATACAGTTCACAAGCACAATTGATCGTGACACTGCCACAATCAGACACTGCAAATGTCAATGATGTCAATACGAACCTGCAAATGATCAATACGTATAAAGATATGATCGTCAGTGATTTAGTACTAAATGAAGTCAAAGATCGTTTAGAAACAGAAGACAATGTGAAAATGACTGCTGGACAAATCAAAGATGCGATCTCCGTCAATCAGTCACAAAATTCACAAATGTTCTCGATCCAGGCAATAAGCACGAATGCAGTGACTGCTCAACAGATCGCTAACACAACTTCACAAGTTTTCCAAGAGAACGCAAAAGACGTGATGAATGTCGATAAAATCTCGATTATTTCAGGTGCAGTTGCCAATACGACACCTGTTTCGCCAAATAATAAATTGAATCTAGTGATTGGCTTAGTATTAGGAATGATGGTAGGCGTAGGTCTGGCATTCTTATTCGAATTACTTGATCGGACAGTGAAAGATGAAAAATATGTGACGGATACATTAGGATTCCCAATCTTAGGAACAGTTCCAGAAATGTCAGCGAAAGAATTGAACGCTGGTATCCGTAAAAAAGGATCAGCTCCTGCACGACCAAAAGCTACAAACGATAAAACAGCCCCATCACGCAGAAGCCGCTCAAGAGTCTAGGAGGAAGAAAAATGGCACGAACACAGAAACAAAAAGCAGCACAAACTCATGCAGTCAGTTTGATCACATTAACAAACCCATCTTCACCAATCGCCGAACAATATCGTACGATCCGGACGAATATCCAGTTTGCCTCCGCAGCTGGTCAGCAAATCAAAACGATTGTCGTGACTTCATCAGGTCCTGGAGAAGGAAAATCCACCACTGCAGCAAACATTGCAGTCGTTTTTGCTAAATCCGGTCAACGAGTTCTACTAGTCGATGCAGATTTACGTAAACCCGTCGTCTATAAGACATTCCAGCTGAACAATGCCAGGGGATTAAGTACAGCACTTAGTTCATCAGGAAGTGTAGCAGATGTGATTCAACGAACGCCAGTCGAGAACTTGTCGATTTTGCCTAGTGGACCTAAGCCACCCAACCCATCAGAATTGTTAAGCTCGCCAAGAATGGATCAGGTTCTAGCCGAAGCAAGACAGTTATTTGACGTGGTGATATTCGATATGCCACCAGTAGTAGCCGTAACAGATGCACAGATCATGTCTTCAAAAACGGATGGCACCTTATTGGTTGTACGTGAAAATACGTCACGTAAAGAATCATTGAATAAAGCAAAAGAACTGCTGGAGATGGTACAAGCACGAGTCTTAGGTGTTGTATACAACGGAGCAGAACATAGCAAAGATGCTGGTTATTACTACGGAAATTAAGGAATAAGAAGAGAGGAGACAAGAGAAATGATCGATCTACATTGCCATATCCTACCAGGAATCGATGACGGGGCAGAAAACTTAGAAGCAAGTATTGCAATGGCTGAAAAAGCGATTCAGCAAGGCATCACGCATATTTTATGCACACCACACCACAATAATGGAAAATACAGCAATGAAAAATCACAAGTCATTTCTCTAGTCGCTTCGTTACAAGCCGAATTAGAGAAAAGACAGTTGCCTTTGACGTTATTGGAAGGACAAGAAGTACGTATTACCGGAACGCTCATCGAAGACATCCATCGAGATGAAATTTTATTTACAGATTTAGATGATACATATCTTCTGATCGAATTTCCGACACTGGAAGTGCCGTTATATGCAGAACGGCTTTTTTTTGAGTTGTTAGAACTAGGAAAGACACCAGTGATCGTCCATCCAGAACGCAACGCGCATTTTCGAGAAGACCCAAATCATTTGCTTCCGTTCCTAGATATGGGATGTTTGGCCCAACTTACTGCGCCAAGTTATGTTGGTGTATTTGGCAAAGACATCCAGAAAACAGCCAAAACAATGGTCAAACATAATCTCGTGCAGATGGCTGCTTCTGATGCCCATGGGGTCTCTAAGCGCACCTTTTACTTAAAAGAGTGCTATGAGCAGATTGCCAAGGACTTTGGTAAGGAAAAAGTAGTACAGATGAAACAAGTCGCAAAGGATCTGATCAACGGGGATGAAATCAGTTATCCAATCTATGAAGAGGTAAAAAAGAAGAAGTTTGGTTTATTTTAGGGGGAATTAAAAAGTGTTTATATTAACAAGAAGAAGAAAAATTGCCACATTGGTTTTTGTGGACAGCTTGTTATTAATTGCTGCAAATATTGCAGCAGCTAAATTCATGAAGCCGTTTGTATCTATACCAATGGATCTTATTTTAATCTCTATCGGTTTGTCGATTGGTTTTTATTTATTTTATGGTAGTTTATTCAAAGTTTTCACTCGGATCAATCGCTATACAAATTTAAGAGAGATCATTGCAATTTTTAGTTCACTATCTGCAAGTGCTGCCTCAAGTATCCTCATACTGCTGTTCATTAATCGGCGATACAGTTTACGGTTAGTTATCTTTGCTTATCTGCTTTCGCTCTTATTGATCATCGGTAGCCGATTGATCTGGCGTATCTACATCGAAACAAAAAATATGAGATACGTATCAGCAGATTCTGCTAAAAATACATTGATTGTTGGTGCTGGCGAAGGCGGGCGTATTTTATACAACAGCTTTCTTGGATCCAAAACGGCTCAAGATATCCACGTTGTCGGGTTTGTAGATGATGATCCAAATAAAAGAAATACGTATCTTTCAGGAAAAAAAGTATTAGGTGCATTAAAAGATATTCCGGAATTGATTGAAAAATATGACATTCAAATGGTAACGATCGCTATCCCTTCCTTATCAAGAAAAAAATTACGACGAATCTTCGAGTTAGTCGAATCCGCTCGTGTGAAAGTCAACACGATGCCTTCTATAGAAGAACTTGCTTCAGGGAAAATTAGCGTATCAAAATTAAAAACAATTGACGTAGTGGATTTACTGGGAAGAGATGAGGTAAAGCTGGATATTGAATCCATCAAAGATCAGATCACAGACAAAGTCATTCTTGTCACCGGCGCAGGAGGATCGATCGGTTCAGAAATCTGTCGGCAAATCATTCAATTCAATCCTGCAAAGCTATTGCTTTTAGGACATGGGGAGAACTCGATCTACTTGATTGACCGTGAGTTACGCACGCATCATCAAAATTGTCCTACAGAAATCCTACCGATCATCGCAGATATCCAAGATCGCGAGAAAATCAATGAGATCATGGAACAATATCATCCAGATATCGTCTACCATGCAGCTGCTCATAAACATGTACCACTGATGGAATATAATCCAAAAGAAGCAGTCAAAAACAATATTTTCGGTACAAAAAATGTAGCAGAAGCAGCTAAAGCAGCAAAAGTGAAAAACTTCGTCATGGTATCGACAGATAAAGCTAACAATCCTCCAAATGTCATGGGTTCAACAAAACGAATCGCTGAAATGATTGTGACTGGATTGAATGAAGAAGGCTGTACGAAATTCTCAGCTGTCAGATTTGGGAATGTCCTTGGTTCTCGCGGTAGTGTGATTCCAGTATTCAGAGAACAAATTGCTCAAGGTGGTCCAATCACTGTAACAGACTTTCGTATGACTCGATACTTTATGACGATTCCTGAAGCTAGTCGTTTAGTTATTCAATCTGGCGCATTAGCAAAAGGTGGCGAAATTTTTATTCTAGATATGAGTGAACCAGTGAAGATTGTAGACCTAGCGAAAAACATGATCCGATTGAGCGGGTATAGCGAAGACGAAATCGAAATCATTGAAACAGGTATCCGTCCAGGGGAAAAACTATATGAAGAACTATTGTTGGATAAGGAAAGAAATGATGAAGCAGTTTATGAGAAAATCTTTGTAGGAAACATCAAAGGCTACTCAATACAAAAAGTGATGGATTTTGTTAAGAGCCTGCCGCAAGACGATGAACAATTGGCTAAAGACATTGTCACTTTTGCAAATGCTTCGAATAAATAGGGGGAGTAAAGTGTATAAAGACGGTTTAAAAAGAGGAATAGATCTTTTATTATCTTTAGCTGGTATCATCGTATTGTCACCGATTCTTTTGATTTTAAGTTTAGCTATCAAAATCGATTCAAAAGGTCCAGTCATCTTTAAACAAAAACGGGTAGGAAAAAACAAGACCCATTTTTATATCTATAAATTTCGGACAATGAAAGTAGATACACCGAAAGAAACACCAACTCATTTGTTATCAAATCCTGACTTTTTTATTACACGAGTAGGAAAATTTCTTAGAAAAACAAGTCTGGATGAACTACCGCAATTATTTAATATATTAAAAGGGGACATGGCAGTCATCGGACCACGTCCAGCGCTATGGAACCAATATGATTTGATTGAAGAACGAGACAAGTACCACGCAAATGATATCCGTCCAGGGCTAACAGGCCTAGCACAAATCAGTGGACGTGATGAATTAGAAATCGAATATAAAGCACGTTTAGATGGACAATACACATCAAATATCACGCCATTGATGGATCTAAAATGCTTTTTTGGAACCATAATTTCCGTCTTCAAAAGCGACGGTGTTGTCGAAGGCGGAACTGGTTCGGTGAAAAAGGAGGATGCAAAATGAAAAAGATCCTGATTACTGGTGCAAACAGCTATATCGGTACTTCCTTCAAAAAATGGATGACACCATTCCAAGATGAATATCAAATCGACACTTTAAGTGTACGAGGAGATGCGTGGAGAGAACATGACTTTTCGGGCTATGATACGGTCTTTCATGTAGCAGGTATCGCGCACGCAGATGTATCGAAAGTAAGCGAAGAAACAAAGCAGCTCTATTATGCGGTCAACCGAGACCTTGCGATTGAGACCGCAAAAAAATATAAACAAGATCTATCAGGAAAAAAGGGCCAATTCATTTATATGAGCTCCATCATTATTTATGGAGAAGAAACAAATATCAACAAAAAACGTATAATCACACCAGATACCAAACCAAACCCTTCTAATTTCTATGGTGACAGCAAACTGCAAGCGGAGATTGGCTTACAACCATTAGATGATATTACTTTCCATGTTGCTATTTTACGTCCGCCAATGATCTATGGACCGGGGAGTAAGGGAAACTATCAACAATTGGTGAAGTTGGCAAATAAATTACCTATTTTTCCTGATGTAAAAAATGAACGATCAATGCTCCATATTGATAAGTTGTCTGAGTTTGTCAAAGAACGCATTGATGCTCAAGACAGTGGTGTATTTTTCCCACAAAATGATCAATATGTTCGCACAAGTCATATGGTGAGAGACATTGCTCAAGAAAATGGAAAAAAAATTTACCTTTTCTCTTATATGAATTGGGTAATACGCTTACTCGGATATGTACCAGGAAAGATCGGACGATTGACGAATAAGGCGTTTGGGAATTTGGTGTATGAGAAAAGCAAGTCAAGGTAGGAGAAAATAAAGATGAAGAGAGCATTAATTGTTGCTTCAGTTGCATCAATGATAGATCAATTTAACATGAGTAATATTGATATTTTAATATCCTTAGGGTACAAAGTTAGTGTAGCGACTAATTTTATTGAACCAGGAAATATTAGTCACAAAGAGTCAAATAAACTAAAAAGAGTGTTGAATAACAAGGATGTTGAATTACTACAGGTTGATTTTTCTCGAAGTTTATCGAACCTTGGTGCAATAATAAAATCATATAAACAACTAAAAAGAATATCAAAAAAGAAATATGATATTGTGCACTGTCATTCTCCAATTGGAGGCGTTTTGACAAGAATAATTTTTAGAAAATTAAAAACTAAGGTTTTATACACTGCACATGGTTTTCATTTTTATAAGGACGGCCCAAAAATTAATTGGTTAATTTTTTACCCAATTGAAAAATTTTTATCCAGATACACAGATATATTACTCACAATCAATAATGATGATACGAATATAGCAAAAAAATTTCACTCAAGAGAAGTTATACAAATTCCAGGTGTTGGAATAGATTATAAAAAGATTAGAGAAATTTCTACTAGTGCAAGAAATGATCGTTTAATTCAAAAATTAAATATTAAGAATGATGTTCCAATATTTATTTCTGTTGGAGAATTGAATGATAATAAAAACCATATAACTGCAATTAAAGGCTTGTCAAAAATGGAATTTGATTTTTACTACTTGATTATTGGAAAAGGAAGAAATACAGAAGATCTTAAAAAAAAAGTAATTCAATACGAATTAACAGATAATGTAATATTTTTGGGGTACCAGAATAATGTATTTCAATATTATGCTCTCGCTGATGCTAGTATTTTTATTTCTAAAAGAGAAGGTTTGGGTCTAGCTGGACTTGAAGCTATGGCAGCTGGATTACCCTTGATTTCTACATATGTGGGGGGGATTAAAGACTATACTGAAGATGGAGAAACTGGTTTTGTTTTTAAGGATAGTAAAAACGTGAATCAGTTTGTAGAAGCTTTAGAAAAATGGATAAATCTCTCTAATAGTGAGAAGAAAGCAATGAGTGATAACTGTAGAGCTGTTGCCTTAAATTATGATATAGAGAAAGTTAATAACATAATGAAGAAAACATATTCTATTTAGTTTTTGTTATTATGCAGATAAAATAATTTTATTTAACTCAAAGGAGATTTTTATATATGAGAGTAATTGCATTTTATTTACCACAGTTTCATGAAATTCCTGAGAACAACGAATGGTGGGGAGAAGGATTTACAGAATGGACAAATGTAAAAACAGCAAGACCGTTATATTCAGGACATTATCAGCCACGAGAACCAATCAATGATAATTATTATGATTTATTAAATGATGATGTAAAAGAATGGCAAGTGAGCATAGCAAAAAAAAATGGTATCTATGGATTTTGTTTTTATCATTATTGGTTTGATGGAAAAATGTTATTAGAAAAGCCTGTAGAACAATTTTTAAAAAATAAAAACTTGGATATCAACTTTTGTCTTAGTTGGGCTAACGAACCTTGGACTAAAGCTTGGGTATCAAAAAATGATTCTATATTGATAGAACAAAATTACGGAAATGAAGAGAACTGGGAAAAACATTTTGACTATCTTCTTCCATTTTTTAAAGATTCCAGATATATTTGCAATGATGGGAAACCTTTATTTGTAATTTATCGTCCTGAACAAATTGGCTGTTTAAATGAAATGCTTGATTATTGGCAAATTTTGGCTAAAAAGAATGGACTAGCAGGAATCGATTTTGCATATCAACATATTGATTTTGATTTGTTAAAAGATAAGGATGATTCTAGATTTGCTTACAATATTGAGTACGAGCCTTTGTATGCAATGAATGATATGACTAACCCTATAAAAAAATTTCTAATTTCATCATTGAAATTTATTGATAATTTCACTCAAAAAATAGTTTCTAAAAAAGCATCTGAACTATATCTAAAAAAAGTTAGAACTTTGTCTTATGATGATGTTTGGGCTGCATCATTAATTGATGAAAATAAAGATAAGAAGAAAATTGCTGGTGCATTTGTTGATTGGGATAATACACCGAGAAGAGGAACAAAAGGATTAGTAATTAAAGATGCAACACCGGATAAATTTTATAAATATTTTGACCTGAAAATAAAACAAGTGAAAAAAAGCTATTCAACGGATATGATATTTATATTTGCATGGAACGAATGGGCAGAAGGTGGATATTTAGAACCAGATAAAAAGTTTAATGATAATTATCTAAAGAGCGTAAAAGAAGCTTTGGCAAACAATGATGAATTGAGGTGAATATTTTGAAGAGTAACACAGTAACAATATTATTATCTACGTATAATGGGGAAAAATATCTTGTAGAACAAATTGAAAGCCTAATTGCTCAAAAAGATGTAGAAGTAAATATATTAGTAAGAGATGACGGCTCAACAGATGCAACAAAAAAAATATTAAGCAAATATGAAAAATTTGGTTTAATCAAATGGTATACAGGGAAAAAATTAGGTCCAGCTTATAGTTTTATTGATTTGATTCACAAAGCACCGATTTCTGATTATTATGCTTTTTGTGATCAAGATGATATTTGGTTAGAAAATAAATTATCTAAATCAATATCTGCGATCAAGAGTAAAAAGGTTCCGTGTGCATATTTTTCCTCCAAAACTTTAGTAAATTGTGATTTAAAAAGAATGCCTTATTCAGATAATCAATTTGAAGAAAGTGATATTTCTTTGAGTACTATCCTTTTTCGAAGTATAGCATCTGGTTGTACTATTACTTTTAATCACGAGCTCAAAGATATTTTAGACATTTATAAACCTAATTATATACAAATGCATGACTCGTGGGTTATATTACTAGCAAAAATTTTTGGAGAGGTAATCTACGATAAGGAAAGTAACATATTGTATAGAATTCATGAAAAAAATGCTGTAGGAGTTCCATCGACAAAAAATCTTTTAATAAAGCGTATCCGAGCATTTAGAAAAGATGTAAGTTCTCATTCTAGATCACGTACTGCTTCTGAAATTTTAACAGGTTATGGTAATCTAATTTTTGATGATGAAAAGCTTGAGTTGATCAAAAATATTGCTGATAGTCGAAAGAAAATTAAGCCAAGATTTGTTCTAATTAACTCAAGATATAAATTTGCTCCAACTACCATAAGTAATCTAGTAATTAGAGTAAAAATAATTCTAGGATGGGTATAAAGGATATGAGATTGACTAAATTTTTTGAGAATTTGCTAGTAGTTATTTTTTTATTTTTTTTGATATACTACCCACCAATTATGTCTATGAATATCTTGTATGGTTTAGGATTTTTTTCTAATATTTATTTACTGTTGAATATGTTTTTAACTAAGAAAAAAGTGGAAATCAATGTAAATTATCTAAAATTGTATACTATTTTCTTTCTATTTTTTATATATTTAGCCTTGATAGCATATAGCAATTTCTATTCTCCGATGGAGGCTAGTAAGTCTGTCTTGTTTTGGCTTTTTTCAATATTTCCTAGTTTAATAATGTTAAATTATTATTTCAAAAAAAATAAATTTAGCCTAATGAATTTTACCAATATAATGCTTTGTGTAGGGATTGTTCAATCCGGTTTCGCGATCTTAGCTTTTTTTAATACTGAATTTCAGACATGGTTTATTGAACGAATGATAAATTATGGATATTCAGATACAAGATTTTCACAATTAGCGTCTTTTAGATGGTATGGTTTATCATCTAAATTAGGCTATACAATGCCAGCTGTTCAAGCATTTTTATGTATAATTACAATATATTTATCTATCTATTATTCGAAAAAATATTTATTTCTAACACCATTTTTATTTTTTTCAGCTGTAATAAATGCTAGAATTTCATTTATTATTATAGTATTGGGAATCTTTATTATATTTTCTACTTTAATAAAAAATAATAAAAGAAAAGTTTTTAAGAATTTGCTCGTATCAATATTAAGTAGTTTTTTGTTTATAATATTAGCACTAGGTTTATTAAAAAAATTTAATAGTGATACATACCAATGGTTCACTAGTGGGATATTAAATATTTTTGGTGGTAGTGATAATGCTATTTATGGAATAGGAGATTATTTTGTTAATAAAAATAATTACAAAGTTCCAACTGAATTAGTACAATTCTTTTTTGGAACAGGAAATTATGCTAATGGAGACAATGTTTTAAATTTTCGTACAGATGTGGGGTATATCAATGATATTTGGCTAGGAGGAGTTTTTTATTTATTGGCAATAGTGCTATTTTTTATAACTAAAACATTCAAAATGAAAAAAAATATTAAAAATAATTATTTAAATTTTATCTCGAATTTTTTTATTTTATCCTTTCTTATCCTGAACATTAAAGGATATGTTTTTTCAATTAATGAATTTACAACCTTCTTTTTTTCTTTTTATTTTTTTACATTAATAAATGAGGTGTACACAGATGAAAATAGCGTATATTTGTAATATGAATTTGGATGCTGATGGAGCTTTTGGGATTAAAACGAAAGTTTTTTCACAAGTAAAAACTTTGATAAATAATAATATAAAAACCGATTTGTATTATGCTACTTATAATGAAGTAAAACTGGTTTCTGACAATTCTGAAACTATACTTAAAGAAAAAACAAAAAAATATCAAACTAATCAAAAATTTTTTTTTAGTAGCATTAGTAGTTATTTAAACAATGATGATTATAAGGCTGTTTATATTAGACTAGATTATTTTTCTATTGATTTAATGAAACTTTTAAAGGATCTAAAGAAAAACCAGTTAAAAATTATTATTGAAATACCAACATATCCTTATAAATTTGAATTTATTGAAAAAGCTAAAATTCTTTTTAAGGAAAAAAAACTTGTGCTTTTTGCAAAGTTCTTAATGGTAATTTTACAAGATAGCATAATCAAAAACTTTAGTGTGAACTATATTGATAGAATAGTGACATATTCTAATGATAAATTGATTTGGAATACGAAAACTATAAATATTAGTAATGCAATTGATACGAGTGTTATCTCTAAAAAAAGAGTGGATTGTAAGTCTAATTTTAGTAATATTAACCTAATAGCAGTCTCAACTCTTAATCATTGGCATGGTTATGATAGGCTGATAAAAGGTTTAGAAGATTATAATAAAAAAAAGAATGATACTGTCGTAAAACTGTTTATAGCTGGTGATGGAAGTGAGAAATCTAAATACGAAAGCTTAGTCAAAAAATTAAAACTTACAGATTATGTTATTTTTTTAGGTATGTTAGATAAAAATGAATTATCTAAATATTATGATCTAGCTGATGTAGCTGTAGATTCTTTAGGAAGACATCGTGTTGGAGTTAAATATAACAGTAGTTTAAAAGGAAAAGAATATCTGGCCAAGGGGTTACCTGTAATTTCTGGGGTAAAGACTGATTTAGATTATATAGAAGATATAGATATTTATCTTAGATTTCCTTCTGATGAAAGTCATATTGACATTACCAAAATAGTTGATTTTTATATAAAACTTACTGATAAATATTCTAGTAAAAAAAATTTAACAGATAGAATTAGAACAATTGCAGTAGAACGATTTGATTTTGATACCGCATTTGAGCCAGTCTCGCAATATTTTAAGAATATAATGATGGAATAACTGATAAAAGTGGGAGTTTTAGTAGTTTTTTAGGAAAAGATATTTATTTTTTAATCCAAAAGTACAATGAGTGTATTTCTAAGACTGCTTAATAATCTACTACTCTCCATTTAGTTTTTAGGTGAATTGGGAATTCTAAACTGGTTATCCTGGTTCAGCTAAACTATGGTATTTTTGCATGTTTTTTAAGCATTGAAGAAGATTGGTAACTACAGTGCTCATTCTATCTGATTGTACTTCTACGAAAAGGTCGACAAAATTTATAAAAAATAAACTACGTATTATGGAAAACTAGAATTATCGATATTGATTAAATTTATTTTTAAAGAAAAAAGTGTCTGTTGAATGTGGTGTGATAATAGGGAAGCTTAAAGTAGTTATACCTAATCAATCCATGTGCGATATTAGTATATTTACGTTTAGTGGTGACTATATTGTTTTTTTCAGAAAGTAATTCGGTGGAGAATTAAAAAAGTATTTTAAGTGTCTTCATCCAAATTAATTATTCTTTAACAGAATAATTGGTGTTTTTTCCGTGCATATTAAAACATGCAGTTGCACAAGCAAGATTGATTCATGCAATTATGGCATGATAGAGATAGAATATGATTGCATTGTAAAAGCATCTTTATTTATGGGCTAGTGAATATGAAGGTTATAAACATAGTTTTCAGTTTGAGGATATAGATGGAATTTTTATACTTACATTCCAAAAGAGCTGATTCTAATTCTTAACTATTATGTAATCAATAGTAATTCTGATATTATAACATGTTTATTAACAAGGGATAATAGTGTCGAAGCAACAATATTTCGATATTGTTAATAACAGTACATGACATTTATCAATTATTTAAAATATATATAGATATTTTTACTATGATATAAGTGTGAACAGAGTAAAGAAATGAAATATTAAATTAAACTCTAAGAAACGAAAAATGTTATCTTATAATAAAAAATGGAAATAAAGATGTTTTTTATAAAAACTGATCGTGTGTCGAATGAAGAAAAAACTGTAAAGGAGATAATTTGATAGAACTGTTGAATGAATACAGATATGTTAGGATTTTAGCGATAATTTATATGATATCTTTTATGTTTATAGTATATAAAGAGCAATTTGAATGAGCAAGGTGGAGTAGCACATTAGTAAAAAACGTGATTTTTGTTATTGAAATGATAGAATACATAGTATTTATCAATTATTGAATGTTATGTGTGCTTTTGTGTTAATTTTCCAAAGATATTAAAAGATTAAATAGTAGGTTTCTGTTTATCCAGTACATCTGATTAATTTCTGCTAGAAAAAGCAAAACATCTATGATACTTAATAATGGATACGAACAAAATAAAAAACAGAGGAATTGTTATACCTAGTTTGGCAAGAAGTTTCGTAAAGATACTATCAACAGACTTAAAAGTTATATATTAAATAAAAAAGGGGAAAGCTATGAAAATTTCAATTTTTGGTCTCGGCTACGTTGGCTTAGCTAACGCTTTATTACTTGGCCAACACGAAAATGTTAAAGCATATGATATCGTTGAGGAAAAGATTGATATGCTAAGAAACAGACAATCACCTTTAGAGGATAAAGAAGTTCACGAGTTTCTCGAACGGGATGATTTAAATGTGGAATTTACTAAAGATTTCGAGGAAGCTGTAGTTTTTGGTGATTACTTGATTATCGCTACACCGACAGATTACGACGAAAAGAAAAATTACTTTAATACTTCTACAGTTGAAGATGTTATTGAAAAAGCCCTGATCATTCGACCAGATGCAACTTTTATTATTAAGTCAACTGTTCCTGTGGGATATACATTAGAATTAAAAGCAAAATTTAAAACAGAGAATATTATTTTTTCTCCAGAGTTTTTAAGAGAAGGAAAGGCATTGTATGATAACTTGTATCCTTCTCGAATTGTTGTAGGAGAGTGTTCTGATAGAGGGCAAGAAATAGCGGATATGTTTGAACGGAATGCTTTAGATAAAGATGTGCCAGTTCTTTTGACACATCCTACTGAAGCTGAAGCAATCAAATTGTTTTCAAACACTTATCTTGCTTTACGCGTAGCATATTTTAATGAGTTAGATACTTATGCCGAGTCTCGAGGATTGAACACAAAACAAATCATTGAGGGTGTAGGGTTAGATCCTCGAATTGGCTCTCACTACAATAATCCCTCATTTGGTTACGGAGGATATTGTTTACCTAAAGATACAAAGCAGCTAAGAGCAAACTATGAAAATGTTCCAAGCAATATCATCAGTGCAATTGTAGACGCAAATACGACAAGAAAAGATTTTATTGCAGACCAAATTTTAGCGAAAAAACCTAAAACTGTAGGAATCTATCGTTTAACAATGAAGGCAAATTCTGACAACTTTCGGTATTCATCTATCCAAGGTGTAATGAAACGTATCAAAGCAAAAGGGATCGAAGTCGTAGTTTATGAACCAACACTAGATAAAGAAGCATTCTATCATTCACGGGTGATCAAAGATTTTGACGAATTCAAGAATATGTCAGATGTGATTGTATCAAATCGTATGGAGCCAGCTTTAGCTGAAGTAAAAGAAAAAGTTTATACGAGAGATATATTTGGGAAGGATTAAAATGATAACTATGTATGCTAAAAAGCTATTAAAAAATACACCAGTATTTGATGTGTATATATTATGGACAAAATATAAAGTACGAAAGAGTCCTATAAAGGAGACTAAAAAGAATTATCATAAATTTTACGGAAAAAGTTTAAATTTAAAAAATCCACAACTTTTATCTGAAAAAATTCAATATTTAAAGTTATTTGATTATCCAAAAAATTCCTTAGTGATAAAAGCAGCAGATAAATATACAATTAGAGATTATTTAGAAAGTAAATCTTTTGAAAAATACGAAATGCCGTTTATTGAGATCTATAATAATCCTAAAGAAATGAATTTCGAAAAACTTCCTCAAAAATTTGTATTGAAAAAGACAAATGCTTCCGGGTTGAACTTGATTGTAAAAGATAAAAGTAAAACCTCAAATAAAAAACTAAAGAAACTTATGAAAAAATGGCTAGTAAGTGATTATGGAGATTTATCGGCAGAGTATCATTATTCTAAAGGGAAAAATGCTATTATTTGTGAGCCATTTATTGAAGAACTGGGTAATGAGTACCGTATGTTTATGGTAGGAGGAAAATTAGCATTCGTGCAAGTAATAATATGGTATTGGAATGAAAAAAAAGATAAAGCTAAAGAAGATGATATGATTGAAGGTCATAGAAAGCATAGCCGTGTTCATTTAGACAGGCAATGGAAAGTGATATGGAAAGATGAAGATGTCGTTAAAACAGAAATCCCTAAACCACATTTTTTTAATGAAATGGAAAGAGTAAGTTCTATTATTTCGAAAGATTTTCCTGTAGTACGTATAGATTTCAATGAAGTAAATGATGACATTAAAATTACCGAATTAACTTTTACTCCTGCTAGTGGTTTTTTGGAAATATTACGTCAGAGACCAGAACTTGATAAAAAATTGGGAACTTGGATTGACTTGGAGATGTTTAATGAAAAAAACAATCAATAATTTTATGTATCAGAGTATTTTTCAATTAGTAAAAATAATATTGCCTTTAATTACTATACCTATCGTATCTAATGCATTAGGACCTGATGGAATCGGAACGTATAATTATACAAATTCAATTGCGCAATATTTTGTTTTAATAGCTGGACTTGGTGTTGGAGTGTATGGAAATAGAGAAATAGCAATTGTGCGTGAGAACAAAGAAAAATTATCTCAAAGATTTTGGGAATTATTCTGTATGAGTTTTATTATTTCACTTTTTTCATTGGTTGCATATCTTCTAATAGTATCTTTCTCAGAAGATAGAATTTATTTTTATTTACAAAGTTTAATTGTTGTAGCTGCTGTTTTTGATATTTCATGGTTTTTTATGGGAATAGAAGATTTTAAAAAAATTAGTTTAAGTAGTTTATTTTCGCAAATTATTACCTTTCTCGGTATAGTAATATTTGTGAAAGAAGCAAACGATTTATGGATATATATATTGTTACAGAGTATGAGTATACTTATCGCACAAGTGATAACATGGATATTTATCTTTGATAAAATAAATATAAAGAAGATAGCTTTACAAGATATATTTAAACATTTATATCCTTCTTTGCAATATTTTATTCCTAAAATAGCAATTATTTTATACACTAATATGAATAAAACGTTATTAGGGTGGCTAGATTCAAAAAATTCAGTTGGCTATTATGCGAATACTTTAATAATCAATGGAGTATTAGTCACTTTAGTTACAACTTTAGATTTAGTTCTTCTGCCCAAATTTAGTAATTTGGTTTCTAAAGGAAAAAATGAAGACATCGTTAAGGCTATGAAAAAAACAATCAATATTCAACTTTTTTTTACTATTCCTATGATGTTTGGACTATGGGAAATTACTCCAAAATTTGTTCCATGGTTTTTTGGAGAAAAATTTTTATTACTCTTGAATACGATACCGTTTGTTGCACCACTAATAGTTATTATACCTTTGGGAATGGCAGTTGGAAGACAATATTTAGTTCCTATGAATAGAATTAGAGTATACAATATAGCTGTTATTTTAGGAGCAGTTGTTAGCATAATTAGTAATTTATTATTAATACCAGTAATTGGGATATATGGAGCGATTATTTCTACTATACTTGCTGAATTATTCGTAACAACTACCCGTTTTACATCTTTTGTCAGAGAAACAAGTTTTAGGCTAAAATTAAAAAATATTGTTGTATATTTTTTATCTGGAATATTAATGATTTTAGCAATAAGATATATATCTAGAAATATGAGTCCTTCTCCTTTTACTACTCTAGTACAAGTAATCATAGGCTCTTTGATATATATGTTCTTAACTACTATTTTAAAAGTGAATCCACTTATCGCTTTTATAAAAAAAAAAAATAATTCTTAGTATTTTTCATCTGTGTACCTAATATTTTCATAAAAAATTCAGTCAAAAAAGACCACCTCTTCATTAAGAATGAGGTGGTCTTTTACCATTTACTTCCGCTTCTGCTGCTTTCCTGCGTTGCGGCCTTTGTTATTTGTACTATTTTTTGGTTGTTTGATTTGTTTTGTTGCTTGTTTGTTGTCAGCTGGCTTTGCTGATTCTGTCACGTCTTTTCTTGGAGTGACGACTTGTTTTGGCGGGTTTTGTTTCAACTCTTCTGCCACTTGTGCTTTCAAACGTGGTTTCATCATAACGTTTGTGATGAATGTTTGCAGACAGCTGAACACACCACCGACTACCCAGTAAAGTGTAACACCGGCTGGCGCACTGATCGACATGAAGACGATCATAGCAGGAGAGACGATCAGCATCGTACGCATCGTCTTTTTCTGTTCTTCAGGAATACCGATTGTTGAAATATATCCTTGAAGCAGATAAGCGACCCCTGCGATGGCCACAAGCACCATACTTGGTGAGCCTAGATCGATGCCGTAAAAAGATGATTCACGGATACCTTCTGTGTAGCGAGCCGTAAAATACAAGGCAGAGAAGATCGGCATTTGGATCAATAGAGGCAGACAGCCGATTCCGCCGGTCATACTCAATCCATTTTCGCGATATACTTGCTGCATTTCTGCTTGTGCTGCCATTTGTTCTTCACGTGTTGTTGCAGCTTTTAGCTTTTGCTGTGCTGCTTCAACTTGTGGTTTTAACGCTTGCATTTTTTCAGATTGGATCATTGTTTTTTTCGATTGACTGATACCTAGTGGCAAGATGATGATACGAACGATCACAGTCATTGCAATAACTGCCCAGCCGTAAGACCAATTGAAATTCTCAACTAGATATGTAATCGCTTGGCCCATAGGATGGACGAGTACTCGATAAACGATTCCTGAAGTGTCAGGGTTTCCGTTTGAATCCATCCGCACACAGCCAGATAAAAAGAGCAGGATACTGACAAGTCCGGATCCCAATAACCAGTTTTTCCATTTATTCATAGAATACTTCCTCTTCTATAATTTTTACACAAACTTAACTATACTAAAAAAGCGCATGGAATTCAATCAACTTCATAGAAATTTCATATAAATATTCGTTCTTTTTCGTAGCGAAAAATTTTGAAAAAAGACAAAAAATCAAGAAAGAAATACTTGAAAAGAAAAGAGTGATTCCAAGTGTTTCTTTCTTATTTAAAAAACTAAAAACTTTTTTGTTCTGTCTGGAAAATATGGGTTAAGCAAATTTATTGCAAGTTATAGATCAGCTTTTTTACTACCTGTCTTTAATACTTGAGGCAAAGTGCCTCAAAAACAACCTTATCGACGGTGTTCAAAAGTCAGTTTCTTGGTATTAAGTCAAATTTATGCAAAAATGTGGAAAGCCATTTTCACAAAATTTTCCTTAATACTCAAAACTAAGCGACTTTTTCACAACCTTATTGACGGTGTTTTATCAGCTGCCTCTCGGTATTAAGTCATTACATTTCAAAATATGAGAAGCTATTTGGAAAATGTTTCTCCTTAATACTCGAGGCAAAGCGCTTCAAAAACAACCTTATCGACGGTGTTCAAAAGTCAGTTTCTCGGTATTAAGTCAAATTTATGCAAAAATGTGGAAAGCCATTTTCACAAAATTTTCCTTAATACTCAAAACTAAGCGACTTTTTCACAACCTTATCCCACCACATCAAATTTCTTTCGTTCCTCAATCATCGGATCTTCTTGGACATCCACATACTGCACTCGTCCACTTGGGCTCGGAGACTTCTTGACTTCTTCGATAAATTTTTGGATGATGTCGTCATTTCCGATTGCTTCGATTGTGACTGAGCCGTCGTCTTCGTTTTTTACCGTTCCGGTCACGCCTAACTGATCAGCAACCATCTTGGTCATATAGCGAAATCCCACGCCCTGGACACGTCCTTGGACATTCATTTTAACTTTGCGCATGTTCGTCACCTTTCTTTCCTGTTTTATAAATCAATGATACCGATTTTTTTAGGATGAAACAAGCTCAAGCACCTATTCCATGATATAATCAGGTGAGGTGAAGGAATGTGAAAGAGATCCAATCAGCAAAAAATCCAAGAATCAAAGAATTAAAAAAACTACATAAAAAGAAATACAGAGAAGAAAAGGCAGAATATCTTTTGGAAGGGTTCCATCTGATCGAAGAAGCTGCGTCGTCTGATGCAGAAATAAAAGAACTTTTTGTGACACAGAGAGGTATGAAAGAATGGGGAGACTGGCTGGCTGTAAACAAAGAGATTTCTACTTTTCTAGTTTCAGATGAGGTCATGACCGCTATGTCAGATCTACCTACACCGCAAGGGATCTTAGCAGTGATGACGTTAACATCTGAAGATACGCCAGATTTTTCAGGAGGCTGGCTTTTACTAGATAATGTACAGGATCCTGGAAATGTGGGAACGATGATCCGTACGGCAGATGCGTTTGGTATGGCTGGTGTTTTATTAGGTAAAGGAACGGCAGATATTTATAGTACAAAGGTGCTGCGAAGCATGCAGGGAAGCAATTATCATTTGCCTGTGTTACAAAAAGATTTGGCAGATGTAATCCCTGTAATGAAAGGCAAAGGGTTTACGGTGTACGGTACAGAATTAAATGAAGAAGCACATGCATTAGACAAAGTAGAAAAAACAGAGGATTTCGCTATAATTATGGGAAACGAAGGTCAGGGAGTAAGTCAGGAAATCTTGTCTTTGACTGATCAGAACGTATATATCCCAATGAAAGGAAATGCGGAATCATTGAATGTCGGAGTCGCAGCAGGGATCGTTCTTTATCATTTTTCTTTATGATTAAGGAACTATTAAGCTTTAGCTATTTTATCTAGAGCGACTAGAATAATCCGAACACTGGTGGTATACTTAGATCAATTTCAGAAGAAAATGAAATTCAAAAAGGTGGCAGATCGATAATTATGACAGAAAAATGGCGTGAAGACGAAGAATATATGTCTTATGTACAAGATCTTTTAGAAACAGAAGCAGTGAAAAAATTAGCGAATTACACACAGCATGTTCATTCCACTCGTTTGGAGCATTCCATCAGTGTTTCTTACTATAGTTATCTGCTCGCAAAAAAATGGGGTGGCAATGCTAAAGCAACAGCGCGTGCTGGACTTTTGCATGATCTGTTCTACTATGATTGGCGTACGACGAAATTTGACGAGGGGACACATGCGTATATCCATCCAAGAATTGCTGTAAAGAATGCAGAAAAAATCACCGATTTGTCGGATCTTGAGCGAGATATCATTTTGAAGCACATGTGGGGTGCAACGATCGCACCGCCTAAGTACAAAGAAGGATATATCGTGACATTCGTGGACAAATACTGCGCAGTCAAAGAAGCGGCTCAGCCCATGTCTGCAAGTATGCGTAAGAGATGGCAACGTTACTTTGGCAAAGAATCCTCGATTTAACAGGTAAAACCAATAATAGACCATATTGAGGTTGTGACAGAAGTGGTCAGCTTCAAGAAATAAGAAGGAATTTACGAAAATTACTTCTCAAATTTTTGTGAAGTTTCGGCTTATTACCGCAGATGCAAGCTTTTGAACACCATTCATTCGAAACAAGGGACTTTGACACGACTTTTGTCACAGTCCTTTTTTCTGTTTGCAGTTGACTATCTGTTCAAGATACGGTTTACTTTTATTTATCGAATGAATCATGTACATAGAATAATAAGCATTAAAGGGGGTGATGATAAGATGCAAAACGTATCTTATTTAAAAGAGTCCGGGATCTTCAGGTAACACATACTTTGCAGAAGATCACTTTTTTCTACAAAGTATGCACTTTGGTTAGAAGAAAGGACTTTAAAATCATGGAACAAACAATAAAACCATACCAATATTTTTTTATAAAAAGAGAAGTAGAACAGTTATTAAATGCGTACTCATCTGTCAATGATCCAAAAACGGTACAAACAGTTCAGGCACTAGCAGCTGAAAAGATTCGAGACATATTAGATCACGAACTGCCAGAAATCGATACATTTTTAACGACAGTTTTAGACGTAAAACTGACAAAAGCGCAAGCAGAAAGAGCATTGGAGGAGCTGAAGCAAATCGTTCAGCCGTTTATGCAGCCTAGCAAACCACAAATCGAGAAATTATTCCGAAAAGTGAAAAAACTCAAACAACCAGCTTGGAATGAAATCGACTTGCAAGAACATACGTACATCGGCTGGAATGATCCAGGTACGCAGAAAAAATTCATGGTCTATTACGAAGATGAAAAATTAAAAGGGATTAGCGGTACTTTATCACCAACGATAAATAAGGGAATCTGTGCAATCTGTCAGAAAACATCGAATGTTTCGCTTTTTCTTTCTACAACGAAAGCAGGTTCTGATGGCACGTATACGAAAAAGGGGAATTATATTTGTCATGATAGTGACCAATGTAATCAACAGTTAACGAAATTGGCTCCTTTCTATGAATTTGCTGAACGTGTAAAGAAAGAACGATAATTTTATTGTTTTTTACAGAAAAATATGCTATCTTTTAATGGAAGTGAATAGGTGATGGTGTTCGCCTTTAAATGCTAACGAAAGATAGCTAATGACGCCTACTAAAGTCTGGGGACAGCCCCTTTCTTTAGTAGGCGTTTTTTTATTGAGGAGGAATTTTTTATGGAAAAACAATTACCGAGTCCAGTGCGCATTTTAGTGTACATGCTGAAGTGGCTGGTGATCACAGCGATTCTCGGTATATTCATGGGGAGCTTGTCTGCTTTTTTCTTAAATAGCCTGACAGTTGTGACAGATATCCGACTATCACATCCTTGGCTCCTTTATCTACTACCAGTTAGTGGTGCGCTTTTTGCTTATCTCTATGCGTATCACGGCGGTCTTTCTAGTCGTGGAAACAACTTAGTGATCGATCAAGGAAATGGTGGAGAAGAAAAAATCCCGTTGCGGCTTATTCCACTTACACTGTTTGGAACCATAACTACCCATTTATTTGGGGGATCTGTTGGCCGTGAAGGAACAGCAGTCCAAATGGGGGGAGCGTTAGCAGATAATACAGCACGTTTGTTCCGATTGGATAAAGCAGAACGGGAAATCTTGATTATCAGTGGAATCAGTGCGGGTTTTAGTTCTGTATTTGGCACACCTTTAGCTGGAACATTATTTGGATTAGAAGTGTTGGCAATCGGGAAAGTCCGAACAGAAGCAATCTTCCCTAGCTTCTTTGCTGCACTGTTTGCAAATTTCATGACGGAAAGCTATGGTGTTTCTCATCTACATTACCAAATGGGTGTGATTCCTGAATGGAGTATGTTGCTGTTCTTCAAAGTTTTTGTTGCTGGGATTGCTTTTGGTTTGATTGGCTGGGTATTCAGCCGTTCGATCGTCTTTTTAAAAGCACGGTATGCGCAATGGATTCCTCATCCTGTTTGGCGAAATACGATAGGTGGAGCTGTAGTTGTGGCAGCAGCATTGATTTTGCAAACACAACGTTATCTCGGATTGAGTCTTCCGTTACTTCAAGAATCATTTAATGGACAGGCACATGTCTATGATTTTATTGGGAAGTTATTCTTCACAGTTTTGTCTTTAGGCGCGGGATATCAAGGGGGAGAAGTGACACCATTGTTTGAAATTGGTGCAACGCTTGGTGCAGCACTAGCGCCTTTGCTCCATGTTTCTGTTCCTTTTCTTGCAGGATTGGGCTTTATCGGAGTATTTTCTGGTGCGACAAATACACCGATTGCCTGCTTTGTGATGGGGATCGAATTGTTCGGTTCACAAGCGGCAGTATACTTCTTTATGATCTGCTTGATCAGCTTTATGTGTTCAGGCAACAGCGGTATTTATTCTGCTCAGCAAGTAGCGGTCAAAAAAGGGATACTCTTTTTGCCAATAGTTAAGAGAATGAAAGAAAAAAACAAGGTGTGACATATATTTTGTCACACCTTGTTTTTTTAGAAAAGTAAAGTAATCAGCGATAAGAATGCGGAGCCTGCGAAAAGCAATCCGCAAATGATCATATGCCTTTTTTTGTTCATCATCAAGATGGCGATGTATTCTCTTAAAAACGCATTAGGCAAGTAGTAGAAAGCTGTTTTTGCACCAATACCATTTGCTTTCAATTTGGCTTGCCGCGCATAAAGACCGGCTCTAAAAATGTGGTAATTGTTGGAACTGAAGATCGCGCGGTATGGCCCTTTCATTTGCTGATCCATGATTTCCTTTGAATAGAGCATGTTCTCCAAAGTGGTTGTCGAATTGGTTTCGACAAGAATGTCTCTTTCAGGAATTCCTTGTTCCATGGCATATTGTTTCATCGCAATGGCCTCTGGTACTTTTTCGTCTGCTCCTTGCCCGCCAGACATCAATAAGATGGGCGGATTTAATGTAGCACGGCTTTGAGCCCGATAAAAAGCAATTGCCTTATTGATTCGCTTGGCTAGAAGAGGAGAAACTGTTTCTCCATTGATCAACCCAGCGCCTAACACAACGATGAAGTCTTGATTGTATCGAGGCCGGTTGAACTGATACAAGAATGAGACAGTCAAAAAGTTGTAGAATACGATAAATAGATAGATCAAGATCAGGGGAACGCAGAAAAACAAAGCATTTATCCATTGCGGCAAATATTTTAACAAGAAAAAGTCAAAAACAAGAAACAGTGTAAGAAAAATGGCTAGTATCAACGTTAAAAGATTAGCTAATGAATGCGATTCTCTACGTAAAACTGTGACCCCGTTCCAAAAAAGAAAAACAATCAATCCATAAATACCAAATAAAAGGACAAGTAGCAATGGAATCGTGATCAAGGCGATCAGTCCGCCAAGGAAAATATTTTGCGTTTCATACAGCAAGACAAACAAGTAGATGCCGAAACTGATGAGGAAAACATTGAATAAAAGACCATTCAGCAGCCTTCGTTTTTCTGTGAAATAAGAAAAAGCAAAGATACTAAAGAACAACAATGGAATCAAAAAATAAAAGGTCGAATAAAAAATTTCCAACACGACAAAATAAGTTAAGATTACCGTAAATGTCCACGTACTGCCGTAAAAGAACAAGGAAGGATCCTTCTTCTGTTTTCGCCAATAAACGATAGAGAATACCCCAATAAGATAGAGAACTAAAAAGATCAGATCTCTGGTTAGATTCATAAATTCAACTCCTTTTTCTTATACAGTATAACGAAAATAGATGAAAAAAGCTGTTATTTAAACTAGAAAAAGCAAAAAAACATCTTTCCGATGGAAAGATGCTTTTCTTATTGTTCAATTAAAACAAGTTGCCGAAAAATTCTGCGACGCGTCGCCAGCCAATCACGAACATATTCGCTTTTTCCACTGTTTTATCCGTAATGATCTCTGTTGATGGCGCATTGTTGTCTTCTAAATAGCCTAATTTATCGTCTGCCAAGGTGATCGTAGCGGTACCGATTTTTGTACCTTTATCCATAGGTGCTTGGATCTCGTTGTCAGTGACTTGCTTCTTGTCAAGTGTTGGCGTGATCGTTAATTTGCCAGTATCCATATCGTTTCGTACCCATACTTTTACAGGGCTTTTAAGCACAACAGGAACTGTTGATTCTTTTCCGTCTTTTACATCAATCGTTTTTAGGCTAGGAATACTTGCGTTAGCTTTTCCGAGCTCTTTTTCTGACCAATTGTCATAGCAGTAGTCCATCAAACGGTCTGTTTCATTGAAGCGGGCACTCGGGTTTTCCGCATGGCCGTCCGCATTCAATACGACAGTGATGATCCGTTGATCGTTTTTAGTGATCGTACCAACGAAACAAGCACCTGCAAGCTCAGTCGTACCAGTTTTTAATCCGTCCACGCCTTCCTTGTAATTAACGAATCCTGGGAGCATCCAGTTCCAGTTGACCATTTCCACTGGTGATTGCGTGTTTTCGCCAAACATTTGGGTCGTAGTACTTGATACATCCAGTATTTCTGGGAAATCCAAGATCAAATGGCGGGCAACGATGGCCACATCTTGAGCAGACATTTGATTTTCGTCGTTTTCTCCAGTGCCTTCTGGTCGGTTTTCGCCAAGATAAGAGTTATTCAGTCCTGATGCATTAACGATCGTTGCATCTTTGATTCCCCAATCTTTCAATTGTTCTTTCATTCGTTCAGTGAATTTAGCTTCGCTGCCAGAGATTTTTTCTGCCAAGGCCACCATTGAAGCATTGGCTGACTGGATGATTGCAGAGTCGAATAATTCTTTGACAGTGTAGGTGTTTTCTTTATGCAAAGGAACATTCGATAAATCTGGGGTGATACTCAAATTTTCTGCATAATCTGAAATCGAAACTTTATCATCCCATGACAGTTTTCCTTCTTTTACTTGATCAAGAACGATGTAAAGACCGATGATTTTTGTGATTGAAGCGATCCCCATGGTTTTTTCTCCATCTTGATCATAAAGAATCTTACCGCTTTGCGCATCTACAGCAAAAGCTGCTTTTGCATTTACTTTGAACGTATCTTCAGCTTGCACAGCAACAGCTGGTAGAAAAGAAGCAAGGCAAAGAATGAGACTAGCCAATAATAGGACTAGACGTGTTTTTTTTATGGACATATCCGATCTCCTTGTAATTAATTTGTTTCGCTACAAATTAAAATTTTATCAGAGAGGGGAGAGAGTTTCAATGTTTCTGAAAAAACTTTAGGATAAGAACGCACGTTATGGAAGGTTAGCGGTCGTTTTTACGTACTTTTACAGGAATAGGCTGTGTTTCCGCATCTAATAAGCGGGAAGCGCTGAAAGCAAATAAACTGATAATACTTAATAAACTGAAAATCATAATCAAATGCATAAGATCCACCTCTTTTATTCTTTTTCTTAGTTTATCAGCATTTCATGAAGAATAGTTGAAGACTGGGGCTAAATAATTGAGGAAATTATGAAGATAACTTAAAAAAATAGCTAAATTTAAAACCGTAGAAACCGTTTTATTTTTTTAGATACGTTTTATTGTATGGAAAAATAGTGTTGTGGTAGACTTTAGATAGAAACAAAGGAATGATTTTTTTAGGAGGGGTACGTTTATGGCAAAAAAGGATAAAGAATTATTGTCACAATTGACTTCAGAAGGCGCTAAAGGACCATTCGTCACGATCATGCTGAATACGCATGTCGCCCATCAAGATGTGGAAAAAGATCAGATCAAATTCAAAAATTTTGCGAAAGAAGCAAAGAAACGTTTTGAGAAAAAATATTCCGAACATGACTGGTCCCCGTTCCAAGAAAAAATTGAAAATTTGTTAGGAGATCCTTCGTTTTGGCGTAGTGCAACTACGAGTGTAGCGGTCATTATAACTGCTGACCAAACCTATATCCATCGTTTGAGTATCCCGGTAGACGATCAATACTATGTAAGTGATCTTCCTTATTTACTGGCTATTATCAAAAATGGGCAGTTCAACTATTCTTATTATTTATTGGGATTGAACCGCGACTCCATGAAATTGTATGAAGTCAGCAACAAACAAGTAAAAGAAGTATCTCTACCAGAAGGGGCACCGGTTGATGTCGTTACTGCATTGGGATCTGAACTGACAGGTGGCGGTTTGAACTTCTCTTCTAATGGAGGAGGCGGAGCCCGAGATGGAGTAACTTTCCATGGCGTAAATCCAAAAGATGAAGAAGTAGAGATCGATTGGGTCAACTATTACCAAGCTGTTGATACGTACTTGAAGGATTCTTTCGAAAATCCAGAACAATGGCCGATTTATTTATTCGCTCTACCAGAAAATCAGACGATGTTCAAAAAAATTGCTAAAAATCCCTATTATTGTGCAGACGTTGCGATTTCTGCTTCTCCTGCGCAGCTATCCTTTAGAGATATCGAAGAAGGGGCGAAGAAGCTGTCAAGTGAACTCGCAGCTCAAGAATCAAAAGAATACAATAAACTCTTAGATAAGAAATTCATCGATCAGTTAGTTGATATCGTTCCAGCTGCGAAAGAAGGAAAAGTGTCACATTTATTTATCGCTACGTCAAACTTAGCTGATGGTTTCGGTGAAGATCCTGAAACAGAATATGATCGGCGTCAGGTGTTGAATGCATTAGCAGATGATGTGATCATTAATGGCGGGAAAGTGTTTATTTTGGATCAAAAAGATGCGCCAGATGAAAAGAGTCTGACAGCGATTCTTCGTTATTAAAAGAGGTTGTGAAAAAGCTGTTCTGCATCAAGTAATAAGAACAGCAAGCAAAAATAGCTCTTCATATTTTTTGTTTGGTGGGCTTATTACCGCAGATGCAAGCTTTTGAACACCGTTTAAGGAAGAGGTTGTGACAGAAGTGGTCAGCTTCAAGAAATAAGAAGAGATTGACAAAAATTATTTCTCAAATTTTTGTGAAATTTCGGCTTATTTCCGAAGAAGCTACTTCTGGAACACCGTTTAAAAAAGAGGTTGTGACGTGGTCACGACCTCTTTTTGACGATTATGATACAAAAAACATCATTTATGAACAAAATGTGAATAACGGGCGTTCTTGAGATATGATTTTAATTGGGAAAAACTTATCGATAAGGAGGTCTTTATGAAAAAAAGACTGTTATGGTGTTTGCTGTTTCTATCCCTAAGTTTAACAAGTCAGCCAGTTTTTGCTGAAGAAACACAGCGGTCTCCTATTACAGGCACACGTCTGTACAAAAATGTTTATGTACAGACAACAGATCTTGATTCTGCGATTCCTGAAACAGAAGAACGGTCTTTGCAGCCAAGATTTGGTTACTTTTGGTACTGTCCGACCTGTGATTATGAAAGTTGCTGGCATTTCTTACATTCTACAGCTGCAGCTTTTGCTTTTACTCATACTCAGAAATATGATGGACATCATCCTGTTATTTATGAGGTATAGATATGAGCAAAAAAGAAAAACTAATCTCGTTGATCGTATTGGTTTGCCTTGTTCTTCTGGTCACTGTCATAGGCTATCAGAAATACCATGAGAACATCAGACCTACTAAAGAATCTTCCCCAGCCTCGACCGTTGAAACAGAACCGATAAGTAGTCAGAAAGAATAATTTTTTTAGTTTAAAAAAGAACATCAGAGCAAAAAAACACCAACTGAACAATATGTCGTTTATTTTAAAAAAAGTTCGGTTTTTCACTTTATGTAATCGCTGAGAAAACTTTTTTTAATAAAAAAAGTCGAAAAACTCTAGCTTTTTTGTAAACGGTATGATATACTATAGGAGTAGTTTTTGTTCGGTAATCTGTGGTAGCTTGTTTCAAATAAACATCTTCCAGATATACACCATTCAAGTAATTGCAAAATATGTGTTGATACACAAGGAGGATTTTTATTATGGAAACAGGTACAGTAAAATGGTTTAACTCAGAAAAAGGATTTGGATTCATCACTGCAGAAAACGGAAACGATGTATTCGTTCATTTCTCAGCTATCCAAGGCGACGGATTCAAAACTTTAGAAGAAGGCCAAGCAGTAACTTTCGATGTTGAAGAAGGCCAACGCGGACCTCAAGCAACAAACGTTACTAAAGCTTAATTAACCTATACTAAAAAATAAACGCCCAGACATTTGCGTGTCTGGGCGTTTTTGTCTATTTTCTTTAAAAAGCGATGAGAGTATTTTTCTGCACTTTGTAGTATAATTTCAAAAGAACATTAGAGGCAGGAGAAGAGGAAGATATTTTGAAACCAAGAACTTATGCAGTCGTTGATATCGAAACGACTGGGACGAATCCAAAAGAAGATCGGATCATCCAATTTGGCTGCGTCATGATTGAATCAGGTCGGATCACTTCACGTTTTTCGATCGATATTCATCCAGGGCGGAAGATTTCAAAACAAATCCAGCATTTAACAGGGATCACGAATCAACGCGTCCAAAAAGCGCCTTATTTCGAAGATGTCGCCCAAACGATTTACAATCTTTTGGCAGACACCATATTTGTCGCGCATAATATTTATTTTGATTATAATTTTTTGAACCATGAACTCATGCGATGCGGACTTCCTAGTTTGAAGATACCAGGCATCGATACAGTAGAACTTGCACAAATTTTCTTGCCGACGGAACCAAGCTTTCGCTTAGCTGATTTGTCAGAAAGCCTTGGATTTATTCATGAGAATCCTCATCAGGCAGATAGTGATGCCGAAGTGACAGGTCAACTTCTTTTGCTGATCGAAGAACGGATGAGAAAATTGCCAATCATCACGTTAGAGCAGATTGCGCGATTAAGTAGACACACAGGTATGGATACGAGTCGTTTCATTTATCATGTGATTGAAGAAATGAAAGAAAAACCAGAGCCACTTGATCCCTCGTTAGAAATCGTCGATGGGCTAGCTTTACAGAAAAAAGAAGTGGAACTATTCACATCCGTCCATTATGGCGAGCGGACATATCCAAGAAAAAAACAAGCAAAAGAAAAAATGTTTGGTAAAACACTGATGTATCGAAAAGAACAGAACAGACTGATGAATGCGGTCTACGACCATTTCACAAAAGATGAATCAAAAGATTTGATGATCGAAGCTGCTACAGGAATGGGTAAAACAATCGGTTATCTGCTGCCATTGAGTTATTTGGCTACACCTGAAAAACCCGCTGTCATCAGTACCGTTTCGCTAGTTTTGCAGCAGCAGATCATAGAAAAAGACATTCCATTGCTGAATCAATTGCTAGATCAGCCCATACAACCTGTAATTATCAAAAGCTATCGCCACTATATTGATTTACAGCGTTTTAAAGGCACACTTGTGGAACCGCCAGAACAAAAACAATATGCTTTGTATCAAATGGCGGTCTTAGTTTGGCTGACGCAAACGAAGACCGGTGATTTGGATGAATTACATTTAACAAATTTGAACCATTCATTCTTTGCAGATATCGCGCACAGAGGTATTGGATTTTTAGCAAGAAATCAGTCATTTTACGAACAAGACTTTGTTCGTTTCTTGCAAAAGAAAATCAGGCAAAGTAATTTTTTGATTGTCAATCATGCGTTTTTAATACAAGAAACACAGCGAAAAGAACCATTGCTTCCAGCTAGTCCATTTTTGTTGATCGATGAAGTACATCATTTGCCGGAAATCGCTGAAAAAGTAAATGACAAACGATTAAGTATTAACTATTTCCATAAACAAATCCAGCAATTAGAAGAACCAAATCAGCTGTTTGACCGAATACAAAGCTATTTACCGAAAGAACATGAAGCCTTACGCTGGTTATCGATTTATCGAGAAGAACTTTCTGCGCTATGCGAAGCACAGATTTGTATGGCAGAAGGATTAATGAGTTTAGTGAGCGGCAAGCAACCTAACGGACAGTATCCAGAAGAAGTCATGATGACAAAAGAGATGTTGGATCAGCTGCCACTGGAATCTGGGACAGCCATTGATCACCTGCAGCTTTTTTATCAGGAGATCCAGCAGCTACAGTCACAAATGCGTCTGACTTTTGAGATTATCCAAGAAAGCTGGACAAACCAGATGCGGATCGATTTAGCAAGTTTATATAGCTTATTTGATCAATTAGACAAGCAGTACTTGCTGATGGATCAATGGCTGGAAGACTGGCGAGATCATTTGATCCATTGGTTCGTTCCTGGGAACACAGCGCAGCAGATGATTTTTCATCTCCATGATTTTCAAGCGGCTATGTTGCCGTCGACTGTTTGGTATCCTCGATATGATCGTATTCTTTATATTGGAGGAACGCTGAAGATCGGCCCTAATCGACACTATCTCTCTAAGCGGCTTGGCATTGAAGCAGCACCTCTTAAAGTGATTGCCTCTCCTTATGATTATGAGAAACAGGCAAGGATCTATGTGCCAAAAGAGGCACCTGCCGTCCATCAAGTCAGCAATCAAGCATATATCGATTATTTAGAGACAGCACTTACAGGTCTGATCGAACAAGAAGATCGGCCAATACTTGTGTTATTCACTTCTCATGATGTTTTGCAGAAGGTCTATCAGAAAATGCATCTGTCTATGCTAGAAAAAGGACGAGAAATACTAGCTCAAGGGTTTGGCGGAAGCCGGGAGAAGCTTTTGAAACGCTTCATTTTGTCAGAAAAAAGCGTATTGTTTGGCGCTGACAGCTTTTGGGAAGGTGTAGATTTGCCTGGAGATGCTTTGCAGATCGTTGTAGTCACACGTTTACCCTTCGATAATCCGCTTCGCCCGATGGTCAAAGCTAGGAACGCTTATTTAGAATCAGAGGGGATCAATCCTTTTTACCAGGAATCCGTACCTAAAGCAGCTTTGAAGTTACGCCAAGCATTAGGTCGCTTGATAAGGACGGAGACAGATCGTGGCGTATTGCTTATTTTGGATCGAAGACTAGTCACTGCAAAATATGGCGCACGGATCATCCATGCATTACCGAAAAAAGTACCGATCAAAGAGCTAGCTATGGAGGAAATCTATCAGGATATCCATGAATTCTTAAAGAAAAATGAAGAAGGAAGTTAGAGGAGCTGTCTTTTTTCATAATTAAAATCTGCTATAATGAAAAGGAATGAAGATAAAGGAGCGACGACCCTTGAAGAAAAAACAGACAAAGGAAAAAACGATTAATCGCGTGTTACTTGGCTTGATCGTATTTTTATTAGCGGTCATCGTGATCAGCTCGATTTTTTACTTGCGTTCCAGTCGTCCGGCGGTGCAGGCGAAGAAAGAAGCAGTAGAAATCGCAAAGAAATATGCAAATCTTGAGGAAGCCGATCATTTTTATTGGTTTACTCGAAAGAAGACATACTTTTCACTGACAGGTACAAATGATAAAGGAAAAGAAATCGCCGTTATCATTCCTAAATCTGGTGAAAAAGTAAAAGTATTGGATCAAACAAAGGGACTGACTGAAAACGAAGCAAAACAGACAATTGCTGCGGCCCATCCTGAAATCCAAATCGAAAAAGCTGCTTTAGGGATGTATGATGATCAGCCTGTGTGGGAAGTAGTAGGAAAAGAAACAAATGGGAAACTGAATTATTACCTGATTGGCTTTGAATCTGGAGATGAAGTCAAGACAATCAAGGGAATTTAAAAGGTAAAGGAATGAATGGGATGGAGTTATCAAAAAGAACAAAACGATTAGAACCGTCTGTCACTTTGGCAGCTGCGGCAAAGGCCAAGGCATTAAAAGCAAAAGGCAGAGATATGCTGAGTTTGACTGTGGGAGAACCGGATTTTGCGACACCAGAAAACATCCAAGAAGCAGCAATCGAAGCAATCCGCAACGGGAAAGCTAGCTATTATACACCAACAGCAGGAATCCCAGAGCTTCGACAGGCAATCGTTGATTATCTGAAGAAAAACTATGGACTTGTCTATGAACCTTCACAAACAGTCGTAACAGACGGAGCGAAATTTGCTTTGTATACCCTTTTCCAAACGATCCTTGACCCGCAAGATGAAGTCATCATTCCTGTGCCTTACTGGGTCAGTTACGGTGAGCAAGTAAAACTGGCAGAAGGACTTCCTGTCTTTGTGAAAGGGGAAGAATCCAATAGCTGGAAAGTTACTGTTGAACAGCTAGAACAAGCACGTTCAGAAAAAACAAAAGCCGTAATCATCAATTCTCCATCGAATCCGACTGGAATGATTTATAGCAAGAATGAACTGCAGGCAATCGGTGAATGGGCAGTAAAAAATGATATTTTGATAGTTGCTGATGATATTTATGGTCGTTTAGTTTATAATGGCAATGAGTTTACTCCAATTGCAACGATTTCAGAAGCAATCAAAAATCAGACTATCATCATCAACGGCGTGTCTAAAACATATGCGATGACAGGCTGGCGCATTGGTTATGCGGTGGGAAATCCTGTGATCATCAATGGAATGATCGCTGTTGCTTCCCAGTCAACCAGTAATCCGACAGCAGTCAGTCAATATGCAGCTGTTGAAGCATTGAAAGGCGAGCAAGATACAGTGGAAGAAATGCGGAACGCCTTTGAAGAACGCCTGAATACGTTATATCCGCTTGTGGCAGAACTGCCGGGTGTTTCTCTTGAAAAGCCACAAGGAGCTTTTTATCTTTTTCCTAATGTAAAAGAAACGCTACGCATGTGTAAATATGAAAATGTCACACAATGGGTAGAAGATCTTTTAGAAGAAACAGGGGTAGCGCTTGTGACTGGCGAAGGCTTTGGGGCACCAGAAAATGTCCGCATGAGTTATGCTACTGATCGCGCTACGTTAGAAGAAGCGGTACGCAGAATCAAGCAATTTATTGAGAGTAAAAGTCAAAATTAATCCTGAAGAAATTCAAGGAATATAAAAGGAGAGTCATACGTGGAACAAATTCAAATCATCGATTCGAAAAACCATGTGGGAGAAACAGTAACAATCGGCGCTTGGGTCGCAAATAAGCGATCAAGCGGAAAAATCGCATTTTTACAATTAAGAGACGGAACAGCCTTTTTCCAAGGTGTAGTTGTAAAAAGCGAAGTGTCGGAAGAAGTTTTCCAAACAGCTAAAAATCTACACCAAGAAACATCCGTGTTAGTAACTGGAGAAATCCGTGAAGACAGTCGTTCAAAATTTGGTTATGAAATCGGAATTACAAATGTGGAAGTGGTAAGCGAGAGCCACGATTATCCGATCACACCAAAAGAACACGGAACAGACTTCTTGATGGATCATCGTCATTTATGGCTGCGTTCTTCAAGACAACATGCGATTATGCAGATCAGAAATGAAATCATTCGTGCAACGTATGAATTCTTTAATCAACATCATTTTGTCAAAATTGATCCGCCGATCTTGACTGGTTCTGCACCAGAAGGCACTACGGATCTATTCGAAACAAATTACTTTGATCAAAAAGCTTATTTATCTCAAAGTGGCCAATTATACATGGAAGCTGCTGCTATGGCTTTCGGAAAAGTCTTTTCATTCGGTCCGACTTTCCGTGCTGAAAAATCAAAAACACGACGTCATTTGATCGAATTCTGGATGATCGAACCAGAAATGGCTTTCACTCATCAAGAAGAAAGTTTAGAAGTACAGGAACAATATGTAGCATTCTTAGTACAAAATGTTTTAGATCATTGCGAATATGCATTAGATGTACTAGGACGAGACAAAGAAGTCTTAAAAACTTATACAAAATTGCCATTCCCTCGTATTACTTATGATGATGCGATCGAATTACTGAAGAAAAATGGATTTGATGACATCGAATGGGGCGAAGACTTTGGTTCACCTCATGAAACGTTCATTGCGAATTCATTCGAACAGCCTGTCTTTATCCTAAACTATCCAAAAGCCATCAAGCCATTCTACATGAAACCACATCCAACAAGAGAAGACGTGGTGATCTGTGCAGATATGATCGCACCAGAAGGTTACGGTGAAATTATTGGCGGAAGCGAACGGGCAACAGACTATGATTTCTTGCTAGAACAAATCCGTAATCACGGTTTGGATGAAAAAGAATATTCATGGTATCTTGATCTACGTAAATACGGTTCTGTTCCGCACTCTGGTTTTGGTCTAGGTCTTGAACGAACAGTCACTTGGATTGCTGGTATCGACCATGTACGTGAAGCTATTCCATTCCCACGTTTGTTGAACCGAATTTATCCATAAGAGGTGATGAAAAAGCTGTTCTGCATCAAGTAATTAGAACAGCCAAGCAAAAACAGCTGTTCATGTTTTTGAATTGGCGGGACTTATTACCGCAGATGTAAGCTTTTGAATACCGTTTAGTGGAGAGGTTGTGAAAAAGCTGTTTAGTTTCGAGTATTAAGAAAAATTTTGTGGAAATGGCTTTCCACATTTTTGCATAAATTTGGCTTAATACCGAGAAACTGGCTTTTGAACACCGTTTAAGGAAGAGGTTGTGCGCCTGCCGTTCAGCTCCGAGTCACAAGGAGTAATTTCAAAAAACAGTTTTTCATGTTTGATGACTATTGTGACTTGTGACCGAGGAGTTGGCCGGAGAGCACCGTTTATTCTAAAAAAGAACTGCGAACTCTCGCAGTTCTTTTTTTAAAATACGGGATAAAGGAAGTTTCCAGCAGACAAGAGAAGAAAGCAAAAGAAATTGCTATTTGATTCACAAGGTTCTATAACGAAATCGCAATCAATCAAACATTTACAAAGAAGGTAATTCAAATGGAAATCTGATTTGATGATGCTTCTGCTGTTGAAATAAAGCAGCATCTAGCACCTGAAAACAAACTAATAGTAACATTCGAAGATGGAGTAGGTCCGTATTTTCAGCATGCAATAATCCATATGTAAGTTCAATTCACCCTTGAAATCATCGGACCAGATAAAGTTATGACCAATCTATCCCAAGCAATCTAGAAGAGATATTAGTAAAGGGACATTTACTAGAAGTCTTAGATGAGCCTATAAATATATGTTTCGATGGCGTCATCAGTGGTCTGATTGACGGAAGCTTGGGTGTGATCGATCTCTCTGGACCAAACAACGAAGGAATCAAGGGGAATCCGGCACGTTAAGAAAAAAATAGCATAAAAAACTAGACACTTGATGAGCGTTCATTCAATTGTTTGAAGGGACTAGGCTGGTGTCATTTTTTATACATATATTTTCTCTTTCGTCTTGATAGGGCTTATGGGATAATATAAGGAAGAAAATCATCGTTTTATTCAAAAAGGAGTTTTTGACAAATGAAAAAACGTATATTATTTATCGGTGATAGCATTACAGACGCAGGAAGAGACCGAGCAGAAGCAACTGATCTAGGTAAAGGTTATCCACTTTTGATTGCCGGAAAACTAATCTCCCAATATCCAACGATGGAATTTGAATGCATGAACCGTGGGATAGGAGGAGACAAAATTGCAGATCTGCAAGTACGCTGGCAAGAAGATTGTTTAGCTTTACAACCTGACTATGTATCGATTTTGATCGGAATCAATGATACCTGGCATAATACTAGCGATCAGGCTATATTCGGAACTGAGAAATCTGCTCAGCAATTTGAATCCGTTTATCGAAAATTACTAAATGAACTTCAAACAGCGGGAATCTGCAACATCATCTTGATGGAGCCGTTTGTACTTCCTATAACCGACGACCGTCATGGCTGGCGTAAAGACTTAGACCCTAAAATACAAATTGTTCGTAAACTTGCTAAGGAATATGGCGCATTGCTGGTTTCTTTAGATGGCATATTCAATGCTTTAGGGATTGCTTATGGTTTTTCGAAATATACAAGAGAAGATGGGGTCCACCCAACGATTGGCGGACATGAGATCATTGCACAAAGCTGGATAGATGCAATTGCCGCAGTCGATTTTTTTAGTGGAGATAAAAATGAGCAAAAGAAAAGTGAGAAATGATGGAAATACGGTGGGCAGTAAAAGAAGATCTACCTCAAATCAATCAGCTGATTACTGATCATCCAGAATCATTCGTAAAAGCAAAAACGGCAGCTGACCTAAATGATAAGAATAAACTATTGCTCATTGCTGTAACAAAAGAAAAACGGATTATCGGATTTGCGCAAGCGGACGTGCAACAGTCAGAAGAACGATTGGATCAGCGACCATCAGGAAAACTAATCCAACACACATTAGTAACAAAAGAAAATACGGAAGAAATCCAAAAAAAATTTGCAGAATATTTGATGCTGGAAGCTAAAAAAAGAAGAATAAAATCTTTTTTTGCCCAGTTTTAATCAAAAACAGTAATAGAAGGAGAAATACAATGAGTTGTTTAGGAAATGTCATCTGGTTTATATTCGGCGGACTAATCGGTGGTCTTAGCTGGTTAGCAGCGGGGATACTTTGGTGTATCACGATCATAGGTATCCCAATCGGTATGCAATGTTTTAAGATCGCCTCCCTTTCTTTTGCGCCTTTTGGCAAAGAAGTAATTTATCACCAGTCTGGCATATCATTGATCGTTAATATCATCTGGCTGATCGTTTCAGGCCTACCAATTGCTCTCGCACATGTCGTCAGCGGCATCCTTCTATGTATCACGATCATAGGGATACCTTTTGCCAAGCAATCTTTCAAACTTGCTCGATTGGCGTTGATGCCATTTGGTGCAGAAATTGTATAAAAAGAGAATAATAAAGGTTAGAAAACGCATAGAGTCAGGTGGGATACATGTATTTCACCTGACTCTATGCGTTTTCCTGTATAAGTTCTTCCATGTGACTTTTACGTCTTTTATTTATATGGGATTACTGTTTATGGAAAGTTGAAATAATTTTCATTAAAGAACTCTTTCTATATTTTTGAAAGCTTAGTGGAGCTTCGAATATCTGGGAAGGACATTTTGCAGGGATTGAAAAAAGATATTGCCCTATCGAAAAATTAATGAATTTAGACAAATTGCCAGCAACAGGCTTCAAACTTAGTTGCTATCCTGTCAAGATCAAGAAGGCAAGTGCGGGTTGGATAAGAGCAGTGGCAATGATCGAAGAGAAAAAGAAAGAATAAGCCAAAACATCTGTATGGAAGAAATTTTCCGATGCAGATGTTTTTCATTTTTTCTTTCGGATACCTTGACATATGAATAGCCGTTCATTTATAATTAGTTATGAAGAGATATTCATATGTTGAGGCGAGGAGGTCATTAAAATGAAAAGTTACAGATTAGAAGGTTTAGATTGTGCGAACTGTGCAATGAAAATCGAAAAAGGAGTTCAGAAGATCAATGGAGTCAAGGAAGCGACGGTAAACTTCACTTCTGGAAAACTAACGATTGACGCAGAGGAAGATCATTTGGCTACGATTGAACAAGAAGCAAAAAAAGTAGTGAAGGAATTAGAACCAGATGTCAAAGTAACAGAAATAGATAAGGAAAAAGTATCTGAACATGGAAATGAAAAAGAGAGAAATACGCTGTTCCGGATTTTATTTTCCCTTGCAGGTATCGCTTTATTGCTATTACTTGATTTTAATGAACCAATTCGCTTGATAGGGTATTTATTGATTTATCTGCTGATAGGATATGATGTAGTGAAGAAGGCAGTGATGAATATCGTCAAAGGAAAAATCTTTGATGAGAATTTTCTTATGTCTGTTGCTACGATTGGCGCTATGTTGATCGGTGAATATCCAGAAGCCGTAGCAGTGATGCTATTTTATCAAATCGGCGAGTATTTCCAAGGATTGGCAGTCAGTCATTCAAGAAAATCGATTCGCGAATTGATGGCGATCCGTCCAGAAACAGCTCACGTGCAGACGACGGAAGGATTGATGACCGTGAACCCTGAAGACGTGCAGATCGGTCAGTTTGTACTTGTGAAGCCTGGTGAACGTGTACCGTTAGATGGAACGATCATCGAAGGAGAATCATTAGTCGATACGTCAGCACTTACAGGAGAATCAGTCCCTAAATCTGTATATGTTGGTGAAACAGTATTAAGCGGATTTATCAATAAAAATAAACCATTTTTAGTTCAAGTAGAAAAATCTTATGAAAATTCTACTATCAGCAAATTATTAGAATTAGTAGAAAATGCCAGCAGTAAAAAAGCACCAGCTGAAAATTTCATTACTAAATTCGCGCGCTATTACACACCAGTCGTTGTAGGATTGGCCGTTTTATTAGCTGTTTTACCTCCACTTGTTGTTTCTGGAGCGGCGTTTTCTGAATGGATCTATCGAGCATTGACATTTTTAGTGATCTCATGTCCATGTGCATTAGTGATTTCCGTGCCACTTAGTTTCTTTGGCGGTATCGGAGGAGCAAGTAAAATCGGTGTATTAGTAAAAGGTTCAAATTACTTGGAGTTGCTTGCGCAAACCGAGACAGTGGTATTCGATAAAACCGGCACATTAACGAAAGGTGACTTTTCGATCCAGACGATCGATACAAAAATCGATCCAAAGATATTCATGCAATATGTTGCGAGTGCAGAACAGTTTTCTACACATCCGATTGCTCAATCTGTTTTAGAAGGCTACGCAGGTCCGCTTTTACCAACAGCTAATATCCAAGAATTTGCAGGTGAAGGGATCTTAGCTGAAGTTGATGGCAAACAAGTATTAGCAGGTAATCACAAATTGATGGAAAGATTTGAAATCTCTTTTCCTTCAAGTCAAGAAATCGGTACATTGCTTTATCTAGCGATCGATCAAAGTTACAGTGGTTATCTTGTTATTGCAGATACCTTGAAAGAAGATGCCGTAGACGCATTGGTTCAATTAAAAAAGGCTGGTGTGAAGAACACAGTCATGTTGACGGGCGATTCGAAAAAAATTGCTGATCATATCGGGAAGCAAGTAGGCGTGGACAAGATATATAGCGAATTGCTTCCAGAAGATAAAGTGCAGCGGTTAGAGGAAATCTTACAAAGAAACAATAAAAAGACCGCATTTGTCGGAGATGGAATCAACGATGCACCGGTGCTAGCAAGAGCAGATGTAGGAATCGCAATGGGTGGATTGGGAAGCGATGCTGCAATTGAAGCAGCAGATGTAGTCATCATGAATGATCAACCATCGAAGATTGCAGAAGCAATCCATTTAGCAAAGAAAACATTGAAAATCGTCAAACAGAACATTGTCTTTGCTATTGGGATAAAAATTTTGGTACTTGCCTTAGGTGCTTTTGGTTTTGCATCAATGGGAGATGCAGTATTTGCAGATGTTGGGGTGACAGTATTAGCTGTTTTGAATGCCATGCGAAGCTTGCATGTAAAAAATAAACGTTGATAAATGAAGAGGACGAATGAACGTCCTCTTTTTTTTATATCCTTTTCTTAATGAAAAATGTAAAGAAAATAGATAGGATTATAAAATAACTAATGTTTTTAATTTTGCAGAAAATTCAAAATAGCTTGAAATTCAATAAGGTCAATGAAATAAAAGAAAATAACTTATTTTTTTGATGGAAAAAATATGAAAAAACGATGTGTATTAAATAAAAGAATACACACATAAAATAACACTGTCTTGTAAGTTTGTTAAAAATTGAATATGATTACATCTGGATAACAAATTTTTATCATAAAGGAGAGAACGAATGAACAACAAACAATTACGCTGGTTTACTGTTGCGTTAATTGCATTTAACATGGTTTGGGGCATGGGGAATGTAGTTAATAACTATGCTCAGCAAGGAGTATCAGTTGTCACCTCTTGGCTATTGATTTTGGCCATTTATTTTATTCCATACGCATTGATCGTTGGACAATTAGGATCAGCCTTCAAGGATAGTAAAGGAGGCGTCAGTTCATGGGTCGAAAATACGACATCTAATAAACGACTGGCATACTATGCCGCTTGGACTTACTGGGTCGTCCATATTCCTTATTTGGCACAAAAGCCTCAAGCAATCCTGATTGCTGGCGGTTGGGCAGTCCAAGGAAATGGAAATATCGTAAATACGATGTCAGTACAAATGGTAGCAGTTATTTCACTTATTATATTTCTTGCCTTTTTATATTTATCAACAAAAGGACTTTCTACTTTGAAAGTGATTGGCGGACTGGCCGGAACAGCGATGTTCGTCATGTCGATCTTATTTATTCTTTTAGCTGTAACGGCACCGTTCATCAATCCAACGATGGAATTTGCCACACCACATATGAATCAAGTGAAAACATATATTCCAACATTTGATTTCAGTTATTTCACAACCGTTTCGATGCTAGTATTTGCAGTTGGAGGAGCGGAAAAAATATCCCCTTATGTCAACTCTACAAGAAATCCTGCAAAGGAATTTCCTAAAGGGATGATCTTCTTAGCAGCAATGGTAGGGATTTGTGCTGTATTAGGCTCAGTCGCAATGGGTATGCTGTTTGCTAGCGATAATATTCCTAAAGACTTGATGGCAAATGGGGCATACAGTGCTTTTCAAATTTTAGGTAATTACTATGGTATCGGTAACTCATTGATGATCATTTACGCATTGACAAACATGATTGGACAAATCTCCGCATTAGCCTTTTCAATTGATGCACCACTAAAAATCTTGTTAGCAGATGCGGATCCAGAATTTGTACCAAACTGGCTACGTAAACGTAATCGTAAAGGTACATTGGTGAATGGTTATCTTCTGACAGGTATACTAGTAGGAATCATTATTTTGTTGCCGATCTTTGGTATCAAAGATATGAATGAATTAGTAAAATGGTTGACGAACTTGAACTCAGTTGTCATGCCAATGCGTTACCTATGGGTGTTCTTGGCATATATGATGTTGAATAAAGCTTATAAGAAATTCAATTCTGAATATAAATTTGTTAAAAATCCAAAAATCGGTTTTATCTTTGGTGCTTGGTGCTTTGCCTTCACTGCGTTTGCATGTATCCTAGGAATGGTGCCAAAAGTAGATTATACTGCTGATCCTAAAGCATGGTGGTTCCAATTATTCACGAATATCATCACACCAATTGTCTTGATCTTATTAGGTATGATCTTGCCAGCAATTGCTCGTCGAGACAAAAACAAAGAAATCACTGAACCAGAAACAGTGGTTCAGCCTTAAAATAGAAATACTTGTTACAAGAGGTTGTGACAGAAGTGGTCAGCTTCAAGAAATAAGAAGGAATTTACGAAAATTGCTTCTCAAATTTTTGTGAAGTTTCGGCTTGTTTTTCGCAGAAGCTACTTCTGGAACACCGTGAATCAGAGGTTGTGAAAAAGCTGTCCTGCATCAAGTAATAAGAACAGCCAAACAAAAATAGCCCCTCATATTTTTCGTTTGGCTGGGCTTATTACCGCAGATGCAAGCTTTTGAACACCGTTTAAGAAAGAGGTAGTGAGCCTGCCGTTTAACTCCGAGTCACAAGGAGCAATTTCAAAAAACAACTTCTCATGTTTGTTGACTATTGTGACTTGTGACCGAGGTGTTGGCAGGAGAACACCGTTTAAGGAAGAGGTTGTAAAATCAGCGATTTGACCTGAGTATTAGAGAAACAAACGGAAAAATAGCTCCTCATATTTTGCCGTTTTTTGAGCTAATGCTGAAGGTCAGCTGATTGAACACCATTTATTCGAAACAAGGGACTTTGACACGACTTTTGTCACAGTCCCTTGTTTTTTTGCGGCGTTATAAGTGGTATGATCGAACCAAATTCCAAAGAGAAGTGAGGGAGAAGAATGAAGATCATCGTGATTGGACAAAGTGGGTCGGGAAAATCGACCCTCGCAAGGAAGATCAAAGAAATCACCGGCTTTCCGCTACTGCCGCTAGACCTTTTATGGCATACAACAGACTACAGTATTCAGTCAAAAAAGTGGTTTTTGCAAGAACAGCAATTGTTTATGGTATCTAATCCGTCATGGATCGTTGAAGGAAATTATACTTCTACATTAGAGGAAAGGATTAAAGAAGCAGATAAGATCATTTGGCTTAAAGTGCCGCGTTATCTCGCCATCTACCGAGTAGTTTGGCGTTCTCTAAAAAGAAAGATAAACAAAAAATCTCGGCCAGATATGCCTGAATCATTTTCGGAGAAACTAAACAGGGAATACTTAGAATTTTTATCTTTTATCTGGCATTTTGAAGAAAACAATGAACCAAAAATACAGCAGCTGATCCAAGTAGCTAATGCAAGAAATAAACTGATCATCCTTAAAACAAGTCGAGAGAAACAAGAATTTTTAACTAAATTGAAAATAGAGAGCAAAAATAATTGACAGTTTTTGTTTACAAGTGTAATCTGTATTCATAAGTTAATGATTACGTTTGTAAACGAAAGGTGTGAAATAAATGGAAAAAGTCAAAACGCCAGTAAAGATCAGTGATTCAGAGTGGGAGATCATGCGTGTTATTTGGACACTTGGACAGACGACAGCCCAAGAAATCACGCAGATCTTAGCTGATTCGATGGATTGGAAACCAGCAACGATCAAAACTTTGCTGGGACGTTTGGTAAAGAAAGAAGTGATCTGGACAGAGCAAGAAGGAAAAAAATTCATTTATCATCCAGCTGTCTCAGAGATGGAAACAGTTCGCAGTGCGTCGGAAAATCTTTTTTCCCATATCTGTGCAAAAAGGATTGGAGAGACGATTGCGGATCTAGTAGAAGAAGCCACTTTGACTCAAGAAGATATCAATGAGATTTTGAAACAACTGGAACAAAAGCAACCAGTAGATACGATCGAATGTAACTGTATCCCAGGTCAATGTGAATGTAAACAACATCAATAGGAGGAAGAAAAAATGAAACAACAATTTTCAATCGAAGGTATGAGCTGCAATCATTGTGTAGCAAGAGTAGAAGAAACAGTAAGCGCACTTGACGGCGTGCAAAAAGTGAAAGTAAATTTGAAAAAAGCAAACGGTACGGTCAAGTTTGATGAAACAAAAGTTCAATCCGAAAAGATTTGTCAAGCAATCAATGGATTGGGTTATAAAGCAGAGGTGATTTGATGGCAACAGCAGAAACCAAAATGGATACGTTCGTCATTACAGGTATGACTTGTGCAAATTGTTCTGCTAGAATCGAAAAAGAGCTGAACGGACAACCTGGTGTGGTCAATGCCACAGTCAACTTGGCCACTGAAAAAGCAAGTGTCAAATATGAAGGGACGACCACTGAAAAATTAATCCAAAGCGTAGAAAACATCGGCTATGGTGCAATTTTGTACGATGAAGCCCACAAACAAAAAATTGCAGAAGAAAAGCAAGCGTATTTGAAAAAAATGCTATTCGATCTTATATTGAGTACGGTTTTGACTTTGCCGTTGATGTTGTCAATGATTGCTATGATGTTAGGAAGCCATGCGGCGATTGTTCACTTTTTTCATTTTCCAATCGTCCAGTTAGTGCTGTCTGCTCCTGTCCAATTTTATGTCGGTGCTCGTTTTTATAAAGGTGCGTACCATGCAATCAAGACGAAAGCACCAAATATGGATGTATTGGTAGCAATTGGAACATCGGCTGCCTTTGTATTGAGCATTTACAACGGATTTTTCCGTGGACACCCCCAAGATCTTTATTTTGAAAGCAGCAGTATGATCATCACGCTGATTTTGCTCGGCAAATATTTGGAACATACAGCAAAAACGAAAACAGGTAATGCAATCAAACAATTGATGTCTCTTCAAACAAAAACCGCCCAAGTGATAAGAAACGGGAAAGAAGAAACGTTAGCGATTGAAGAAGTAGTCGTTGGTGATCAACTAGTCATCCGTCCTGGTGAGCAGATTCCAGCAGATGGTCGAATTATTTCAGGAAGCAGTGCGATAGATGAAAGTATGCTTACTGGTGAAAATCTTCCTGTAGAAAAGAATCCGGATGACACGCTTTTTGGCGGGACAATCAATACGAATGGTCTGCTTCACATGAAAGTCACACAAGTCGGCAAGCAGACAGTATTAGCGCAAATCATTCAAATGGTGGAAGATGCTCAAGGGAGCAAAGCCCCAATCCAAAAAATCGCAGATCGGATCTCAGGGATTTTTGTTCCAATCGTATTAGTCATCGCGTTCATCACGCTCGTAGCTACAGGTTTGATCACTGGTGATTGGCAACTCGCATTGATCCATAGTGTCTCTGTATTAGTCATTGCGTGTCCATGTGCATTAGGTTTAGCGACTCCAACAGCTATTATGGTAGGTACGGGTGTTGGCGCACGAAACGGAATCTTAATTAAAGGCGGAGAAGCATTAGAAGCAGCTGCTCACTTAGACAGCATTGTTTTGGATAAAACTGGAACGATTACAGAAGGAAAGCCCAAAGTTACAGATCTAGTCGGTTCAAAAGAAGTCCTATCTATTTTTTATACTTTAGAACAAGCTTCTGAACATCCACTAGGTAAAGCAATCGTGGAATACGGAAAACTGCAAGAAGCAGCAACATACGATATGATTGATTTTACAGCTCACCCAGGTGCTGGAATCAGCGGTATGATTAACGGAGTACGCTATTTTGCGGGTACACGTAAACGATTAATTGAATTGAACCTATCATTTGATGAATACCAAGAACACGCGTTAGAATTAGAACAGCAGGGAAAAACAGTCATGTTTTTAGCTGATGAAAAGCAAGTGATCGGGTTGATTGCCGTGGCTGATCAAATCAAACTAGAAGCCAAACAAGCAATCAAGCAGCTCCAGAATAAAGGATTAGATGTTTTTATGCTGACAGGAGACAACAAACTGGCAACCGAAACGATTGGTAAACAAGTTGGTATTGACCCAAAGCATATCTTTGCTGAAGTACTTCCAGAAGATAAAGCAGCCTACGTAGAAAAACTTCAGAAAGATGGCAAAAAAGTCGGTATGGCAGGCGATGGAATCAATGATGCACCGGCCTTAGCATTAGCTGATGTTGGTATGGCAATGGGAAGTGGAACGGACATCGCGATGGAAACAGCCGATGTGACACTGATGAATAGCAGTTTGGCATCCATTGCTCAAACAATCGAGTTGTCTAGGGTGACATTGAGAAAAATCAAACAAAATCTTTTCTGGGCTTTTATCTATAATACGATTGGTATTCCTTTTGCTGCATTAGGCTTTTTGAATCCAATCATTGCAGGAGGAGCGATGGCGTTTAGTTCCGTCAGTGTATTGTTGAACTCCCTGAGCTTAAATCGACACATGAAAAAGTAAGAGAAGGGATGGAGTAAAAATGAATGGGAACGATATGGAGAAAAAACATGAACATAAAAAAGAAGTAGTAAACAAAGAAAGTACAGAATCTCATGAAAAACAGATGGAGATGAAACATGACCATAGCCAGATGGACCATTCCATGCACATGGGACATAACCATGGAGATATAGCAAACAGCAAACAAATGGACCATTCGATGCACATGGATCACGAACACGGCGGCATGGATCATTCCATGCACATGGGGAATTTCAAACAAAAATTTTGGCTATCGCTTATCCTAGCTATCCCAATCATTCTTTTTTCACCAATGATGGGAATGGAATTTCCATTTCAAGTAACGTTTCCTGGTTCTGATTGGCTCGTATTGATCTTAGCAACTATACTATTTATCTATGGCGGTCAGCCATTTTTAAGTGGAGCTAAGATGGAATTGAAACAAAAAAGTCCTGCTATGATGACACTGATCGCGATGGGGATTACAGTTGCATATATTTATAGTGTCTATTCGTTTATCGCAAATCTGCTCAATCCACATACACACGTCATGGATTTCTTCTGGGAATTGGCTACTTTGATCGTTATTATGCTACTAGGTCACTGGATTGAAATGAATGCTGTGTCGAATGCCAGCAATGCTTTACAAAAACTAGCAGAATTACTGCCAGAATCAGTGAAACGCTTGACGAAAGATGGAAAAGAAGAGACAGTTTCATTGAAAGAAGTAAACGAAGGTGATTGTTTGATCGTCCGGTCTGGTGATAAAATGCCAACAGATGGTGTAATCTTGAAAGGTGAAACAATTGTTGACGAATCAGCTGTGACTGGCGAATCAAGAGGAATCAAAAAACAAGCCAATGACAAAGTGATTGGCGGTTCTATCAATGGGGATGGAACGATCGAAATCGAAGTAACTGGAACTGGTGAAAATGGTTATCTAGCGAAGGTTATGGAAATGGTGCGAAAAGCACAAGGAGAAAAATCCAAGCTAGAGTCATTATCTGACAAAGTGGCAAAATGGCTGTTTTATGTCGCATTAATTGTGGGTATCCTGGCATTCATCGCCTGGTTGTTCTTAACAGATCTTCCTAATGCATTAGAACGTATGGTAACAGTCTTTATCATCGCCTGTCCTCATGCTCTAGGTTTAGCTATCCCATTAGTTGTTGCTCGCTCCACATCAATAGCAGCTAAAAACGGATTACTTTTGAAAAACCGCAGTGCACTGGAGCAAGCCAATGATCTAGATGTGATCATGCTGGACAAAACAGGAACACTAACAGAAGGAAAATTTACTGTAACGGGTGTCGAAGTACTTGATGATGCGTTCAATAAAAATGAAATCCTTCAATATCTAGGAGCCTTGGAAGCGAATGCCAATCATCCATTGGCTGTTGGCATTATGAATTATTTGAAAGAACATGAAATCAAGCCTTATCAAGCTGAAAATCTAAAAAATCTTTCAGGAGTCGGGCTAGAGGCAACAGTCAAAAAACAACAAGTGAAAATAGTTAATGAAAAAGAAGTTGAGCGTCTCGGATTAAACGTAGAACAAGCATTATTGAAACCTTACCAAGAACAAGGAAATACCATCAGCTTCCTGATTTTAGAAAATCATCTAGCTGCAATCGTTGCTTTAGGTGACGTAGTAAAAACAGAAGCAAAAGAATTTATCCGAACATTGAAAGAAAGAAAAATCACTCCTGTCATGCTTACTGGTGACAATAAAAACGCTGCCCAAGCAGTAGCAGATTATTTAGGGATCGAAGAATATTATGACGGTTTATTACCAGATGATAAAGAAGCTGTTGTCCAGAAATACCTTGACCAAGGGAAAAAAGTAATCATGGTGGGTGATGGGATCAATGATGCGCCAAGTTTAGCCCGTGCTTCAATCGGGATGGCAATCGGTGCAGGGACAGATATCGCAATCGATTCTGCGGATGTCGTATTGACAAACAGCGATCCAAAAGATATTTTGCATTTTCTTGATCTAGCCAAGCAAACGCGAAAGAAAATGATCCAGAACCTCTGGTGGGGGGCAGGTTACAATATTCTTGCAATTCCGCTAGCAGCCGGAATTCTTGCGCCAATTGGTATCATATTAAGTCCAGCAGTTGGTGCTGTCTTGATGTCGTTAAGTACGGTAGTTGTAGCTCTAAATGCTTTGACATTGAAAATCAAATAATAATGAAAAAAGGTTGTGACAAAAAACGTGTCACAACCTTTTTTTCGAGTAATCGATACTCAATCAGCTGATTCTCGGCATTCCAGAAGTAGATTCTCCAGAAATTTTATCTTATTTTTTGAAGCGGCTCCCTTTTGTCAGAATTTTTTTGTATACCGTTTTTCTTATTATATGCGTTATTTCTAAATAGGTTTTTTTATCGAATTTTACCGGATCTGCTTGTCGTCCATATATTTCTGCTTCATATTGAGTAGTTAATCGAATGAAACGCAGATCTAGCTTGAATTCTTGTTCTATTCGCAGGCTATATTCCTGCAAAGATTCTGCGGGTTTGCGCGGTACCAATGTTTCCAAAGGGTTAAGAAGTTTTTGATATGCAATCGTATTAGTAGAAGCAAAAAAATGAAGATAGATAAGATAACTTGTCCAGCGCAGAGATTTTCTGAATAACAATAGAAAGAACAACAAGACGGATAAACACACTCCAAGGCTGAATAAGACGATTTTATAAGCTGGTGTGAGTGTTGTTTCTTCTGATGGAATGACCTCAGATCTCTCACTGGAAATAGTTTCTGCCATATTTTCGCTTTCATTTGGTTGTTCGATAGCAGGCTGGACGGTTTCGGTTGTTTCAGCAACTGGTTGTGAACCCATTGGATTGGCAAATGAAGGGGTTGGTTCAAATGGAAGCCAGCCAAATCCAGGAAAGTATACCTCTGGCCAAGAATGAGCATGACTATTGAGAATGCTGTATTCCTCATTCCCTTGATTATCTGTGCCTGTTCTGAGCCCATTTGTAAAACCTTTTGTCCAGCGAGCTGGGATACCAAGTGTTCGAAGAAGGACGACCATAGAAGTTGAAAAGTTGTCACAATAGCCGACTTTTGAATCAAAGAGGAAATAATCCACATAATCGTGTTCTTTCGGAGTATGCCCGGTATCCGTTTTGGAATAGCGGAAATTTCCGCTTGTTTTTAAATACTGTTCGACAGCTTCGACTTTACGAATTAAAGTTGCTTCATTTTTGGTCAATTCGACCGCCAAGTCCTCAATACGTTTAGGCAAACTTTTTGGCAATTGAAGATTTGTCTGCTGATTTTCTAAATCATCAGCTTTTAACTGACTGCTTTTTAATTCTTCTCTCGTAAAAACTAACCTTTCTGTTTGTAAAGTTGCAGAACGTGTCGATTCATTCGGGACAGGAATGAATCGCTGGCTTTCAGGCAAATAGTAAAGCGTTTGTCCACTAGCTAATGAAAAATCAGTCAAGGTAGTATTTCCATAAGGATAAGGTAAGAAAGCTTGTTTTTTTAGGGTCAATGTAATGTTTTCTTTGTCTTCTATAACGGTTTGGTAGCTCGTGATGTCAACAGGGAATTCTTGGATTGGTTGGATGGGTGCGTCCTGATCTTCTATCCATCCAGAACCGGTGTAATGATTTTTATTTTCGATCTTCCAATAGCCATTTCCTTTTTGGTTCGCTGTAAAAACAACTTCGCCATTATCATATAAAGGTCCACCAAGCTGTTCATCATTCTCACTGAAGCCTGTTCTTGCACTTCCGGTTAATTGATACTCATGGAGTGTGTCATAAAGCCCTTCATCATTAAGATATTCTCGGATCGGTTCACTCGTTTCCTCGAGAGATTGGTGTACTTTCGGAAGATATAAAGGCAAGATAGCGCTAAAAGTTAAGAAACAAATAAGCAGAACTGTAGTCAATGACTGGAATCGAGTGTTTCCCGACAACAACCGGATGGAGAAAAATTGCCTTGCTGCCAGATACACGAACAAAACAGTTACTACCGCAATCATTTCGTACAGTAAATCTTTTTTCCGAAAAACGGTAAGCATCATGAAGTAAGCCATCAAAGAAAGAAAGGGTGCGTACCAATAGTCGTAATCCACGGTCAATGTAATAAATAAATAGATCAGCAACATTATGAGAAAAAAAAGCTGTCTTTTCTGGCAAATAATAAAGTTTACCTTGGGATAGATGGAAGAATTCCTCTGTGACTGACGAAAAAAACTGTAAGATCCATAATATGGAAAATGTCTTCGAAGGAAAATATAAAAACAAACAACCTATCATTACTGGCAAAGAAAGCAGCAAACGTACCCATTTTTTAGGAATACAGCAGACAATAAGGCATAGGACACCAATAGTTAGGATAAGAAGGTAGCTGTTTTGCAATTGATTAGCTACTACAAATATCGGAGCACCTACACCTAGTATCACAAAGGAGTAAACGCCACGCAGCCATTTTTCCCGTTTAATCGTCAATCCATTCACCTCCTGGCAATGAACATATCTTGTCTTTTTCTTGGACCATGAGTTGTTTTTCTACGAAATAAACAAGATAAACCGTTCGATCTTTTGACAATGTTTCAATAGCTTCTGAGACTTCAGGAGAATTCTCAGGAACAAAGAGGACGATTTGTTTTTTTGCATATTTTTTCAAGTGTGCGAAAAAAGCTTTCTCATCGCCAGCTTCCAAAGAAGCAAAATAGGTATGACCGGGGTCTTTGCCATGAAAGGCGCGGTTGCCTAATATCAGAAGTTCCGGCTGCTTTTCTTTTCTCAAATGCCATAAAGAAAAATACAAGTCTAGCAGAGGTTCAAATTTTGGACTGGGCGAACCCCAAAAGCAAAAAAGAGGAGAACATTCTTCTTCTTGATAATCGTATTCACGGTATAACCACTCTTGAGTATGAGCAGACAATTTCCAATCGATTCGGTTGAAAGAATCACCTGGACGATAAGCGCGATGTTCCCGAAAATCAAGACCTCTTTGGTACGCGTTCAGCTGCTGTTTTTTTTCCAGAACTCTCTGTAATTTTTCTGCTTGAATCTTACAAAAAGCAGGCAGAACAGTCACAGGAAAAGAGATCTCTCTTTTTGCACTTTTTCTGAAAAGTCCTAGACTATCATAGGCTGTAAAAATGACAGTTAATGTTTCATGGCATCCTCTTTCTTTTGGCTGCCAAAGCAATTGGACTTCTTGCGGTTTATTTGTAAGAATCAAAATCTCTTGTTTTTTTTCTGCAAAGATTGCTGGGAAGCCGATTTGTAAACGAGGGAGAGGTAAAGAAAAAGTTCTCTTTTTTGCTATGGAAAAAATAACCTGCATACTTTTTTTGCGATAAACGAGTGGCTGCAATGTACAAGTAACCGAAAGTTTCTTTAGAAAGCTGCTTAATGAAATCAAGCTCCATGATACATAAAGAGTAAAAAAGGCCAACAAGAACCAGCCTAAAGAATTGTTGAATACAAGAGCAAAAAGCACAATGATGAAATATACCAGAAATAACACAAAATTAATGAAATAATCTTTGATTTTTTCCATTGTCTACCTCAATCTACCTCACAGGAATAGGAATTTGTGCAACAAGAGTATGAATGATTTGTTTCTTTTCGTCTTCCTTCAATGAACGATCGTAAAAAATCAGGCGATGGGAAAACACGTAAGGAACTAAATCCTGCAAATCTTTGGGCGTGACGTAATTTCTCCCATGGATTAAAGCATAAGCTTTTGCTGCCTGAATAAAGGAAAGGCTTCCTCGTGGACTGATGCCAAGCTGGATGGCAGCATGACTTCTTGTTGCTGACACTAACTGCAAGGCATAAGATGCCACTTAGGGACTGACAAAGACATTCGCCACATTTGTTTTTATTTCTTCTATTTCATAACTGTTCAATACTTCATTTAAGTTATCCAACACTTTTTCGAATTTATCCAAAAGTAGCAAAAGTTCGTCATCAAAAGAAGGATAACCGATTTGTAGTCGGAATAAAAAACGATCGAGCTGTGCTTCCGGCAAAGGATATGTTCCTTCGTACTCGATTGGATTTTGCGTAGCTAAGACAAAAAATGATTGTCTAGAGGGTATGTATTGTTGTCGATCGTTGCATGATTCTCGGCCATTGCTTCTAAAAGTGCTGACTGAGTACGAGGAGTCGTACGATTGATCTCATCTGCCAACAAGATCGTGGTAAAGATCGGTCCCGGACGAAATTCAAACTCTTTTGATTGTGAATTGTATACGGAAAAACCAAGAATATCACTAGGCAGCAGATCAGGAGTACATTGGACTCTGCTGAAGGTTCCCTGTACAGCTTTTGCTAGTGCTTTGACCAGTAACGTTTTACCTACACCGGGAATATCTTCGAATAAGACATGACCACCTGCTAATAGGGCCACGATCATCAATTGGATAGTTGAACGTTTGCCGATGACCGCTTTTTCTAATTCTTGTATCAACTGATCGATTTTTTGTTTGTATTCTTCTATTTTTTCTTCCATTTTCACATCACCTTCTCATAAAATCGCTATTTATTTCATTGTAATGGAAGGGAATACATCCTACAAGCAAAGTGATCTTATTATGTTTTTTTAAAGTACATTCGTTTTGAAATGAGAATACGATTAAATTGAGTAAAATAAAAAATAATGAGGAAGATTTGCGTATTTAAATAAATAGAAAGGGAGTTTTTTATCTTTTTAGGAGTGAACCCATTTTGATCAAACAATATGTTTAGAAATCAGGTGAGAAATGATCGATGAGATGGCAAAAACTATTATCAAAAAATGCACAGAATTTATTTTCACTAATCAATCTAATGAAAGATTTGATATGGCGAAAAGCTGATTTAGCTGAAGAACTGAAAATCGATGTTAAAACAGTGGATCGGCATCTGAAACGTTTGGCGGAAAGCGACTGTCCCATTCAGCTGATTCTTCATAAGAAAACCGTTCAGTTAGTTTATGATCAAGGATATAGCGAACCTTATCTCTTGTTTGTTTTTCTGATCCAATCACCCCCGTTTTGTTTACTGAAAAATCTGCTATTGAATGAACCTTACGAGCAGAAGTACGATCGTTCTACGCAAGAGCGATTGAGAAAGTGGTTTGGCGAGTACCACCTTTCTTTTTCTTATAAAAAAGCACAGATCTTTGGTTCAGAAAGAAAAGTAAGATATCTGCTGTTTTGCTTTTTGAAAGATTTTCCGCATTTTTTTGCAGATGATGGAGAGCAGTCCTTTTCTGAGATGTTCATCCAATTATTGAAGCAAAGAAAGGATCCGGCAGAAATCGAGATTTTAGGAGACAGTCGAACACTATTCTTTGAATTGTTTCCTGAATTGCTATTTAGAGAGGAGCAGATTTTGCCAATAAAAGAAAAAAATTATCTAGCAATTTTGCGCTTGAGCTGTAACCAGATTACTGAAAAGCGGTGGAAACGGATAGAAGAGACACAAGACTATCGGAAATTGACGATTGTGACTGAAAAGCTTGATTCGCTGTTTTGGCTGAATAGCGAATTTGAGAGCGAAAACAAATCAAAGCTGACAAAAGTACTTTACCAAGAATGGCTTCGTTACGTAATTGGTATCCATGACCGGCTGATAGAATAAGTTCGTTATTATCAGGAAACATTAGAAAAATTTCCCAATTCCAAAGATAAACTATATCAATTTCGGCTAGCGATCCAACAAGCACTTGCACACCCCGCAGTAGAGTGGGGGATGCTTTTACTGAAAACACTCCAGGAACGAGGGTATTTAGATGTCCACCCTCCTGAAGTGAAAATCGTCTTTTTTTTCGCTATGAACACCAAGAAGCAAGAAGACTTGCTGGGGTACTGAACAAAACGCTAAGACATCGAAAACGGATCTCTATACATGTATGTACTCGAAATAAGCCGCCTCGGTATGCAGATCTAGTGATCACCGATCATTTTTTTCCACTAGACCATAACGAAGATCAAAAAACGTATCTGTACCATCCTTCATTTGGTATCGAAAGACTTCTTACCGATATCAATTACTGGTTAGGCAAAAACCGATAAAACCTTTGGAAAAAAGATCAAAACAAGTCAGTCTGTGCTATAATAAAAAGCGATTAGTAAAGGAGGAAATCCATTGGAATTAAAGAAATTAGAAGTTCCCACATCTTCGATCACAGAAGTGAAACGATCGCCGATGGATGTATTTGCTCAAGCGCGAGACGCGGGAACTGGCGTATATATATTTAATCGTGAAAAAGTAGCTGGCGTGATGCTGACCCAAGAACAATACGAAACGCTCTTGCAAGAACTAGATGTCCTTCGTCAAACAGTGAAAGTGGAGAGGAAAGAACCAAAAGAAATAAACGAAGAACCTATTAATAAAACAGCTTCCGTCGTATCCAATGCTGAAGGGATGGAAGAGCTGGCCCAAACATTACAGCACTCGCTCATTACTGGTGTGACGATTACAGCAAAAAATCTAGATGAACGAATGGTAGCACTAGGTTTTATTACGAAAAAGACCGGATTTGGCGGAGTCGTGGATATGCTTAGCGAGTTGATGGAAACTGGGAAAATCAACTACCAGTTAAGAAGAAAACCGCAAAATCGGACAATCATAGCTGAAATCATAGGAGAGCAAAACAGTCAATCTCAATTGATGGATAAAATCATCATCAAGAAAATTTTTCTACATGAGCTATAAGAAAACCATGTTCGCACTTCTAGGCAAGCCAGGCTTTGAAGACCTTGCCAAAGAATTGAACGAACGCCTTTAAGATAAGGGTTTTTCGCTAGATTTAAAAAATCAGTGATAGAAACATGTTCGCTTATAAATAAAATTAGTGATAGTTTTAGTGATAGTGAGCTTAAAAAAGCACTCAATTTGAGTGCTTTTTTATTTGCTCTTCTATATAGTTTTCTAGTTGATTCATTGATCTTTTTTTCACTTCGGGAGAAATATGGGCATAGACTTGTGTAGTGGAAACATCTTTATGACCTAAAAAATCTTTGATATCTTCTAAAGGTATTCCTGCTTGTCTCGTTCTAGCTGAAAAAGCAAAACATAATGTTGGTGTTTTCCTTTCAGCATATCTATCAGCAAGATGTAGAGTAGGACAACCTCGTGAGCCAAAAGTCCTGTGCAAATCGAGTTACAACACACACATGATAAATAAACTTTTGAAAAGAACTATAAAGTATACGTTGAATTGGCAAGAGATTCAGCAATGAAATATGGTATTCCATTAACATTAGACACTCCTTATAACCAACCAGGAATCAAATCGCATTTATGGGTAACACAAAATATTTGGGGCGATCATACAGATCCTTACGGTTATCTTTCTGAAATGGGTGTAAGTAAAGAAAAACTAGCCTATGATTTGGCTCATGGTTTTACGGATGATAATCCAACTACTTCGGAGGATAAACCAGTAATTGATCCAACTCGAGCAGGTGCTGCAAATTCTACGCTGACAGATGGAACAAATTACGCCCACATTGATCAGTTCGGAGAAATCGAAAACGCAAACTTGCATGTAGCTGGATGGC